>CAYYWB010000071.1:0-11942 GCA_964475285.1 uncultured Bifidobacteriaceae bacterium | reverse complement strand
AACCATGACAAACAGATCCAGAGTCTGCTGTGCTACCGTTACACCATCGGGCAAGCCGGAGCGTTGGACAGGCTAAACGCTTTTGCCGCCCAGTCAAGCCGCACATTTTGCGGCTTGTCACTCGTTACTCGTCACTTGTCACGCTGAATATGGCGCAGGAATACAAACTGATTTTGAAGCATGCCGATGAGCCGGGTTACACGCCCGACATCGAATGCTATTTGCGCCATGGCGGCTACGCGGATCTGAAGAAGGCGCTCGCCATGCCGCCGCAGGATTTGCCGGACGGCAAAAAGAAATCGCCACAGGAGCAAATCCGTGATGACGTGAAGATTTCCGGCCTGCGCGGCCGCGGCGGCGCGGGTTTTTCCTGCGGTCTCAAATGGAGCTTCGTTGACCGCAAGAGCGGCAAGCCGATTTACCTGATTTGCAACGCCGACGAATCCGAGCCGGGCACGTTCAAGGATCGGCAGATCATGTATAAAGACCCGCACCAGTTGATCGAAGGCATGGCCATTTCCTGTTTTGCTAACGACGTGCATCTCGCCTACATCTACATCCGCGGCGAAATGGTTGACGGCGCGAAGATTCTGAATCAGGCGCTCAAGGAAGCCCGCGCAAAGAATTTCCTCGGCAAAAACATCTTGGGCAGCGGTTACGATCTGGAAATCCATGTTCATCGCGGCGCGGGCGCCTACATCTGCGGCGAGGAAACCGGCCTCATCGAATCGCTCGAAGGCAAGCGTCCCTATCCGCGCATCAAGCCGCCGTATTTTCCGGCAATCCTCGGCCTGTGGATGTGTCCGACCATCGTCAACAACGTCGAGACGCTCTGCAACGTAAAGCATATCGTCGCGATGGGCGGCGCGGAATTTGCCAAGCTCGGCACGCCGAACAACACCGGCACGCGCATCGTCAGCTTGAGCGGCCACGTTAAGAAACCCGGCTACTACGAAATCGAAACCGGCAAGGCGACGATCGGTGAACTCATCAACGACCCGAAATTCGGCGGCGGTTTGCGCGACGGCAGAAAACTCAAAGCCGTAATTCCCGGCGGTTCGTCCGCGAAAGTTTTCAAGGCCGGCGAAAAATTCAAACTCAAGAAAAAAGACGCCGAGGGCAAAGAGATCCTGGTCGAGACCGACATGCTGGATTTGCCCTACGATTTTGATTCGCTGGCCGCAGCCGGTTCGATGAGCGGTTCGAGCGCGATCATCGTGATGGATGATTCCACCGACATCGTGGAGGCGCTGGCAAATCTCTCCGAATTTTACGCGCACGAAAGCTGCGGCCAATGCACGCCGTGCCGCGAAGGTTCGCTTTGGATGAGCAAGACGCTGCACCGTCTCACGCACGGCGAAGGCCGCGCGCAGGACGCGGATTATCTCGTGAAAATCGCCGATAACATTCCCGGCGGCCGCACGATTTGCGCGTTCGGCGAAGCCTGTTCCTGGCCCGTGCAAAGTTTTGTCGCGAAGTTCAAAGACGAATTTGTTGCGAAGGGCGCCGCCGATGAAGCGCGCCGCGCGAAAGAAGTGGCCGCGCCGGCTGAAGCCAAACAACTCGCAGCAGCGCATCATTGATTGCCATGTCAACCGCCGCCACAACTGAAATCAAGTCCGCGCCTCCGGTCGAAAAGATCAAGGTGAAGGTGGATGGTCGTGAAATCGAAGTGCCGAAGACGATGCGTGATCCGATTTCGGGCAAGCCGATTCCCACCACGATGATTCAGGCATGCGAGCTGGCGAAGACGGAGGTGCCACATTATTGCTATCATCCGAAGCTGCCGGTCGTCGGCAACTGCCGCATGTGCCTCGTGGAATATGGCATGCCCGCGCTCGGCCCGGACCGCAAACCGATTTTGAATCCCGACGGCACGCCCAAGATCGCCAAGATGCCGCGTCCGGCGATTTCCTGCGCCACGCCGATTTCGCCCGGCATGGAGATTTACACGAAGACGCCCGGCGTGAAACAGATGCGCGAGGGCGTGCTCGAATCGCTGCTCATCAATCATCCGCTTGACTGTCCGATTTGCGACCAGGCTGGCGAATGCAAATTGCAGGAATATTCCGTGGATTACGGCCAGAGCGCGAGCCGCTTCGTCGAGGCGAAAGTTCACAAGCCCAAGGCGGTTGACCTCGGACCGCGCATCATGCTCGATGCCGAGCGTTGCATCCTTTGCACGCGCTGCATCCGCTTCACCCGCGACATTGCGCACGACGACGCGCTGGGCATCATCAATCGAGGCAGCTACAACACGATTTCGGCCTTTCCCGGAATGCCGTTTGACAACAATTACACGCTGAACACGGTGGACATCTGCCCCGTTGGCGCGCTCACCTCGAAGGATTTCCGGTTCAAGATGCGCGTCTGGTTCCTCAAGGAAACCAAGAGCATTTGCACAAGCTGCGCGACAGGTTGCAATGTTATCATCGGTTCGCGTGAGGAGAAAATTCAGCGCTACACGCCGCGCGAGAATGATGCCGTCAATGGCCCATGGATGTGCGACAGCGGACGTTTGAATTACAAATGGATTGGTCGTCAAGACCGGCTGAAGGATGTTTTGGCGCGCGGACAAAAAACCACCTGGACGGCGGTGCTCAACGAAATTTCCGACAAGCTAAAAAAGACTCCGGCGGGTTCCGTCGCGATTATCGCCTCGGCTCGCCAGACGAACGAGGAGCTTTGGCTGATTTCAAAACTGAAATCCAAGCTCGGCGCGGTCAGCGATTCCGTCGCGCGCGTCGGCGAAGGTGACAAGCTGCTTGTCAACGCGGACAAAAATCCGAACACAAACGGCGCGCGGTTCACCGGCATTTGTTTCACCGAAGTCGGCACGAATCTCCCGCAAATCGCGAACGGAATTTCGAGCGGCAAAATCAAGACGCTCATCGTTTTTGGCGAGGACGTGACGAAGCACGGCATCGGCACGGATTTGCTGGCAAAATTGGAAACGCTGGTTGTCAGCGACATTCTGCCGAACGCGACAACGAAGCTGGCGCATTATCTTTTGCCCGGCTGCACACATGCCGAAAAGCGCGGCACGTTCACCAACACCAAAGGCCGCGTCCAGAAATTCATGAAGGCTGTCGAGCCACCCGGTGACGCGCGCGCCGAATGGGAATTTTTGCATGACCTGGTTTACAGCGTCACCGGCCAGGACGGTTTCCTGACGATTGAAGGTTTGTTCAACGCAATGGCGAAGGATGTTCCCGCGTTCAGCGGTTTGACGTGGGCCGGACTCGGCGACACGGGCGTGACGGTGCCAATCTAGAATGAACTGGTATTTCATCATTTTTAGCGTGGTCAAGGTCGCCGTGGTCATCGGCGCGGTGCTGACCATGGTGGCTTATGCCGTCCTGGCCGAGCGGAAAATCTCGGCGTGGATTCAGGACCGCGTCGGGCCGAACCGCTGCGCGCCACCGTTCGCCAGATACATTCCCTTCGTCGGAACATTTCTGACGCGGATTGGTTTTTTCCAGCCGATGGCCGACGGTCTGAAAGCGTTTTTGAAGGAAGACTTCATGCCGGCGGGCGTGCGAAAGGTATATTTCTGGCTCGCGCCGGCGTTGTCCATCATCCCGGCGATGCTGGTCGTCGCGGTGATTCCGTTCGGCTCGCAAATCGGCGCGCAGAAAATGGTCATTGCGGATCTGAACGTCGGCATCCTCTACACGTTCGGCATCGTGTCGCTGGGCGTTTACGGCATCGTGCTGGCGGGCTACGCGGCAAACTCAAAGTATCCATTCCTCGGCGGCATCCGGTCGAGCGCGCAGATGATTTCCTACGAAATTTCGATGGGCATGTCGGTGATTCCGGTGCTGCTGATCGCGGGCAACTTGAATTTGAGCCGGATCATCGGCTGGCAGACGGATCACGGCTGGCTGATTTTGTATGCTCCGGTGTCATTCGTGATCTTCCTGGTGTCGTCGTTTGCGGAAACGAACCGGCTGCCGTTCGATCTGCCGGAGGCGGAAACGGAACTGGTCGGCGGCTATCACACGGAATACAGCTCCATGAAATTCGCGCTGTTTTTCCTCGCCGAATATTCCAACATGATCGCGTCGTCGGGCATGATGGTGACGCTGTTTTTCGGCGGCTGGACGCTGCCGTTCTGGGGGCTGGATCATCCGGCGGCGAGCCTGGCGATGGGGCTGGTGCAAATTCTGGTTTTTCTGGCGAAGATGCTTTTGTTCATGGTGCTGTTCATCTGGGTGCGCTGGATGTTCCCGCGTTTCCGGTATGACCAGTTGATGGATCTGGGCTGGCGGCGGTTTGTGCCGCTGGCGCTGGCGAACATTCTGGTGACGGCGGTGATTTTATGGATGAAGAGTTGAGACAGAATTCACAGAATGAACAAAATCGAAAATTTAATTCTGAAAATTCTGTTAATTCTGTCTGAAAAATTGAAATGATAGTTAATCGCAAACCGTTGACATTTTGGGAGCGGCTTTATCTGCCGGCGATTGCCGGCGGATTGAAGGTCACGCTCCGCCACGCCTTCGGCTCGCTGTTCGGCGGCAAGACGGTGACGATGGAATATCCGGAGCAGAAATGGTCCGTGCCGGCGGATTATCGCGGCGCGCCCTATCTGGTGAAGGACCAGGACGGGAACACGAAATGCGTCTCGTGCCAGCTTTGTGAATTTGTCTGCCCGCCGAAGGCCATCCGCATCACGCCACCCGGCCCGGCGGGACAAATTGCCGACCGCCCGAACGCGGAAAAAATGCCGGAGGAATTTGAAATCAATTTCCTTCGCTGCATTTATTGCGGCCTGTGCCAGGAAGTCTGCCCAGAAGAGGCGATTTTCCTGCTGAAAGACTATTCGCTTACCGGCCAGAGCCGCGACGAAATGATTTACAACAAAGAAAAGCTCCTCGCCCTCGGTGGCACGCACGGCGGCATCCAGAAATGGAAACACAAACTGGAAGAGGCGAAAGCGCAGGATAATTTCCCGGTGAAAGTTTAATCATCAATGGAAGCCATCAACAATTTGATCAGCGGCGGCGCGGTGGAAGATGTTTTATTTTACGTCTTCGCAGTGCTGACGCTGTTGTGCGGCGTGCTCGTCGTGGCCAATCCGTTCAGTCGCAGCCCGGTCACTAGTGCGATGTTTCTCGTCCTGACCATCATCTCGATGGCCGGGCTGTTTGTGTTGCTGCACGCGTTCTTCCTCGCCGCCGTTCAGATCATCGTCTATGCCGGCGCGGTCATCGTGCTGTTCCTGTTCGTCATCATGCTGCTGGATCTGAAGGAGGAACAACGGCGGAAGATCAAATTTTTCGGCCTGCTCGGCGGGCTGGTTTCCGTCGGCACCATCGTGGCGATTTCGTTGAAGGCGTTGAGAACGACCAATCCCGGCGCAAATCTACCCGCGCCGCAACTCGAAGGCGGAACCAACGCGCTCGGCCAGTTGCTCTTCAAGCAATATGTGCTGCCATTTGAAGTTGTCTCCGTGCTGTTGCTCGTGGCGATGGTTGGCGTGATTTTGTTGAGCAAAAAGGATTTGAAATGAAATTAGCAGATAGCAGATGGCAGATAGTAGATAGGGTTTTGCGCTCGTCGCTGTTCCCCAACTCCCAACTCCTATCTGCCATCTGCTTCCCGCAATTATGAATGTAGGCTTGGAACATTATTTGACCGTGAGCTTTTTGTTGTTCGCCCTTGGCCTCTTGGGCGTGGTCATGCGGCGCAATCTGCTGGTGATTTACATGTCGCTGGAGCTGATGCTCAACGCGGCCAACCTCGCGCTCGTCTCCTTTTCGCGGTTCAACAACAAGCTCGACGGCCAGGTGCTGGTGTTTTTCATCATCACCGTGGCGGCGGCGGAAGTGGCGGTCGGCCTCGCGCTCATCGTCGCGCTCTACCGCAAACGCCAGTCCGCGCACGTTGAGGATTTGACGAGCATGAAGCTTTGAAATGCAGACAGAATTTACAGAATTAACAAAATCGGAATCTTCAGAATTGAATTCTGAAAATTCTGTCAATTCTGTCTAAAGATTTTCGGATGAAATACGAAATTTTACCGTGGCTGACGCTGTTCCTGCCGATTTTCTCGGCGGCGGCCATCACGCTGTTCACGTTGAAACACCGCAACGTCAGCGCGCTCATTTCCATCGGCGCGATTGTCATCGGCTTCATCTCCACCGTCGGCTTCATCGCGGCCAACGGCTGGGTCACCGCTGAGTCGTCCATCAACTGGCTGTCCATCGGCGGCCTGAACATTGACTTCGGCCTGAAGCTCGACCGCTTGAGCGAGATGATGATGTTCATCGTCACCGGCGTAGGCGGCGCGATCCACATTTATTCCTACGGCTACATGGACGAAGACCGGAGCAAGGCGCGCTTCTTCGCGTTCATGAGCCTGTTCACCTTCTCGATGCTCGGCATCGTGCTGGCGAACAATTTCATCGAAATGTTCATCTTCTGGGAACTCGTCGGTGTGTCCAGTTACCTGCTCATCGGGTTCTGGTTCGAAAAACCCAGCGCGGCCGATGCAGCGAAAAAAGCCTTCTTCACCAACCGCCTCGGCGACTTTGGATTTCTGCTCGGAATAATTATGCTTTGGGCTTGGTCGCAAGGCGGGTTGAATCTTTTGAATTTCGATCAAGCCAGCAAATTTGTTAAGCCGATTATTGACAATGCCACAGTGCATGGCGACTGGTTTGGCGACAAAATTCCGTTCACAATTATTGGCCTCCTAATTTTCTGTGGTGCGATGGGCAAGTCCGCGCAATTCCCGTTGCACGTCTGGCTGCCGGATGCGATGGAAGGCCCGACGCCCGTTTCGGCTTTGATCCATGCGGCGACAATGGTTGCTGCTGGCGTTTATATGCTTTGCCGGACAGTCTCGATTTACACGCCTGAAGCTTTGCACGTCATCGCCTACATCGGCGGGTTCACATCACTGCTCGCTGCGCTCATCGCTGTCCAGCAAAACGACATCAAGCGCATCATCGCCTACTCGACTCTGTCACAACTCGGCTACATGGTCATGGCCGTGGGCTTGAGCGGCCCGACACCGGCGATGTTTCATTTGACCACGCACGCCTTTTTCAAGGCGCTGCTGTTCTTGAGCGCCGGCTCGGTCATCATCGGGATGCATCATGAGCAGGACATCTGGCAAATGGGCAACCTGCGGAAGAAAATGCCGGTCACGTTCTGGACGTTCCTCGTCGGCGCGCTGGCCTTGAGCGGCGTCCCGCCGTTCAGCGGCTTCTATTCGAAGGACTCCATTCTTGCACAGGCGTTGGAGCAGAAAAACTACCTACTTTTCAGCGTTGCGGGTTTCGTCGCCGCGCTGACTGCGTTTTACACCTTCCGGTTGTTCTTCGTCGTTTTCTTTGGTCAGGAGAAATCCAAAGCCGCTTCACACGCGCACGAATCGCCGCTGGTGATGACGCTGCCGCTGCTGGCGCTGGCGCTGTTCGCCGCCATCGGCGGTTTCATTGGCATCACGAACAACTACGGTTCGCAGTTCATTGCCGGGCACGAAACGCTTTCCGTTGTCCAGCAAATCACCGAGCCGCTGAAAAACATCGGCCCGATGCTTTGCGGCCTCGCCGCTGCGGCAGTTGGCATCTTCGTGGCTTTCTCGCTTTACAAAAATGTCGCCTCGGACCCGCTGCCCGCCAAACTCGGCGGCCTGGCGACGGCGATGAAAAACAAGTTTTACTTCGACGAGCTTTACGAGGCCACCTTCATCCGCGCGCATGATTTCATCGCCACGGTGATGGATGTGATTGACCGCTGGTTCGTGGAGGGCTTTTGCATCGGGCTGGTTCGCGGCGGCACGGATTTCTCCGGCCGCGCGCTGCGCCTCGTGCAAACCGGCAACCTCCAGACCTACGCCTTCCTGTTCGTGCTCGGCGTGGCGGTAGTGCTGTATCTGGTTTTGGGAAAATAAAATGTCCATTCTGACTTACATCGCAGGTTGGCCGCTGCTGGCGGCGTTGGCGCTCGTCGTCGTGCCGCGCAATTACCGCGTCATCATCCGCGCCATCGCGGTGCTGGCCACGCTCATCTCGGCGGTGCTGGCGGTGAAGATGTTCGCGCAGTTCGTGCCCGGCGCGAACGGCTATCAGTTCGAGCAGCAAATCCCGTGGGTCGAATCGCTCGGCATCAGCTATCACGTCGGCGTGGACGGCCTGAACGTCGGCCTGATTTTGATGGGCGCGATTGTCGCCTTCGCCGCCACGCTTTGCTCATGGGAAATCCAGACTCGCGAGAAGGAATTTTACATCCTGCTGCTCGTGATGACCGGCGGCATCCTCGGCGCGTTCGCGTCGCTCGATTTGTTCTTCTTTTATTTCCTGCACGAACTCGCGCTGGTGCCGACGTTCATCATGATCGGCGTCTGGGGCCGCGGCGAACGGAAGAACTATGCGACGTTTCAAATCACGCTGTATTTGAGCATCGGCGCGCTCATCGCGCTCATCGGCCTCATCGCGCTCTACCTGCAATCCGGCGCGAACACCTTCGACATCCCGAAAATCATCGAACACGCCAAGACGAATCCGCTGGCAGCGAGCGCACAGAATTTCATCTTCCCGCTGCTGCTGTTCGGCTTTGGCATTCTGGTTTCGCTCTGGCCGTTCCATTCGTGGGCGCCGCTGGGATACGGCGCCGCGCCGTCACCAACTGCAATGCTGCATGCCGGTGTTCTGAAGAAGTTCGGTCTTTACGGCTTGATTCGCATTGCGCTGCCGCTGATGCCGCAGGCCGCCCATGGCTGGATGACTTTTCTCGCGTGGCTTTGCCTCGGCAACATCCTTTACGTCGGCTGGGTGGCGATGAAGCAAAAAGATTTGAACCTGCTCATCGGCAATTCCAGCGTGGCGCACATGGGCTTTATTTTCCTCGGCATCGCAAGCCTGAACCTCATCGGCGTGACCGGCGCGGTGCTCATCATGATTGCGCACGGTTTCCTCGCGGCGCTGACATTTGCGTTGAGCGGCTACATTTACCAAAAAATCGGCACGCTGGAGATGAGCAAGCTGGGCGGGCTTTGCCGGCAACTTCCGTTCATCGGCACGGCGTTGTTGATGGCGGCGATGGCCGGCTGCGGGTTGCCGGGTTTCGCGAATTTTGTCGGTGAAGTAACCGTGTTCTTCGGCGCGTGGAGCCAGCCGACCTTGCGCGTCGTGACGGCCTTGGCACTCTGGGGCGCGTTAATGATTGGCGCGCTTTACATGCTCCGCGCCGTGCGCAACATTTTGCACGGTCCGCTGCCGGAAAAATTGAATTCCATTCCTGACGCGTCGAATGTCTGGCGCAAACTGCCTTACGCCCTGCTGCTGGCAAGTCTGTTCGTCTTCGGCGTCTGGCCGCGCGTGCTCACGGAAAGAATAACGCCGGACGCGCAGAAAATCGTGGCGATGGCAAATGGTAGCGCAGCCGTCCCGGCTACCGTCGTTGGCGTCGCGCCAACGACTCTTTTGGCCGGCGCGACGCCAGCCAATGCACGCGAGACGCGTGCGCTCCCCGAAATCTCAAATTCGCAATCCTCAACCCGCAATTGATGAACGCCTCCTCCATCACGCTTGAAATATGCGTAATCGCCCTCGGCGTCGTGCTAATGCTGGCGGATTTCTGGATGCCCGCCGAACGCAAGAAGTTTGCGGCTTACGCGGCGATTGCAGCGCTGGGCGGGCTTTTGCTCATCAGCTTGAGCGGTGACGGCGTTTGCACCGTCTTCGGCACGGCGTTCAACGGCGCATTCGTCGAGGATGGGCTGGCGCTGTTTTTCAAACGATTCTTCCTGGTCGCCGCGATTCTGGTGCTATTCATGGCGGCGGAGTTTTCCGACCGCATCGCCGCCGGCATTTCCGAATACTATTCGCTCATCGTGTTCGCGCTGGCGGGGATGCTGTTCGCCGCGTCATCCAACAACTTCGCGATGCTGTTTGTTTCCATCGAACTCATCACCATCACGTTCTACGTCCTGGTCAGTTTTCAGCGCAGCAAAATCGCCTCGCTCGAAGCGGGCGTGAAATATCTGATTTTGGGCGCGCTGTCGTCGGCCTTTCTCGTGTTTGGCATCGCGCTGATTTGGGGAACGACCGGCAAATTGAACTTTACCGACCTCGCGGCGGTCGCGGCGCAGTTTGAAAACGATAAAATCTTCCTGCTCGGCGTGCTGTTCGTGATGGTGGGACTCGGATTCAAAATCGCTGCGTTCCCATTCCAGATATGGGCGCCGGATGTATATCAGGGCGCGCCCTCACCGACGACCGCATTTCTGGCGGTCGGTTCAAAAGCCGCCGGATTTGTTTTGCTGCTGCGCGTATTATTCACGGCGGTTCCAAGCGTCACGGCACATTGGGCGAATCTGCTCATCGTCATTTCCGGCATCACGATTCTCTACGGAAATCTTTGCGCGATTCCGCAGCGCAACATCAAGCGGCTGCTCGGTTATTCCAGCATCGCGCACGCCGGTTATCTGCTGCTGGGCGTGGCGGCATTGAGCGCCAGCGGGCAGGCGGCGGTGATGTATTACCTCGCCGGCTATCTGTTCACCGTGCTGGCGGCGTTCCTCGTCATCGCGCTCGTGCTGCGGCATCTGGACACGGAGGACATTTCAGCGTTGGCAGGATTGAACCAGCGTTCGCCTCTGCTGGCCGCGACGATGACGCTGGCAATGGCGTCGCTGGCGGGCATTCCGCCGCTGGCGGGTTTCTTCGGGAAATTTCTGCTTCTGAAATCCGTGATCGCGCAGGCGCAGGCCACGGGGAATCACGGTTATTATTGCCTCGCGTTCACGGCGCTGGCGGGCGTGGTGATTTCGCTTTACTACTATTTCGGCGTCATCCGCGCGATTTACTGGAGCAAGGATGCGCGCGACTTGTCGCCGATTTCACTTTCGGCTCCGGCCAAGTTCTCCATCTGGATTTGCATCGCGGGGATGTTCTGGATCGGTTTGTTTCCGAACACCGTTTTGAATCTCGCCAACGAAGCCGCAAAGGCGCTGGGAAATTGATTCCAAACCACGCAGGCGGGACGCCTGCGCCACTTTCACACCGTCCGCATCTGAACGGCGTCCACAATTTGGTCGCCGACAAGGATGGAGCCGATGATGACAACGGTGGTGCCCTTGCGCAGCGAACCCAGTCCGGTCAGAACCTTCAGCGACGCCTCGATGGTGTTCTCCGGATTGATGAGGTCGAACGGCACAACAAACGGCGTTACGCCCCAACTGACGGCCAGTCCGGCGGCGATTTTTTCGTTGGGGCACAGCGCGTAAATCTTCGAATAACGCGGGCGCATCCAGGCGGTGTAGCGCGCCATCGGGCCGGTGCGCGTGATGACCAGGATGGCTTCCGATTTGAGTTCGTTGGCCATCACGACGGCGCTTTTGACCAATTTGGTGCGCGGGGAAGTCAATTCCGCCAGGTCGTGGAATTGCGCGCTGCCGCTGCGCTCGATTCGGGTGGCGATGCGGTCAAAAACCTCGATGCACTTGAGCGGATGTTTGCCCACGGTGGTTTCGCCGCTCAACATGATGGCATCCACCTCCTCGAACACGGCGTTTGCCACGTCAGTCACCTCGGCGCGCGTGGGCATGGGGCTTTCGATCATGCTTTCCAGCATGTGAGTGGCGACGATGACCGGCTTACCGTGGCGCAAACACGTCTTGACGATGCGCCGCTGGACGATAGGCAGTTCCTCGTAGGGAATTTCAATCCCCAAATCGCCGCGTGCGACCATCACCGCGTCGGATTCGCGCACGATGGATTCCAGGTTCGCCACCGCCTGCTGGTCCTCGATTTTGGCGATGACAAGCGGCGGCGGTTTGCCCGGCTCGAACAGTTCCTTCAATTGCATCAAATCCCGCGCCTCGCGGACGAACGACAGCGCGATGAAATCCACGCCGAGTTCGAGGCCGAGTTTCACGTCCTTGATGTCCTTGGCGGTGAGCGCGGGCAGGCTGACCTTGACGCCGG
>CAYYWB010000070.1:0-12185 GCA_964475285.1 uncultured Bifidobacteriaceae bacterium | reverse complement strand
ACCTCCTGCACATTTCCTACGAAGCCGGCATTCTCGAAGACCCGTGGATGGACGCGAGCGACAAGAAATATCGCAGCTCGTTCACGACGCTCTCGGTTTTCCCTGAAGACGCTCCGAACAAGCCGGAATTCGTCACGCTGGATTTCGTGAAAGGCAATTGCGTCGCTGTGAACGGCAAGAAACTTTCCCCGTTCGGCGTGATGAAGGCATTGAACAAGCTCGGCGGCAAGCATGGCGTCGGGCGGGTGGACATGGTGGAGAACCGTTACGTGGGCATGAAATCGCGCGGCGTCTATGAGACGCCCGGCGGCGCCATCCTGCATTTTGCGCACCGGCAGATGGAGACGCTCACGATGGACCGGGAGGTGATGCATCAGCGCGACGCCCTGATCCCGAAATATGCCGAACTTGTCTACAACGGATTCTGGTTTGCGCCCGAACGCCTCGCGCTCCAGGCCTATGTGACCGAGAGTCAGCGGAACGTGACCGGCACCGTGCGCGTGAAGCTCTACAAGGGCAACATTATGGTGGCCGGCCGCAAATCCCCGGTGAGCCTCTACAACCCGCACATCGCCACGATGGAAGCCGACCCGACCAAGGCCTACAACCAGGACGACGCCACCGGCTTCATCCGGCTCAACGCCCTGCGATTGAAAGTCGCGGCGAAGGTGCATGGGAAAGGGAAATATGGCAACAGATGGTAAGAATTCTAGGTTCGTCGTTTTCATAGATGTGCTTGGAATTCGACGTGCGCTGTCGCTTGGACTTCCTGAGATTGCAGATCGTAGGATTTCATCCTTAGCCTCGATAGTCGCAGAGGTGCTCAAAGCATATCCCGGCCTCTATGCACATGGAGCCACGGACTGTTTTCTCATTTGGACTGAAACTGGTGAATTACCATGGGAAATTATCGCTGCAACAGGCTTCATTTTGCAGCGATATTTCGATTTGAACGAAAGTGAAAACGTTACTGATCTTGAACACGCATTTCTTCTTCGGGCAGGTTTAGCACGGGGCGAGGCTTCCATCCACGCTGCGCAAACTGGCAAGTTAAGTCATGCCTTTCTCCTTGGTGACGGACTTGCTCGTGCGTATGAGGCGCAAGCGTTGTTACCTGGGATGCGTTTTTTATTCAGCCTGAAAACAGCTAAGGCTACCTACCTTGACGAAAAGAATAAGCCAGAAAAAATTCCGTTGATTCCTCTACACAAAACGTATACCCATTTAGGCGAAATTGAGGCTTTTGATTTTCTGTGGGGAGGCGCTCCTAAATATGCCGAGAAGCGCTTGCCTCGATCATGCGCTTTGTTTGAACATGCACTCTCTGAGTATCGAAAAGAGAAAATTCCAGAACGCATTCTCATTCAGTATTTGGAAACGGCACGTGCTATTATCCGTTCGTGTGCAGACCCTCGTCTTTTGCTTGCTTACAGTTCTTGGCAGCATGACAGACCTAAGTTTGACAAATATTACGCTGGCATTTGGGCGGCTGCTTGGGTTCGGCTATTTGAAGTTCTAGGTGAGGAGGATTTGAAGCGGTTAAAATCTGTCATGAGAGATAAATATGTTCAGGTAGCAGGTTCAAGAGTTGCCGGCATTGTCTCCGAGGAACTAAAGCGCAGAAATCTTTGGAAGGATGTTGCAAGATTGCTAAAGACTTAGCTAATGCCCACCTCGCTCATCCATCTCATCGGCATTCGTGCGCCGGCGGTGACGATTTTTTGAAAATAGCCCACGGCTTTAGCCGTGGGTTTTCGTTCGCCAAATTTCAAAGTCCCGCCAGGGACGAAAGAATTTCCCTGCCGTCCCTCCGGGACTTTTCATTTTGCGAGATGCTTTACCCAGCCTTGAAAGGCTGGGCTATTGTCGGGATGCGCATCTTTGTTGCAGAGTTTCCAACGGG
This sequence comes from uncultured Bifidobacteriaceae bacterium, assembly GCA_964475285.1. Taxonomy (GTDB): domain Bacteria; phylum Verrucomicrobiota; class Verrucomicrobiia; order Limisphaerales; family UBA11358; genus UBA11358. Next base: position 10,282 of record CAYYWB010000070.1, on the reverse strand, counting down.
GTTGCATTTCCTCCAAATGCGATTATTGTTGCCAGATTATGGAACCGACAATAGCCCAAAAATCACCCTTCGTTCAAAAAGCCGAACCCGGCACTTATTTCTGGTGCGCGTGCGGCAAATCCAGAGGCCAGCCGTTTTGCGACGGCTCGCACAAAGGCTCCGGCTTCGCGCCGTTGAAAACGGAAATCAAGGAGGCCAAAACCGTGGCGTGGTGCGGCTGCAAGCACACGAAGAACGCGCCGTTCTGCGACGGAAGCCACGCGAAGCTGGCGTGATTGGTTGTGGCGTTGCATCGTGAATTGTTGAATCGCGAATCGGGCCGATTCAACGATATACCGATTCAACGATTCAACGGTTTTCGCCATGCGGAATTGTCTTGAATTCTTTTGGCGTTGGCGTTAGCGGTGTTGCATTGCAATGGCGACGCGAGACAAAATTCTGGTGTTGGATGACGAGAACGACTGGCTGGAAGTCTGCCGCGATTATCTGTCGCAGCTTCCCAGCAAGCCGGAAATCCGCACGGTGTCGTCGGGCACGGGCGCGGTGGCGATGCTCGACGCGGAGCCGTTCCGGCTGCTGGTGTGCGATTTGAAGCTGCCGCGGATGGACGGGTTGCAGGTGTTGAGCATCGTGCGGCGGCGGTTTCCCGAATTGCGGACGGTGGCGCTGACGGGATTTTCGGACGAGGATTTCCGCTCGCGCGCCTATGCGATGGGCGTGGATTTGTTCTGGCTGAAGTCCGACATGCAGCAGAACCCGCGGATGTTCCTGGAGTGCATCGAGTCGCTGCTGGGCACGGAGGACGGCGGCGGTTTTCGCGATGTCAAAGCCAAAAATTTGCTGGACGTGATCCGGGTGGAATTGGCGCTGGGCAATTCGAGCGTCCTGCGCATTACATCCGGCTGGAAGGCGGCTCACGTCTGGATCAAGGACGGACAATTGGTTGATGTCCGTGCGGACGGGGCGGACGGGGAGGCTGCGCTCCGGCGTCTTTTGAATTGGAAATCCGGCACGTTTGAGAGCCTGCCGGCCGAACCCAGCCACGTCCGGATCATCACCCGGTCAGTGGATGCGATCCTGATCGAGTCCGCCCAGACCGTGGAGAAGGCCGAGAATCCGACCCCCAAGCAGGAGGAGGAAGAGACGAGGTTTGTCAACCGGCTGACGGCGGTGGCTTACGAGGGCGCGGAATTCGTGGTGACTGTTCCCGTCAAAAAGAGTGAAGCTGCCAAAGGATGGGGCATCAAGGAGGTGGACCGGCTGGCCGCCTGGGCGCGGCAGGCCGACAAGTCGGCACGGCGGCTTGGCGAGAAGTTCAACGCCGGTCCGTTGACGCACATCACGGGACACAATCTCGAACGGCATCTGCTGTTGACACAGGAGGGCGGCAGAATCTTTGCCGTCGGGTGGCCGCTGGATGCGGATTCGGAGCATATGTTTGAACGAAGCAAAAAACTGGCTGAAACATGGGCATCTTAAACTGGTTTGGCAAACCCGCGCCAGACGTGCAAAAGCTGACGGCGGGAAGTTTCACGGTGGATCGCCACGGCAATGTGCTGACGACCACCGTTGGTTCCGCCTATCCGCAATGGCTGCTGGACGACACCGCGCGCGAGGTGCTGGCGCTCTTCCGCGGCGCGCACGATGCCCAGATGCCGCTGACGGGGCTTGAACTGCATTTTGCCGGCCTGGACATCACGGCCCGGGAGATGCAGGGCGGCGCCATCATTTTTGTTGCGCCTCAAAAGGCGGTTGCGTCGTCGTCGCCAGCCTGTAAGGACCACGCATGAGCGCCATACCTTCCGACCAGTTGATCGCCCGCATTGAGGCACACATCGAGTGCTGGAAACAATTCAACAACTTCGCCATTGCCGCCCGAGCCAAAAAGTTCAGGCCGGAGGATGAGTCCCATTTCATTGAACTCAAAAAAATAATCGCGCTGGACGCGGAGATGATTTTCAACGCCATCGGGGATCAATTGTCCGCCAAGGGTGAAGCCGCCGCGCTCATCGGGCGCGCGCCGTCGCTGCGCCATTTGAGCGAAACAGGGCGGGGCGACTGGCACGACATCGAGGACGCCTGGCACAAAATTTACATCGGCTGGCATTCCGTTTTGGGACAAATCAAGATCAAGCAGCGCGGAGGGAACACCCCGTTCTTCAGCGGTAAAAAATAAATCCGCCGCGCCCGGTTCTTCCCGTCCGCCGCGCGCGGGTTGCGCCGCGCTTCATTCTTTTTTGCGGAACAGGCTCTCGCTGTCGGCGATGTTGAGAACGGAAAGGTCGTAGCCGCCGCCGGGATTGCGGTTTCGCGCGACGGCCATTTGCGCGGCTATTTTCCTGATTGTGCCGGAGGCAAAATACCGCATGATGCCGACGCCGATGCTGGCGCTGAAGATGACGATGAGGAGGCAGTGTTCGTCAATGTTGACGACGAGCATGCTGGATTTTTCCCCCTGCTGATAGACGCTGTTGAAATTCGTTTCGTTGACGAGGCCGGCGATGGTCTGGTTGGCCATGAACGCGCCGGACGCGAGCGCCCCGATGGTGGTCACGTCAAACTGCGAGGCGTCGCCCTGGTGCGCGATGAGGAAGCCGCCCTTGTCAATGATGAGCGCGGCGGTGGCGTCGGTCTGGCCGATGAATTCGCGCAACGCATCGTCGAGCCGCCGCGTGTCCTCCTCAATCAATTGGGGCAGGGTGGCCATGTCAGGCGTGCGGGGCGGTGCTTTGGTTGATGAATTTCTGGAGCAGCAGGCGCGTGATCATGTTGAGCGATTCAAACACGCCCTCGCATTTGTGCGCGGTGGCTGTGAATGACGGGACCTGCACTTCGCTGTTGTTCAAAAGATATTCCATATATTCGACCGGCGCGGCGTTTGGCAGGTCGCGCTTGTTGTATTGCAGGATATAGGGGATGTCCGCAATGTTTAATTTCAATGAGGCCAGATTGTCCACGAGGTTCTGGAAGCTTTCCACGTTCTCCGGCATTTTCTCGTATTGCGAATCGGCGACGAACACGATGCCGTCCACCCCGCGCAACACCAGTTGCCGCGTGGTGTTGTAAATCACCTGGCCGGGCACGGTGTAAAGCTGGAACTTCGTCTTGAAACCCTTGATGGTCATCGCCTCGATCGGCAGGAAGTCGAAAAACAGCGTGCGGTCGGAACTCGTCGCCAGCGAGACGAGCTTGCCCTTGTTGCCCGCCTGGGTCTGAACATGGTCGTGGACTTGCACGAGGTTGGTCGTCTTGCCGCCCATTGCAGGGCCGTAATAAACGATCTTGACCTGCAATTCCTTGGTTGATTGGTTGATGATGGCCATAGTGTTTATTCTTTCTTGCGGTCGAGTTCGCCGGCAAGCGACACAAGCTGCGCCGTCGGCAATGTTTTACCGGCGTGACCGAAGGCGGCGAAATAAATGGCGTTCACGCGGAAAATGTGCCACGACACATCGCCGACCGTAAACTCCAATTTATTAAGCGCGCCCATGCGCAACTCGCGGGTGCAATGCGCCACGCGGTCGTAAATCTGCGGCAGAAACGCGGCCGCCGTGTCCGCGTTAAAATCCGGCGGCACCTCGCTCGCGATCATCAAACCGTCATACAGGGCAATCACGGCGCCGGCCACGCCGGGCAGCGCCGCCGCGCGAGCCGCGATATCCCGCGGGGTCGCGGCGGGCGGCTTGAAATCCGAGCCGGACGCCTCCGGCTCCGATACGGCGACGCCCGGAGTCCGCGCCTTTGAAAACACATCCGGCATGTCCGGCTTTGCGGGAACCACGGCGGCCGGAATTGGAACCGGAACCGGCGCGGGCGCCGGCGGCTGCGCGGCTTCCATTTTTTTTGAGTCTTGAAATAAATTGGGAATTTCCGCCGACACGGAAACTTTTTGTTTCGCCAGGCCCGCGGCCTTCTGGCTCGCAAAAAACAGCGGCGCAAGCACCTTGAGCGGCAATTCCAACTCAACGCCGTCATGGACTGAAACCGGCGGCGGGTTGGGACGGATCATCATGCGCAGATTTTTCCAGGGAATTGTCACACGCCCGCGTTTGAGTCCCGGCTCGACGAGCGAGGCGGGCAGGGCGGCCTGCGCGTTCATCAAATTTGCCTGGACCAGTTCCATCTTGATGGCGTCCGGCCATTTTTCCACCAGCGCGGACAACGGCGCAAAAATGGAAACTTCAGCGGCAATTGGCGTCGCGGTCACCGGAATTTTGGGCGCAAAATTAAAATCGGCGGCGGTGGTCACGGAGGGAGTCGGAGCAGTTGGATCGGTCTTGGCCGCGGCTGGCATGGTTTTCGGGGCAACTGCCGGTGGCGTCGCGGCGGGAGTTGAAGTTGCTGTGGCCGGCGCCGGTTCGGGCGTCTTGGGCGGCGGTATCGGTGCGGCCTTGGCCGGAGCTTGAGCCGCGGCGTCCGGCGTGCGTGCGCTGAACGGCGAGGCGATGTCGTCCGCCAGTTCAATTTTTTTCGCGGTGCGTCGCGACAACAGGGCTGGGTTGATTCGTGTAATGATTTCGTTCAGCGGCAGGGCAATCTGGCGCGCGTCATTGTCGCCGGAACGATCAAACAATCCGGGGAGGGCGGCGCAAAGTTCGCCGAAGGAAATTTTGACCGAGCCGTGGGCGAGTTGCGACAGGGCTTTTTCCACTGGGATGGAAACCGACGCGCTGGCCGCTGGCGTTTGCATCAGCAGTTTCGCGCGCAAATCCACCGGCAGGACGGGCATGATGGATGACAACGGCAATTGCAGATTGCCCAGGCTGGCAGCGGATGCGGCGGGCGCGGATGAAAATGGAATTGGAGCGGGCGGGACGGCAACGCGCGCGGCGGGAGTTGGAGCTGCCGGCGCGGGCTTGGCCGCGGCTGGCATGGTTTTTGGGGCAACTCTCGGCGGCGGCGCGGCGGGGCTTGGAGTTGGAGAAGCGCGTGCCGGTTCGGGTGCCTTGGGCGGCGTCGTCGTCGCGGGTTTGACTGGAGCTTGAGCCGGGGCGAAACCCGCGCCCGGCGTGCGCGCGCTGAACGGCGAGGCGATGTCATCCGCCACTTCAATTTTTTTCGCGGCGCGTCGTGACAGCAGGGCCGGATTGATTCGTGAAATGATTTCGTTCAGCGGCAGGACAATCTGGCGTGCTTCATTGTCTCCGGAATGGTCAAACAGTCCGGGGAGGGCGGCGCAAAGTTCGCCGAAGGAAATTTTGACCGAGCCGTGGGCGAGTTGCGACAGGGCTTTTTCCACGGGGATGGAAACGGACGCGGCGGCTGGCGGCTTTTGCGTCAGCAGTTTTGCGCGCAAATCCACCGGCAGAACGGGGATGATGGATGACAGCGGCAGTTGCAGATCGCCGAGGCTGGCGGCGGGAGGAGAGTGAACGGGTTGCGGTTTGAATTGTGGCGCGGCGGGCGGCATGGCGCACGCGGGCGCGGCAGCGGCCTCGGGACGCGGTGACACGACAGTTCTTGAATCGCTGTCGTCAAAGCGTCGAAGCAGACCTCGCAGCAACCCGGCAAATTTTGATTTCACAATGTTCGACATGACTGGTTACGCTATACTCGCATTTTGTGCAATAGACAAGCCACTTTTGATTCAGCAGAAACCCTGCCATAACTGCCTGTATTGCCGGGTTCCAGCGTGAGATTTCGACGTGAGGATGGATTTGCGGCGGCGATTTTGTCCCATCATTGGACGGTCTGTCCTGTTTGCGGCAACGCGGCAAACATGGCAATTCAACCCGCAGAAATTCGATTGCTGCGGAAAATCATTGCAAATAATGTCCCCGGCATTCTACATTGCGCGTGAGGACATTTGTTTGGAATGGAAGTCCAACATAAAATTCTGGTTTTGGATGACGACGCCGACTGGCTCGAAATGAGCCGGGACATACTTTCGCAGCTTCCCAGCAAGCCGGAAGTCCGCACCGCCACGTCCGGCAAGCGCGCGCTGGCGATGCTCGACGCCGAGCCGTTCCGCCTGCTCATTTGCGATCTCAAGATGCCGCGCATTGACGGCCTGCAGGTGCTGACCATCGTGCGCCGGCGTTTTCCCGAACTGCGCACCGTGGTGTTGAGCGGGCTGGAGGACGACGAATTCCGCTCCCGCGCCTACGCGCTGGGCGTTGACATGTTCTGGCTCAAGACCGAAATGCAGGGCAATTTGCAGATGTATCTCGAATGCCTTGAGTCGCTGCTGGGCCGTGATCAGGCAGCCGGTTTCCGCGGCATCCAAAGCAAGGGCCTCATGGACATCATCCAGATGGAATGCCTAGCGCGCAGTTCCACCGTGCTGCGCATCACACGCGGCTCGCTCGTTGCCAGACTCTGGATCAAGGAGGGCGAACTTGTTGACGCCGAAGCCGAGGGCGCGCGCGGCGAGACGGCGTTCCTCCGGATTCTCACCTGGAAATCCGGCACGTTTGAAAATCTGCCCGCCGAACCGAATCGCGAGCGCACCATCCTCAAGCCGGTCAACGCGCTGCTTTTGGAATCGGCCCAGGCGATTGATGAGAAGGACGGCGACGCCGGGGTTTCAAATGAAACCGTTCAAATACACCGCCGCACGGTCTGGAAACTCTCGCTGCTCACGCGCGCCGGAGCCGAATTTGTTGTCGCCGTTCCGCCGGAGGGACAGGGCGCGCATGAGGCGATGGGCGTGGAAGCCCAGACGGCGGGGCAATATGCCCAGTGGACGCGCCGCGCCACGGCCATCATCAAACGCATGGGCGATGCGGTGGACGCCGGGCCGTTGCTGCATCTCGACGCAAGCAATCTGGAACGCCGTTTGCTGTTGATTCCGGGTGAGAATAAAAATTTCCTGGTCGGCTGGTTGCCGGAAACCGGCGGGGGGTTGCTCGAAAAAACAAAGAAATTGGTCGCGTCATGGGACTCTTGAACAACATTTTTGGTCCGTCCGCCAAACGCGCCGGGGTCACGCAACTGCCCAGCGGCAGCATCACCGTGGATCGCACGGGCAAGATCATCAGTTCCACCGTGTCGTCCGGATATCCGGTGGACATCCTCCAGGCCGTCGGCAAGGAAGTGATGGCGCTGATGCACGAAGCCCACGCGGCGCAGATGTCGCTGGCCGAGGTCAGCGTCCACTTTGCCGTTCTGCGCATCACCGCCCGCGAGCTGCGCGGCGGCGCGATCATCTTCCTGTTCCCGCAGACGGCGCTGTCGCCCATTTCAAACTGAATGCCTATGACGCTCAAAGAAATCAACCAATTGGTCATCCAGATCGAAACCCACATCGAATGCTGGAAACAGTTCAACCACTTTGTCAATGTCGCCCGCGCCAAAAAATTCGGGCCGGCTGATGAGAACCATTTTCTCGAGATCAAGAGTGTCATCGCACAGGAGATTGAATTGATTTTTGCCTCCGTCGAGGTTCAGTCGCCCAGCAAGGAGGACATCATCTCGCTCATCGGCCACGCGCCGTCGCTGCGCCACTTGAGCGAAGTGGGCGAGGGCGAATTGCGCGGCATTGAAAACGCCTGGCACCGGATTTACATCAGCTGGCATTCTGTTCTGGGCCAGCTCAAGGTCAAGCAGCGCGGCAACGAAACCTCCTTCTTCAGCAAAAAAAAGTGAGCGGCGCGCCACTTCTTTCTTGCCAGCCGCGTCATATTTCGCGTTGAAGCGCCATGCTCAATTATTTTCAAATACTCATTCTCTCGCTGATCCAGGGGGCCTGTGAACTGCTGCCGGTTTCCAGCTCGGCCCACGTCATCGCCGCCGAAAAAATCATGGGACTCGATCCGTCCAGCCCCGAAATGACGATGCTGCTCGTCATGCTGCACACCGGCACGATGTTCGCCGTCATCGTTTATTTCTGGAACGGCTGGAGGCGGGATTATTTCCAATCGCGCGGACAGTTCCAGTGGTTCGCGGTTCAAATCGTCATCGCCTCGACTTGCACGCTCATCATCTATGGCGGATTGAAAATCCTGATTGAAAAGGTTTTAATGCACGGTGGCGATGTGGAGGAATTATTCAAGAAATTGCCTTTGATCGCCGGCGCGCTGGCCGCCGTGGGCGTCCTGATTCTTTATTCGGGCTGGCATGAAAGACCGTCACGCCAGGCCGAAATTCAACCGTTGCATTCCGTGTGGATCGGCATCGTGCAAGGATTTAGCATTCCATTCCGCGGCTTTTCGCGTTCCGGCTCGACCATTTCCACCGGCCTGCTGCTCGGACTGCCGAAACAAAAACTGGAGGAATTCAGTTTCGCGCTCGCCGTCATTTTGACACCGGCGGCAATCGCACAAGAAGCGCATCGGCTGATCAAAGCGCATTCTTTGAGCAAGGAATCGGCACTTCATCTTTTGACACCCGGCCTCGTCGGGATGCTGTTCAGCTTCGCCGCCGGATTGCTCGCCTTGAAATGGCTTTCGCGCTGGCTTGAAGCGGGACGCTGGAAATTCTTCGGCTTCTATTGCCTCATCGCGGCAGCGGGGGTTTTGATCCTTCACTTCGAACTGCCGCATTAAACGTTTTTTCTTCGGAAGGACGAGTTACACGATTTCCTGACTCTCAAATTGATTTTGGACTCGCGGAACTCGTTCCTCCGGAAAATTACTGCGCCGGCTTTGGAATGAAAATCTTCTTTCCGACAATCAAATTTTTCGGATTCAATCCCGGATTGGCCGCCTGAATTTGTTCCGGTGTAATCTTGGTCTTCAACTCGGCGCTGTAGGCTTTTGCGATTGCTGAAAGCGTGTCCTTGTCTTGAATTGTGTAATAATAGCCATTTTGCGCGCCGCCGGCGGGCGGGTTGGCATTGTCAATTGAAACGACCGGTGGTTTGCGGCCCGTCGTCGGAACGCCGCCGGCCTTTTCCAGCTTCTCAAGCTCCTTCAAAACCAGATCGTTGTCGTCCTGCTGTTTTTTGGCGAGGTCCTTCACCTGCCCGGCGAGATTCTTCAAGTCATCCGCGCTCGCGTTGTTGTTCGCGGCGGGCTGGCTCAACTTGTCCTGCAAATCACCGACGCTTTTTTCCAGCGCGGCGAGGCGTTTGCCCTGCGCTGTCTGCGCGTCAATCAGGTCCTGGATCCTGCCGTTGATCTGGTCAATCTGCTGCTGCGTCGCGTCTTCCTGCCCGCGCGCGGGGACGGACGTGAAAGCGGCGAAAACGGAAATAAAAAGCCAAAATGAAATCTTTCTCATGCGCCGAAAATAAACTGATGCGCGGTGGCGTCAATTTTATTTCACAACCGACACCGTCGGCACGCCAGTTTCACATTGCCTAAAAAGCAAAGTAAGAGTATCAGTTTAGAATGCGCCCCCGCAGAGTGTGTTCGACCTGTTTCAAGCTGATTGCAGCGGGGCTTCTCATGTTCCAACTGGCTGCGGTTGGCGAAGCGAAACCCATCCGGCTGCGCAATGAACTCATTGAAACGGATTCCGTCACCAACCGCGCCGTGCTGGCTGCCGCCGCGCGCGCCCAGGCTGCCGCTTCCGGCCTTTTTCTCGTCCAGTTCAGCGGTCCGCCCGGACCGGTCCGGCGCGCGGAATTGCGCCTGGCTGGCGTGGAGTTGCTTCAATATGTGCCGGACGACGCCTTCATCGCCAAGTTGAACAACGTGTCGCAGGCGGGCGTAGCGGCGATGAGCGACGTCACATGGATCGGGCCTTACCGGACGGAACAGAAGATTCATCCGCAACTGGCCGTGGCGGCGCTCGTCGCGGCGCAGACCAACGAGACAGTGAATGTCAGCATTTTGCTCTCACCATCGGCGACGATGGCGGAAATTGCCGCCGTGCGCTCGCATCTCGCACTGGTTTACAACGAAAGCCATTTGCGTCAGGGGATCATTGTGCGCGGTGAGTTGCTGCCCGGCCATTTGGACGTGCTGGCGCAATCCAGCGCGGTGCTGTGGATTGAGCGCGCGCCCAGGCGGAAACTGGTGGATGAAGCCGCCTCGAAGATTGTCGGCGGCGATGACGGCAATGTCGCCACGCCGACGGTCACACAACAACTCGGTTTCAACGGCTCCAACGTGATCGTGTGCGTGGCGGACACGGGACTGGATTCCGGCAACACGAGCACGATGCACCCGGATTTGCGGGGGCGCGTGACGGGATTTCAATTTTACGGTTCGCTGACGGACGGCTCGGATGGCTACGGTCATGGGACGCATTGCGCGGGCATTGTTGCTGGCAACGCGGCGACCGGCGAGACGGATCCCGACTCCGGCCAGTTCTACGGTCTCGGCGTCGCGTCCGGTGCCAGTTTATTTGTCGAGCGCATTTTTGACGCCGACGCAAATGAAGTCAGCCCGTTTCC
>CAYYWB010000069.1:0-12482 GCA_964475285.1 uncultured Bifidobacteriaceae bacterium | reverse complement strand
TTACATGGTAGATACTGGATCCGAAGGCTTGGGCCGAGCCCTGCCTCTGGAGCCATTTAACAAAGTCGTTGGTGGACAACGACTGCTTCGGTCGGGAGGCCTTGAAAAACGGCAAAAAACAGCCAAGTGTGTAGCGAAACGTGTAGTAAATGAGATTTGGCAGAACAATCTCCGCACGATTCAAATAGAATCCGACTACTACGCTGGCACTGCTCGTTAAGTAAAGAACTTGGAGACACCTATAATTAAGGTGTCTATGAAAGCAAAGTATTGGCTCTGTAAACGTAAAAATGCTTTTTTCAGTTTTGATTCGGAAACCGGAAAACGGGAAAGTCTTCAAACCGGCGACATGGAGGAGGCAAAGCGAATCATTCGCGCCAAGAATGATGCTGCCACACAACCGGCCATCAACATCTCAATTGCCAAAGCCTATCTGGTTGGCACCGATCCCAAGTTGGTGGAACGCACATGGGCTTTCGTGATGCAGGAATTTTGCGCGGTAAAAAAGGACAGCACCCGGTTGCGGCGGGAGCGGGCAATCAAAAGCCCGGCCTTCAATTTCATCCGCAATAAACGGCTGGTGGAAACAACAGCAGAGGATTTTTACAATGTTCTCAAATCTGGCGGGGTGTTCACCCAAAATATTTTGCGCTGCCTCCACAATCTGGCTTTAGGCATGGGCTGGATTCTCGCTCCCGTTATTCCGCCCAAACTTTGGCCGAAAATTGAAAAGAAGCATAGACGCGCGATCACGCTTGAAGAACATCAACGAATCCTTCAAGCCGAGAACAATGGCGAACGAAAAATGTATTACGAACTGCTGTGGGAAATCGGCTCGGCGCAAACCGACGGCTCGAAGCTGACAACGGCAAACATTGACTGGAAAAACCGCCTGCTGTCGTATCACCGCCAGAAAACCGGCGAACTCTGTATGCTCGAAATCGGCGCGCGGCTCGAATCTCTTTTGCGAAAATTGCCATCCGAAGGCGCATTATTTCCCAAAATATCCGCGTTGAAAGATAAAGACCGCGCCGCCGAATTTCGCCGCCGCTGCCGCATTTTGAAAATTAATGGCGTCAGTTTGCATAGCTACCGCTATGCGTGGGCGTCTCGTGCAAAGCAGCTTGGAATGCCGGAACGGTTTGCCCAAAGTGCATTGGGGCACGCCAGTTTGGCTGTTCACCGTGAATACGCGCGGGACGGAGTTGCCCTCTGTCCCTCCTTGGAAAACTATGAAGGGAAGGCCATGTCATTGCACAGGGTTGAATTGGCACCGGCACTGGCAGCTTAAAAAGTTCCGTCCGTGGCAAAACTTTCAAGTGTCGGCTGGTTCTTGGGAATTGGTCAAGCGCGGTTCGTTTTGAGCCGCCGACTTGCGGGCATTTTTATTTTGCCAGTGGGCGACGATTGCATCTGAAGCTTTTGCCAGCCATTTGATGTCGCGCCGCCGCTCTTCCAATTCCGCCGATGCAAAATATTTCAGCCCATTACGCGGTGGCCGCCCCAGAGGTTTCAACAAGCCATCTGCCATGAGCACAGGAATTTCATGCTGCGAGAATCCCAAAAACCATGACGCTTCCTGCACCGTCAAGCGGGCTGGCACGATTCTTAACGTCAGAAATTCTTGTTGTTCTTGTTTCACCGGAATTACAAATGTTGCTCAAAAGGCAGATGGCTTTGACTGATTGCCATGATGGATCACTTCTTGGGCTTCGGGATGGCAACCACGGTGTAGTTGGGCCAGTAGCCGGGTTCAAACTTGCGCTGGTCAAACAGGGCAAGCAGGGCTGGCCTGCCGTTGCTGAACATCTTGCCGGCCTTCGTCACGATGGCCGTCACCCTGTAATTGTTGGCGATGCCGCCCGTTTTCAAACCGGTTGCCAAGTCCGGCAAAACCCAATAGTCGTCCACCAATTTTTCGTTGTAGGTCGGAGTCGGTTTGCCGGGGCCATAACTGGTGCTTTCGCTGTCTTGCCGGGTGATGCGATGTTTGCCGATGGCGTTGGCAAACCAGTTGCGCGTGGCGGGGTCGCTGCACTGGTGGATGATCCGCGTCTTCAAACAATTGCACATGGACTCCACGCGATGCCGTCCGGCTTCGCCGGGCGATTGGGACATGTAGTTGCCAAGATTTTGCGTCAGATAAACCACGCTGCACCGGCCGGATCGCGCCGTGGTCTGAAACATCTGGTCGTAGTCGGTGAAAAAATGCTGGCTCTCGTCCGCGAAAATGAACACCGGACGCCGCTTGTCAATTCGCCGCCCAACGGCAAGCTGCATACAGTATTTCCAGATGATGGCAGCAAACCGTCCGGCTGCGCCGTCAATCTTCACCGGCATGTCCACGACAATGATTTTGCCGTTGAAAATATCCTCCGGCGTCACGTTGGTTAATTCACCAAAGAGCCGGTGGACATCATTGAAGCAAAAATGACGCGCCACGGAAGCGGCAAACGTGGCAACGATGGACGAGCGCATTTTCTCGGCCATGTCGGGAAACTGCTTCAACCAATAATTTTCCGCCATTGCAAAATCCGGCGCGCTGGCGGCGTTGGCCCTGCCTTTTTGAATGAGCGCCCAGCATCGGGACTCCGACCGCCACAGCGGATCGCGCGTCTGACTGACGGACTTGGGTGCGGAATCAACCACCTCCTTCGCCAGCTTCAAGCTGGGGACTTCGCCCGCCGCCAGAAACAATTCCAGGATGGCGGACACCATTTCATTCGCGGCCTGATTCCAAAAATCGTCCACCTTGCCGCTGCTGCGCTGGGTCAGCGAAATCAATTCTGCCAGAATGTGCGCCGCGTTGCGGCTGCCGGAACCCTGCTCCCGTCCCCGTCGCAATTCATAATCCAGAAAGTTGAAACAAAGGCCGCTGCCCGGCTTGAAAAAGAAACCATCCTTGGCGCGGCCATTCTCCGCCAGCCATTGTTTCCAGTCGGTGCTGTCCTCCGGTTTGACCGTGAGAACCAATCCGCCATAGCCCGCGCGGAGCATCGAGGCGGCGAGAACTTTTGCGCTGGTGGAGCTTTTACCGGAACCGGTGTCGCCGAAGACTTGGACGCCCTCGAACGAGTCGCCGATAGTCCACGGCTCGGCGTTGTTCCATTTGATTAACGCGCGCTGGTCATCCCAGGGTGCGAGTGGTTTGCGGAATAGTTGTAGTAGTTTCATGGGTTTTGTTTTGTTGTTTGCTTTTGTTTGACGGAAATCTATTTTTGGTTTGGCGGCAAAATGCGCGGCAACATGGTCTTGCGCGCCGGTGGCGTGGTGGGTTTCTTGCGTTCGTTCTGCTTTTCAATCCGCAGGAATCTTGCGACGGTATCCTTGGAAACCGTGATTTGAAATTGCGCTAGGATGGCTGCAATGTCGGCACTTTTTGCGCCTTTGGCGTCCAGTTCAATTAGTTCGTCGCGCAACGGCGACAGTATGGCGAATTTTCCGTGAAGCGGACGCTGATAGGATTTGACGAATTCGCCAAGCTGCTGTTTTGTATCTTCGATGTTTATTGGATTCATGATTTTTTGATTTTTTAATTTGATAGGATTTTCAGAGACGCGGCGACGGCTCTGCACCGCCGCCGCTTCCATTCCCCTAATGCGAAGCGTTAGGATGTTGGTGTCCACACATTTCCTGTCTTAGCCTTTCAGACGGGCTATGAATCCGGGAATCAGTGGGGCAACGATAGTTTTATCCTCCGGGGACAAATCGTTGTAAATGGCATTGCTGCGCCCCGCGAAGGCTTTCAAGCCTGTGACCTTGGCGAGCCGGATGTATTCAAAGCAGGTTTGCACCTCGACAAAGCGCCAGCCATTGTAGAGGGGCACGTCGTCGAAGATCACCGCGCGGCGGTGTTCCGTCAGCGCCCGCTTGGCAATGTCGGATGCCCGCCGCTCGGTGTCGGCGTTTTTCAATAATCCGCCGAAAGCCCCGCTGGAACACAGGATGACACGCTCCTGCGGATGGATTTCGGCCCGGTATTTGTCGTCCCCGATTTGACCGTGGACGGTGTAGTGTTTATTTTTCATAACGATTCACTTTCTCTTGCGCCCTCCGTGATGATGATGTTGCGGATGGCGGGGGTTTTAGTGGTCGCATCCGCTCCTCCCCCGGCGCGGATGGTTTCGGCACGTCCCTGCTGTATGATTTGCAGCAGGGCCGAAAGGGTGGAACCCGTGAGGGTCACGGTGTGGGTGACATACATCAGGGTCAGAATGTCCTCCGCCGCCGCGGATGTTAGACGGGCGAACAGCAGCCCGGAATAGGGCAACAAAAAGCTGCCTTCCGATTCCGTCTCAAATCGCGTGAACAGGCATTGCTCGGCGGATTCGTAACAGTTTTGATTTTCGGTTTTCATTTCTAATTGTTGTGTTTGGCCGGATTTTCTTTTCAACGGCTAACTTCTTTATTTGGTGTGTTTTGCGCGTAGCGCAGAAAAGACTTTGTCCGCTGGACGTGGCGCAAGAATCTCCCGGCCTGGCAAACGCGCTGCGGCCATGCAAGCTGCGGGGAAAACAGGTAGGCGTTGACGTTGACCGTGCGGGCGGCGAGCAACGCGAGCCGGACAATGGCGATCCAGTTCACGCCGGGCATCTTGACGCCCGGCACCGGCGGCATCGTCCGTGCTGGTGAAATGACAGGCTGCCGGGGTGCTGCCATTGCCCGCTCTTTTAACTTTTCCAGCCGGAGCCGCCCTGCGGGCGGCAACTGCTCAAGCTGATATTTGCGCAGCGCTTCCGGGTCAATGCGCTGCTGTTTTTTCGCGCGGTTCTGGTGAACCACTTGCGCCACTTCGCGCTTGGACAGCGAACGGCCAAGCTGCGCCTCGCGCAAGGCAACCTGCGTATCCCGCTGCGCGGAACGCTTGGAAAAAGTTGTGATGAGACTTTTATCAACGCCTCGAATTTGCGGACACCGCTGCCGGTCAAGATAGGTTTCGTAACCCAGCCCGCGCAGAGACACGTTCAGATGGGCGCGGTAAAGGCGGGTCAATTCCTTGGACTGGTCGTATAGCTGGCGCGCCTCAAGCGCCTTCAACTTTTTTTCCACCGGGTCATGGGTGACATTGAAAATGACGCAGTGCGTGTGCAACTGCGGGTCAAGGGCGCGGCTTTCGCGGTGCAAAAACTGTGCGCCGATAATGTTTCCAGTGGTGCGGGTCTGTTGCGTGTCCACCGCCGCGCCTTTGCGGACGCGGACGCAAGCCAGTTTTTCGGCGGCTTCAAGGGTCGCGGCTACGGCCTTCTCATGCGCGGCGATAAGGCGGGCATCGCCCGCCACTAATGCCATGATAGAAAGTGATTTCGGGGCGGAAATGGTCAGGTCATACAGGCAGCGCCGGTTGGCCATTGCCCGTTGGGTCAGCTTGGCATGGTCGTCTGGGCGGAGACCTTTGCAGAGGGCGACAAACGGCTCCTGTTCAATGACGGATTCGCTTTCGACGCCCAGGACTTCGCAGCCCCGGCCAAACCAGCGGCCGGTCGTCTGCTGTTTTTCTGAAAAATAATCATCGCGGGAAAGATGCTCGTCGAAATAACGGGCGGCGTTTCGGGGCGATGTCTGCGCTTTGATTGTAACCATGCCTTTTCGTTTGGCATGGTTCTACCGCAGCAAGCGGGCGAGAAATGGGATGTCCAGAATTTGAAAATGAAATGCGGAAAGAAATTGAAAGGGGATGTCATTTGAGATTTATTTTGCAGATAACATTTGAATGTTTGCACCCGACCAAACTCATTTTTAATTTCGTGAATAAAAATACCGCGTTCGCTCCGCTGTCTGGAAATGAGCGGCGTGAAATTGAAATAATGATGGCTGGCAAGCGTTCTCCAAGATTGCGCAAGCGGGCAGAAATTATTCATTTGGCAGCCAAAGGCACACCTCAAATGGAAATTGCCGAACAATTGGGCACGAGCCGGCTGAATGTTCGCAGATGGACTCGCCGGTTTTGTGAATTGCGGATGGCTGGTTTATTAACCCAGCCGGGGCGCGGACCAAAATCAAGCGGTGCCGACTTGAAAATCAAGATTGAAGCATTGCTTTTGACACCGCCGGATCGGGGGCATGAATTCTGGCATCAACACTTGATTGCCAAAAACCTTGGCGTCAGTGATGCCACCGTCAGTCGGGCGTTCCGAAAATATGGGTTCTGGGTTTCCGGGGCAAAAACGAGGAGAAATCGAAACGCACAGATCAAGGAGGCCATCGCCGGTTTTTACCTTGATCCCCCGGTGCGGGTGCTGGCGCTGTTCCCGGAATCAGGAGAGAAAAATCCAGCGGCCCGATTGAATCCTGTCATTAAAAAACTGGCACAGCGGATTGATGAATTAGAGCAAGTCTTGGCAAACACTGAACGGCGCGATGGTCGCACCGTGGTATTGGGCCGGTTTCTGGAAGAAGTGTCAAAGCGCGCGGCTGGGAAAAAAGTCGAGGTGATTTGGGAGTCATTGAGTCTGGCGATGATTGAACAGGTGGCCGGATTTGGATTTACCCGGCGCGATTGCAATTCATCCGGCGCGGAGTCATCATGGATTTTGAATGGATTGAAGGATTTGAATTACGGCGAAAATCTTGGGGCTGAATGCGGAGATATGCGGCGGCAGATTGAACGGTTATTGCACCGCGTCCGCGACAGCCGCCGCCGGTTTCGCCGCCCTTTTTTTCTTTTGTATAAACGGATGCCGTCGCGTGCCGCGTAAATCTTCCTTGGGTGTGCGCTTGTATCTGAATTGAAGAACGCCAACCGCCTCCATCCAGATTTTATCATCTTGCAGTTCAACCGCGCCCTCACCGGGTTGGCAATGTTCGGAAAAAAAATGGGCGCGTTCCCGTGAAACCGCCACTTCCCATTGAACATCCAGTTTTATCATGGGCGGAACCTTGGGGGACGGGTCTTTCATTTCCTCTTCCTGACTCCGGTTTGATTTTTCCGGGGTGAAGCTGGACAAGCCCGTCAACAATCCCATGCCGACAAATCCAGCGCGATCCAAATAGGCCAAGATGGTCGCATTGCCGCGGGCCAGCGCCGATTGAATCAGGGTGGCCGCATCGGCGTGGCACAAAGCCGATTCGGATTCAACTGATTGGAACCATGTATGACTTTCGTGCTCCCGCACGCGCACCATGAGAACATTGGGCGGAAGCTGGCCGACGGCGGGGATTCGGTCGCCCGGATTCAGAAAATTATTAAAAGTCGGTTGCGGGTTGGGAGCGGGGTCGTTTTCAACCTGCGGAAACCCGTAGGATATGAGTTGAATTTTGAAACCGTGATGCTGGTTCAAAAACAGGGCAAGGCGTTCCGTGTCCGGATCGAAGCCGTCCGCTAAAATAACCAGCAACGTGTGGCCGGATATTTTATCTGGAAACGGCTGCGAAAAAGATTTCTGGTAAAAATCTTGAAGCGACATCTTGGTTTTCGCTTGAAACAGGCCGTTTATTTCCGCGCGAACCATCTGGCGCAAAATCCGGGAGTATTCAATCGCCTGCGCCACGGCATCGCGTGCGGCCGTGTCCCGTTTCAATTCCACCACACAGAAATTTCCATCATCCATCAATGCCAGCAGGTCAATCGCCTTGCCATTCCCGGCTTTGACCTGGACTCCAACCAGGACGGCGTTCAATCCCAACTGGCTGAAATGCTTTTCGAGCCATTCCTCAAGCTGCGCTTCGAGCTTGAATGGGCCGGTCACCAGTCCGGCATATTCGCGCCGGGTTGCGCCCGAAAGAAAATGCTCGGTTCGGTATTTTTTCGCCGGTGGTTTTGGTTTGGTCGTGGCTGATTGCATGGTGCCGCGTCATTTCTAAACAAACTTGGCATTGATTAAAACATAAAATTGGTTTAACCAGCCGAAAACAAAACCCGTTTGAACGATGCGAAAATCAGAGTTTGATTCCCGGAAGCTGCCGCCCAAGCCGGACTATTTGATTAACCAGCCCAAAACTGGTTTGACCAGCTACCAATTGAGAAAACTGATTATCGTTGAAGCCGCCCGGCGGGCTGGACGGGGGGCAATCCCAAACATCAGTCGCTACCTGCGAAAGCATGGCGTGAGTTTGGCATCCCTTGGACGGGGGGCAACCGTGGCTGCGGTTGTTGCGCTCCCAATTCTTTATCTACAAAAATGAGTAGTTCGTCCCAATCTTTGGCTGATTCCATTTGCCGTAATTTGTATATCCGAACTTCTTTTGCACGAATTCCGGCTCGCGTTTTATGGTCATCTTTGCCGGTTGAGCGAAGCTTGGTGACTTCTGTTTCAAAACGGGTCATCCAATCTCCGAGCCCTGCCTCTGGAGCCAATCTTTCTTGCGCTGTTTCAACACATTTTCATTCTTGGCTTTTGCGGCCGTCCGGCTAGACTCTGCGTTCCATGATTGAAACTGACACAGAACTTTTGAAGGGCATCGCAAACCAATTGCGAATCCATTCCATCACTTCAACGACCGCTGCTGGCAGCGGCCACCCCACTTCCTGCTGCTCGGCGGCGGACGTGGTGGCCACGCTGTTCTTCGGCCACATGCGCTACGATGCGAAGAATCCGCACTATTACAACAACGACCGCTTCATTTTGTCGAAGGGCCACGCCGCGCCGCTGCTCTTCGCCGCGTGGGCGGAAACCGGTTTGTTCCCGGCCAGCGATTTGTTGACGCTGCGCAAATTTGATTCCAACTTCGAAGGCCATCCCACGCTGCGGCTGCCGTTTGTGGACATTGCCACCGGCTCGCTCGGCCAGGGCTTGAGCGTCGGCGCCGGCATGGCCCTCGCCGCGCGGCTCGACAAGCTGGATTACAACACCTACGTCCTGCTCGGCGACGGCGAAATTGCCGAAGGCTCGGTCTGGGAGGCCGCGTCGTTCGCCGGCATTTACAAGCTGAACAATTTGATCGCCATTGTGGACGACAACCGCCTCGGCCAGAGCCAGGCGACGGCATTCGGCCATGATGTCAGCGTCTATGCAAAACGGTTTGACGCCTTCGGCTGGCGCGTGGAAGTGATTGACGGCCACGACATCGAGGAAATTGTCGAGGTCTTAAGCGGCATCGGCCTCGACGACAAACCGCTCGCCATCATCGCCAAAACTTACAAGGGTGCCGGCGTTTCCTTTTTGCAGGACCTGGACGGCTGGCACGGCAAACCGTTGAGCAAGGACGAAGCCGCCAAGGCTGTCGCCGAACTTCAACCGAGCGCGAAATCCGGCGTCGGCGTGCCGATCCCCACGCCGAATCCGTTGCCCGCGCCGGCCAACACCGCACCGGCCAGCTATCCGCCGCTCGCTTACAAAATCGGCGACAAAGTCGCCACCCGCGAAGCCTACGGCATCGCGCTCGCCCGCATCGGCGGGGTGGACCAGCGCGTCGTCGCGATGGACGGCGACACGAAAAATTCCACCTACGCGGACAAATTTTTCAAGAAATTCCCGGAACGCTTCACGGAATGCTACATCGCCGAGCAAAATCTCGTCGGCGTGGCCGTGGGCTTCGGCACGCGCGGCAAGGTGCCGTTCGCCTCGACGTTTGCGACATTTTTCACCCGGGCCGCCGACCAGATTCGTGTGGCGGGCATTTCGCAGGCGAATCTGAAGCTCGCCGGCTCGCACGTTGGCGTCAGCATCGGCGAGGACGGCCCGACCCAAATGGGCCTGGAAGACATGGCGATGATGCGCGCGGTGGTGGGCAGCGTCGTCTTGTATCCGAGCGACGCGGTCAGCACGGAAAAAATGGTGGAACAAATGGCGCTGGCGAAGGGAGTTAATTTCCTCCGCACCTCGCGCCCGAAGGCTCCGGTGATTTACAGCAACGACGAACAATTCCCGGTGGGCGGCGCGAAAGTGCTGCGCCAGAACGCCGGCGACAAGGTCACCGTCGTCGCGGCGGGCATGACGCTGCATGAGGCGCTCAAGGCCGCCGACGCGCTGAAGGCCGAAGGCATCGGCATCACGGTCATTGACGCTTACAGCATCAAGCCGCTCGGCAAAAAGGAAATTCTCGCTGCCGCGCAAAAAACGAAAAACACCGTCATCACCGTCGAGGAGCATTATCCCGAAGGCGGACTCGGTGACGCGGTTGCCGGCGAATTGAGCGCCGACGGCATCAAGGTTCACAAGCTGGCGGTGAACGGCGTGCCGCGCTCCGGCAAGGCCGAGGAACTGCTCGCGTATTTCGGTATTGACGCCGCGGCGATTGTGAAAAAGGTCAAATCCTTGTAACCGCCAAGGCGCCAAGAACGCCAAGTTTTGAAGAATTCAAAGCGCGGGGAAGAAATTCCCCGCGCTTTTCTTTTTTGCCAGCCGGGCATTTCTGGTGCAAATTGACTCCGGCAATGAGCGAGCCGGTAAAATTTCTCAGAGGCAAATTGCTGCTGGATGGCGGCGGTTTGAGCGGCTCGTTTTTCCATCGCTCGGTCGTTCTCGTCTGCGAACACAATGCCGAGGGCGCGTTCGGCCTGATGCTGAACCGCTCCGCCGGCAACAAGGTCGGCGAGGTGCTCGTGGCCGACCTGCCCGACGCGCTCCGGGAATCGCCGCTGTTCCTCGGCGGGCCGGTGCAGCCGACGGCGTTGAGCTTTTTGCACTCCGACAATTTCATCCCCGACGCTAACGTGTTTCCGAACCTCGCGCTCGGCCATTCGCTCGATGATCTGCTGGAAATCGGCGAATCGTTTTCGCCGGTGAAAAAAGTCAAGCTGTTCGCGGGCTACGCCGGCTGGTCGCCCGGCCAGCTTGAAATGGAAATGAAGCGAAAATCGTGGCTGACGGTTCCCGCGTCGCTGGAACTCGTGTTCGAGACGCCACCCGAAGAACTCTGGCAGAAAATCATCAAAAGCAAGGGCGGCTGGAAGAACAAGCTGCTCGCGCAAATGCCGGATGATTTGTCGTTGAATTGATTCCAACTTATGAAAAATGGATTTGTGGCGGACGGCCATCGAAGATTTCTGCGTGGCCAGAAAGCCTCGTCGCCGGAATCAATGGAAATGAAACATACCGCGGAGCTTGCGGCCTCAAGTCCCGCCCAAAGAACGCAAATCCGCGAACAAATTGCCCGGAACCTTTTGCGGCAAAAGAATCACAAGCCGTCACCTGCCACTTTGTGGTAAGAATTTAATTCGCCTCGACGCGCAGCAAGGCCGCGTCTGACTGCGCCCGGATTTTCATCCGCTCCAGACTTGCTGGAATCAGGCAGAATTGCCCCGCGCCTAAATTCACTGAAATTGTTCCGCTCTTGATTTCAATTTTCCCGCCAGTCGCCGCGACGATTTGCAGTTTTTTCGGCTTCAGCAAACCTCCCGCTCCGGAATTCAGCTTCCAGGTTTCGACGTTGAACAGCGGGTCGTTCACCAGCGGACGTTTCTGGATTTTTCCGTCAGCGGTGAATTTTGTTTCGACCAGCCTCGGCTCGAAGTCGCTGAAATCTATGCTCGCAAGCGATTGCGCGATGTGCAATTCGCGCGGCTTGCCGTCCAGCCCGACCCGGTTCCAGTCGAACACGCGATACGTCGTGTCGGAATTTTGCTGAATCTCAAAAATCACCAGACCGTCGCCAATGGCGTGGACGCGGCCGCTGGGCAGAAACATCGCGTCGCCCGCGCACACCGGAATCCGATGAAAACAATCCGCCACGCTGCCATCGGCGATCTTTTTCTCAAATTCCGCCAGCGTCACGCCGCGTTTGAGGCCGACATACAAGCTTGCGTCCGGCGCGGCGTCGGCGATGAACCACATTTCGGTTTTCGGCTCGCCTTTCAGTTCCTTTGCCCTGGCCGCCGGTGGATGAACTTGCAGCGACAGTTTTTCACGCGCGTCGAGAATTTTGCAGAGCAGCGGGAAGCGGCCTTCCGCCGCCGGTTTCGCGCCGCCGAGAATTTCACCGGCATGATTTTCCATGAGCCAGCGCAGGGTTTTGCCGGCCAGCGAGCCGTTGGCGATGACGCTGGCGTCGCCGGGCCGGTCGCTGATTTCCCACGATTCGCCGATTAATTTGCCGGGCGGCAATAGTTTGGCGTAGAGCCGTTCCAACTCGTGTCCGCCCCAGATGCGTTCCTTGAGGATGGGCTGAAAAATGAATGGATACAGCACGGTGGATTAAACGGGTGCGGCGGTGGGAACGACACCATTTCCGACCGGCTCAACTTTTTCGTGAAAGTGCCCGTGTGAGCGGAATTTTTCGTAGCGCTTTTTCAACCGTTCGGCGACCGGCAGCGCGAGAATTTCTTCGAGATGCTTGAGCAGATGCGTTTTCAGATTTGCCGCGGCGACCGCCGTGTCGGTGTGCGCGCCGCCCAGCGGTTCGGGCACGATTTCGTCCACGAGTTTGAGTCCGAGCAAATCCTTCGCGGTGATTTTGAGCGCGGTGGCGGCCTTGGCCTTGGCGTCGCGATCCTTCCACAAAATCGCCGCGCAGCCTTCCGGGCTGATGACCGAGTAATAGGCGTTTTCCAAAATCAACACGCGGTCGGCCACGCCGATGCCGAGCGCGCCGCCGGAGCCGCCCTC
>CAYYWB010000068.1:0-12566 GCA_964475285.1 uncultured Bifidobacteriaceae bacterium | reverse complement strand
CCTACAAGGACATCGCCGCGCGGACGGGGCTGACGGCGGGCAACATCGGCTTCATCCTCCATCGCGCGCTGAAAACCATCGCCGCCGAGCTGGCGAAAACGGGGGTCGTGCCATGAACCCGGACAAACCATCACGCGAGGAAATCGAGGCGAAGCTGACCGCGCTGCTGCTCGGCGAATTGCCGGAGGAGGAAGCCAGGCTCCTGCGCTGGGCCATCGAACACGACGCCGGGCTGGCGAAATTATACGAACAGCTCAAGCGCACCATCGGCATCGTGCGCGAAGTCTCCGTCAAGCCGGCGGAATCGGATTCGGCGGAAAGCGCCGCGCTGAAACTTTCCGGCGAGCGGCGGGAAAAACTGCTCGCGCATTTCAAAACGCCGCGCCCGAAGGTGAGGGAATTGTTCTGGCTCAAACGGATTGAAATGCCGTCGCTCATTCCCGTTCTGGTGGCCCTCGCCCTCATCGCGGTGCTTGCGGCGATGCTGCTGCCGGCTTTGGCCAGGGCCAAGAGCAAGGCGCAATCAACTTCCATCGTCAACAATCTTAAGCAGCTCGATTTGGCAAAGAACGTGTGGGCCGAGGAGAACCATAAACCCGGCGATGCCGTCGCCACGATGGATGATTTGAAGCCATATTTGAGCAAGGACTTTCCCCAATCCATCGCGGGTGAAAAATATGACGTCGGCAGGGTGTCCGGGCCGGTCACGGCGGACATTGATGCCGGGCACGCAAAATTGTTAGGCTCTTTGGCGAAGAAGCTGCCTTCCGGCGGAGCGGGCGGCGAGGTGGTCCAATATTCGTCAGATGGAAAACTTACGGTTTTGAGCGAGGCTGAACGCCAAAAACAACTACAACTCGCGGAGAATAACCAGGTGCGGTTCGGTTTCGACTTGAACACTCCGGCTGATTCTGCCGAACGGGGAGCTATCGCTCTCAACACGACACCAAACGCCTTGCCCGGTGGCGGGCCGGTAATGCCCCGGCGGACTCAAATGCAGGCGACTCAACCGTTACCAGTCGTCGCATCGCCTCCGCCGACAGTTTCACCGCCAGTTGTCGCCCAAAATCGGCTGGGACTGGATTTGGCAGGAGGGACGACGACGGAAATTGTTCTGCCCAAAACGGAACCACCGCCGGAATTTGCTTTCAACGGCGGTGCGGCAGTTCCTTCAGCGCAGTTGGCTGTCACTGCCTCTGCCGCGCCGGTGATGCCTGAATCACCGGCACCGGCTGCTGTTAATTCAGGAGATGGTTGGGTCGGTGCTGTTCATCAGGCATTGCCACAAGCTCCGGCGGAACCAAGCGTCGCGCTTTCGCCCGGCGGAGTGGTTGAAGGTTTCGTGGACACGTCGGCCAACTGGAATTTAGGAGTCCAATCTCCCGATTCATCCGGCAACACAGTTACAGTTGTCAGGAATAACGGAAACATTCAGAACCAAGTCGCGATAGCATACGACACTCCGAACCTTCCGCCAACCACAGGAATTGCAGGAGTTGTCAACCTCCCCGGAACGGCTGGCGGGAGCGGTGCCGGCGGCGGACGTGGCGGCGCTGGTCGCGCAGGTGGTCGCGGCGGTCGCGGAGGCGGCGGCGGACGTGGCGCGGGCGTTGGCGGTGCGAGCGGTGGTGGTGGTTTTGGCGGCGGCGGCTTCGGCGGTGGCGGTGGTGGTGGTGGTTTTGGTGGCGGCGGCGGTGGTGCGAGTGCCGGTGGTGCGAGTGCCGGTGATGGGGTTGCCGCCAGCACTCCGGGTCCGCTCATCAATCCGACCACTGGGTTGCCAGAAGCGGCACCCGCTGCCGGTTCCGATTACGCCGGTGCCTATGGGCCGCAGGCGACCATCGCTGGTTATGCTGGTAATATTAGCGGCAGTGCAACGCTCGCTGTTGCCGACCAAGCTCGCGAAGTTCTTAACAAGAGAGTGGATCAATTTGGAATTGCAGAGCCTGTGATAGGCGCAAATCCGGGCGACACATCGGTTGCTTTGAACGATTCCGGCGCAGACCGTTCGCGAACGGAAAATCAAGCGAACGGTTACGGAAATCAAAGCAGCTATTCTCAATTATCCGGCCCCGTCCAGGTGGTTGATCCTCAAACAGGTTTGTTGGTTCCAGAATTTAACGTCGTCGCTGGCACCACCAGCATTAATGGGACGGAAGTGCCAGTAATTAAACACGTCGTTGGCACCGCCAATCCGATGGGACAATTTCCGGGAAATACAGCAGCCGCAACCGGCTCCAGAGTTGCGGGCGATAGTTTCGACACAGACGACAGTATTGCCGCCGCGCAAAATCAGGCTGCCGACCAGGCAGGATTTTACCGAGGCCAAGCCGGCGAAGTTGCCGCTGAAAAAGAAAAAGTGCCGGTGCTGGGCGATATGCTGATGGCGGGCGATATGTTTGACAAGCGCCGCAGCAGCGCGACCGCTCCGACAACGGCTCCCGCTTCATCCGGCGCACTTGACCAGACTTTCAACCCCGGAGCGCCAGGAAACTCGGCGGAAATAGCGGAGGGATATCGCCGTAACACAACTGTCCAATATTACAGTTACGATTCGAATTTTGTCTCTAATTTTGGTGCCAATTCAGATATCAAAGGATTTTTTGACGACAGCTATTCGACTGGAAATGGGACGAAAAATATTGGGGAAGAATATAGGCAACTGACCAAATCCGGCGGCGGCGCGGTGGCGATGAACGGCGCAAATACTTATTCAGGCGGAACCGTGGTCAACAACGGCACGCTGACAATCACTAATCAGGGAACCATCCAGTCTTACCGCGACCAGGAGGTTTATGTTGCCAAATTGAATAATGCCGATCCGAATCAGGCGGCGCAAGTGTTGCGAAATATGTTTGCGAACAACTACGCACGCGAAAACAACCAGAACGGCGCGATCCAGACTCGAAATGGCGGCGGTGGCGGTGGCAGCGGTGGCAACGGTGCGCTTGTTGCGACACAGATTTCGGTGGATCCGGTCACTCATAATCTGGTCGTCGTCACAGACAAAGAAACCGAAGCTCAAATCAACAAAGTTTTGGCCAGCCTTGACAACCCTCCTTCTCCGACTCTTTCGCAGCAACAACTCCAGCTGCCGGCGAAGCAACAGGAAGAAGACCGCGTTGCTCCCAAGCCTGCATCGCCTCCGCTCGTGCCACAGCCGAATTTAGACGATTATGAACTTATCGCACAAACGCCTCACAAGCTTGATCCGGAGCCTATTTGGGTTCGCAAAAGCGACCACACTCCCGTGTCGCCGGAGGTCGCAACAATTTTAAATATAGAGCGCAAAATGAAAAAGCCGGAAACGACCACAGAAATGACTAATGTTGAGAAACAAGCCAATTCTCACATGGAGCAAGCCGACCAACCATTGCCAAAGCCGCCGGCAAACGCGCCGATTCCGCAGCCGGAAATCCTGACGAGCACCAATGCGTTCTCCACGTTCTCGATGAATGTCAGCGACGTGTCGTTCAAGCTGGCGGAGGCGAGTTTGCAAAAGGGCAAAATGCCGGACGCGGCGTCCATCCGCAGCGAGGAATTCATCAACGCGTTTGATTATCGCGACCCGGAGGCGGCGGCGGGCCAGCCGGTCGCGTTCGCATCGGAGCGCGCGCGGTATCCGTTCGCGCAGAACCGCGACCTGCTGCGGTTCTCAATCAAGACGGCGGCGGCGGGCCGCGCGGCGGGCCGCCCATTGAACCTGGTTTTGCTGCTGGACACTTCCGGCTCGATGGAGCGCGCCGACCGCGTGGCCATCATCCGCGAGGCGATGCGCGTGCTGGCGGCGCAATTGCATCCGCAGGACACCGTGAGCGTGGTGACGTTCGCGCGCACGGCGCGGCTGTGGGCGGACGGCGTGAGCGGCGACAAGGCGGGCGAAACGCTGGATCGCGTCGGCGGCATCACGCCGGAAGGCGGCACCAATCTCGAAGAAGCCATGAATCTCGCCTACCAGACTGCCCTTCGGCATTACCTCGCCAATGGAGCGAACCGCGTCGTCCTTCTTACCGACGGCGCGGCCAATCTCGGCAATGTGGATCCCGGCGCGCTGAAACAAAAGGTCGAATCCTTCCGCAAGCAGGGCATCGCGCTCGATTGTTTCGGCATCGGCTGGGAGGATTACGACGACACCATGCTCGCGGAACTTTCGGGCAACGGCGACGGGCGTTACGCCTTCATCAACACGCCGGAGGAGGCGGGAACGGAATTTGCGGCGAAGCTGGCGGGCGCGTTGCAGGTGGCGGCGCAGGACGTGAAGGTGCAGGTGGAATTCAATCCGCAGCGCGTGACTTCGTGGCGGCAGATCGGCTACGCGAAGCATCAGCTCACCAAGGAGCAGTTCCGCGACAATTCAGTGCTCGCCGCCGAGGTGGCCGCGCAGGAGGCGGGCAACGCGCTTTACACGGTGGAAATCAAGCCGGACGGCATCGGCCCGGTGGCGACGGTTTATGTGCGCTACAAGATTCCAGGCACGATGGACGTGGAGGAGCATTCGTGGGCGGTGCCTTATGACGGCAACGTGCCCGCGCTGGAGCAATCCAGCCCGGCGATGCGTCTGGCGGGCACGGCCAGCGCGTTCTCCGAATGGCTGGCGGCAAGCCCGTTCGCGCAGGAAGTCACGACGGACGAGCTGCTGCGGGATTTGAGCGGTGTGCCGCAAATTTACGGCGCGGACCAGCGGCCGAGACAGTTGGAAATGATGATTCGCGAGGCGAAGAGCCTTTCAGGGAAATGACAGAATGAAACGGGACATAGACAGAATCAAAGACAGAATAATTGACGGCAGAATGATGATGGGAATTTTTTTATCGTTCTGCCATCCATCATTCTGTCATCCGGCTTCCGGCTTGTTGCTTTGGACAGATGGATACCAACCTCATTGCCACCAGCGACTGGTCGGCGCCCGGCACAGAACCATGAAGACATTAATTGCGACTCTGTTCACTGCCGGCGCACTGGTATGGGGCAACCTTGCCCTCGGCGGCGAGATTCATGACGCGGCCAAGAGTGGCGACTTGGAACAGGTCAAAGCGTTGCTCAAAGCCAACCCCGATTTGGTTTCCGCCACAGACAGTAGTGGGTGGACGGCTTTGCATTTTGCAGCGCGAAACGGCCACTTGGACGTGGTGAAATTGCTGCTGGACGACAAGGCCGATGTCAACGTCAAGACCAGGATCGGGATGACGCCGTTGGAGGTGGCCCTGGCGTTTAGCGACAGTGCCAGCCCTTTCGCAAGAACAACGGATACGAACCACGAAGCCATAGCGGAACTGCTGCTCGCAAACGGAGCAGAGGTCACCAGCCGAAGCAATGTTGGCTTGACGGCATTGCATTACGCGGCCAGCGCAGGGTTCACCAATGTGATCAAGGAGCTTCTGGACCGCAAAGCGGACGTCAATGCCAAAGACAATGCCGGCAGGACCCCTTTGGATTCAGCGGCTGCAAACGGACGAATGGATGTGGTTGAACTGCTTGTTGCCCGGGGCGCTGATATGGACGCAAAGAACAAGGAAGGTCTGATGGCTCTGAAAGATGCGGAGAAGAGAGTCCAAACTCGTTCTTCTTCGTCCGGCCACGAATACGAAGTGGATGGGCTGGTGAACCAGACGATGATTCAGTTTAACGGCACCAATCTCCACGCCTCCGCTTCATTCACGGTTTATGTCCGGGATTGCGGCTGGATGATCGCAACAACCGAAACCAATGAAATCGGAGGCATCGTCGCTCGGGAAATTGGTTCCACGAACGGAACGGAAATCTATGAATGCACGCACGGACTTGGTGGTTTTGGGCGGACGATGGGTCAGATTGAATCAAACAACATCCCAGTGGGTGAACAGGACAGTTCGGTGGTCGGCCATCTTTGGCTGATGTTTGCTTCCCAGTGTTATTGGCCAAGCTTGAACTCGGACCAGTTGACTCCAATTTATGACTGGCGGGCGTCGGCTGGGGCTGCCTCGTCCGTATTTGGCAATCGTGGGAAGGTCAGCGCGGATTGGGAGCTTTTGAACGGGCCGGGGTCCTTGCCGCGGGAAGTCCGTTATTTCCCCAACGCAATCTACACCATCACCGGCACCAACACGGTGGGCGGAATGTTGTTTCCCGCAGGTTTTGTTTTCAAGCAGTTCCAAGGCGACCGGCTCATCAAACACGTGGAAGTCGAGGTGACGGCCATTCGCCCGGTTTGCTCGCGGACCACTTTGATTCCGCTGCCAAGCAAAGGGACGATGGTCATAGACGAGCGTTTCGACAGTGGCGTGCCCAACCGCCCGCCATCTTATCAAAATCCCGTGTTTGGCCAGTGGCTGACCGTCGAGGAATCGAGAAAGCTTGCTGGAATCAATAAAGCCAATGACCTTCGCAACCTGGCACGAGCTGGAATATCGCCATTCCCGGAAACTCGTTCAACCTTGCCCGAAACTCCAACTTCTGCTCCCGTGCTGTCGCTGTCCATTCGCTGCACGAATGATGTCGTGAAGGACGGCGACGAAATTGACATTGAATTCCGCATCACCAACACCGGCACGAACGACTACAAATATCCCAACCGCACTTACGACCGGAGCGGCCGGATGCCTGAATACTATCTTGTTGCCACGAACAGTTCGGGCGAAGCTGTTCCTGATCCGCGCGCCAATGCCGAAGGATTTTGGATGGGCGGCGGTCTTTTTCAATACGCAACGCTGAAACCGGGCGAGTCTTTCACCAAAGTAATTCCCTTAAATCGCTGGGTGTTAATCAAAGGGCCGGGGCGGTATGAGGTGACCGGAACTTACCATGCCGAAGTCGTCTCAAACAATCCCGCAGTCAGTTCGGGCCCATTCATTACTTCCATCCCCATCGCCGCGGCCCCAATTGCCGTCGATGTGTCGCCTCGCACCGAGGAAGAAATGGACGCTTACATTGCCGGTTTGACCAATCAAATCGCCACCTTGGTTGTGAGCAAGGATTACAGGTATCAAAGCCAAATGGATTCATTGGTCAAGCAGCTCATGTTCACGTGCAGCCCCGCCGCCGTCCCGGCTTTGCTCAACGCAATGTATCAACCCAGCCAGGGCTTTTGGGAATCCGAAGCATTGCTGTTCTACATTCCGCGCGCCGAGGAAGTCAAACAAGCGGTCATCGCAACCGCTTC
This sequence comes from uncultured Bifidobacteriaceae bacterium, assembly GCA_964475285.1. Classification (GTDB taxonomy): domain Bacteria; phylum Verrucomicrobiota; class Verrucomicrobiia; order Limisphaerales; family UBA11358; genus UBA11358. The sequence goes on along the minus strand of CAYYWB010000068.1, from coordinate 5,428 downwards.
GAACTGCGGTTTGGCCAACGGAATGCAGCAAATTCTCTCTGCTTACGGATGCACAAACCGAGCCGAAATTATGCCGATTATCGCACGATCCCTAGCGGCGGACAGCACGAACACCTGGCAAGCCGGCGCGTTGATGGCCCAGCAGTATGCCGACGATTCCTACACCCTGCGGTTGATTGCGCTGGCCACTGAAACGAACAGTCCAGCGAGAGATCAGGCAATTTACGCGCTTGCAGCCAATCGAACGGATGAAGGTGTCAGGGTTTTGAACGCATTGCTCCACGATCCGGATTTGGGAATCAGTCAAACCACAAGGAACGCCATCAAAGCGGCCTACAACTACCGCGGAATCTGGCAAGGCCGGCCGCTAAAACCGGAAGATTTTGACGAAAAATACAGGCAGCCGGAATCGGGGAAGTAAGACCAATGAAAACAAAAATGAAACTTCATTGGTGGAAAGCGGCGGGCGTGGCGTTGCTCTTCGCGGGGCAGGAGCTGTTCGCCGCCCAGCCGGCGGGCAACATTGTTGGAATGGTGAAAGACGAACAAGGTTCGCCGCTGGCCGACGTGAAAATACAAATGTGCGGCCTGGAAAAACTCGACAACGGGAATTGGCGGCGCGAGCTGCGTTTGGGTCTGATGCCATCATATTCCACGGACAAAGATGGCCGCTTCGTCGTGCCCGTCAGCGAGGCGGACATGCGGTTTGACTTTTACTGCGACAAACCCGGTTACGCGCCGACTTTCCTTTACGGCATCACCAACCCATCGCCGGAACTGGACGCGGTCTTGAAACGCGGCCTGACCGTCACCGGAACCGTGAAACGCATGGCCGGCGGGAAGTTGGAACCGGTGTCGGGAACTCAAGTGGAATTGCGGTTGCCATACGAAGACTTGTGGTATCAACAAGACACGAGCACGGATGATGACGGGAAATACACCTTTCATGTGTCGCCGCCCGACCACGGCAAATGGCAGGTGGTTTTTTCCGGCGAAGTCGTGAAACTGGATGTCGCGGCAGGCCAGCCGGTGAAAGGGCCGGATTTTGAGGTGGCCGTAATTGCCAAGACACCGCCGACAAATGGCAACTAAATTGTAATGGATGATCCGCCAGGCGAAGAGCCTTTCAGGGAGATGAAAGCGATGAAAAACCAAATCTCAATGTCGGCGAAAGCGTCGCAAAGACGTAGCGCAGAATTACATTCTGCCGTATCGCAGATTTGCAATCTGCGGCGGCTGGAAAAGTTGGGAGGTTGTCGTGCTGTCGGGCGCTTTGCCGAGTGCAACTCGGCGATACGGCAGATTAAAAATCTGCGTTACTTCGTTCCGCGCCAGGCGCTGCTCCATTGCCACGCCTCCGGCGCGGCGCACAGGCGCGCTTTCACCGGATTATCCACCACATAACGACAGCACCGCGCATGTTCAACATCATCCCGAATCCAGTGATCGAACGTCTCAGGCTGCCAGAAAGTCTCGCCGGTGCGGTTCAGTCGTTTGTTGGCTTCGCGCGATGTGAATCGTTTCCAGCTTTGCACAATCCCGCTCAAAGCATGATCCGGCATCGGCCACAGCACGGCGTGAACATGGTTCGACATCACCACCCATGCATCCAGCCGGTAACGTTCGCCGGCAAAAAACTGCAAGGCATCCGCAACCAGTTCGGCAATCTCCGGTCGTTTAAGCCAGCAAGCGCCGGCGGCCTTGTCCAGATACGATTCCAGCTTGCGGAAATAGTCCCGCTCAATTTCGTCCGGCGATTCAGCATTGGGAAGTTTGCCGCCGGATTTTTTAATCGCGTCGGTTTGCGCCAGGAACCGGTGAAGGCGTTCAGCCCGCTCGGACTGATATTTGAGCAGGACTTCCTTGGGCAGGGAATCGGCGAGGCGGAACGTGACGAAATAACTTGCACCTTCGCGCTTCACATGAGGCAGGTAGCCGCGTGTATGGATGCCGGAACGCAACGGATTTGCGGCCTCCGGCTTGACACCCGTGGTGCGCAACTCAAATCTCACGCGCTCCACTTGAGGATTCTGCCCGGCCGGGAACATGGGCATAGAATACGGCAAAGCCGATGTCGCAGGCAAGCAGTAGCGCAGAGTCGCACCCTGCCGCATCGCAGACTTGCATTCTGGGCGCTGACGGCCTGCAATAGCGCCTCACGGCAATCGGAAGCTCTGCCGAGTGCAACTCGGCGATACAGCAGATTAAAAATCTGCGCTACGTCTTATTCCGCTGTCTCACATCTTTTTTACAAACGTTTGACGCGCGCCTGACAATTGACGGTCGTTGGAACTGTTAAAACTGATTGAATTATGAAAACAAAAATCGTCGCCGCGCTGCTTTGCGCTTCGCTTTTCCATGCCGTTGCGCACGCCGCGACTCTCACCAACATCCTGTCTTTCGACGAGCCGGTTTACGCGGGACTGCCAGTGTGGGTTCACGTCAAATTGCCGCCGGGCAAGCCGTATGATTTGATCCAGTCGAACATACGATATCCTTTCACCGGTGGCCCCGCTTGTTTCGGGGATGCATTTTCGTTTGAAGTCATGCGCGAGGGCAAAATGCTTCCCAAACCGGATGCCACCTGTGGTCCGTGGAACGGCCTGTTTATGGGTTCTTCCGCGCCCGCCACATCGCCCACCGGCCGGTTTCCATTGCACTTGCAATACCACTTTGATCAGCCGGGCAACTATCAGGTGCGTTTTCTTGTGGCTGACGCTTTTGGAGAACAAAAGCCTCCCATGGTCGTATCGGACTGGACCCCGCTTCTGGTGCGACCTTCGACGGTGGAACAAAGGCGCCAGTGGGTTGAGATGATGAAAACAAACGCCCCGCATGACCCGGGATTGTTGGTGGGCGATTATCTGCCCTCCCTGCTCGCAAGTCCAACCGATGACATCCTGCCGATTTTCCTGCAACATGCCCATGATTCCGATCTCCATGTGCCATCATACGTTGTGGAAAGTCTTTCCTATTTTACTCCAGAAGCCCAACGCCACGTAATTCCGCTGCTGCTGAAAGAGGGACTCAATGTTGAGCTTGTATATTATTTACAGTCCGCCCGCGTCACATTTCAACCTGTGGCGGCGGATCTTGTTGACATAATCCTGCCCGGCCTGAAGTCGGATTCCGGACAAGATTTGGGACTTGCACTACGTGCTTTGGAATTTCTCCGCGCCTATTCATGGGCGGATCATCCGAAAATTCCGGCGAAAATTGACGCTGCCATCCAAGAAGCAATTCCGCACATATTGAGTTTTCACACGGCGGAACCTTTGAAACCGTTTGTGGAAGCAATTGCGTTGGTGAAATCAGACCAGCACCGTGATTGGTTGTGGCAATTGTCAACGAACCAGTCCGTCCGCGGTGAAGCTTTGAATTATATCGCAATGCAGGGGGATCGCCGCGATTTGAACCGTCTGGGCGAGATTCTTCTGGAACCCAAAGGACAAGACGTCAACCTGCCTTATCAACTGCGCAGAGCGTATGGAGCCGATTCGATTCCATTGCTGATGCGGGCCATGCGGGAATCCAAGAATGAGCAGATTCGCTTTGATTGTGCCGAGGAACTCGCTTTTGCAAACCAGCCAGAAGCGTTTGCTTATTTGGGCAAAGCAATGCGAAGTGACAATCAAAGCCGGCAAAATATTATTCAATTGCTCCAAGACCATTTCAAATTGCCAAACGGAAGCTCTGACGCAGACATCCTCAAATATCTGGATGAACGCGCGGGGAATCCATAAAAGTAGTAAACCCGAAGATTGTCAAAACAACCCATTTTATGAAAACAAAAATCACCACCTCATTCCTTTGCGCTTTGCTCTGCCTGGCCGCGTCGCGCGCGGCGGCGGGCGGAATCACGCTGTCGGATTTCAAGCTGACCGGCGATCTCGGCGGCGAGGCCGCGGCGTTCACGCTCACCGCCACCGCCAACGTCGAGGACGCCAGGGGCGGCACGCTGGAACTGCTTTCCGGCCCGGTCGCGCTTACCAGCCTCGACGCGCGCCAGAAATGGCAGATGGGCGCGGACCGGGGCCGCTTCGTAGCGACGTTCGACCGCGGCGGGACTTATCCAATCGAGGTCCATTTCAACGCCACCGTCACCAAGAGCAACGACTGGAGCGCGGTGGATTTTCGCGTCGCCACGAGCGCATTGCAGCCGGTCGTGCTGCAAGGGCTGGCGGCGGACACGGAATTTCAATTCGCCAGCGCCGTGCGGCCCGAGCGCAGCGGCACCAACTTCACGAGCTACCTGCCTGTGGACGGCTCGGTGAAGTTTGCGTGGAAACAATCGCGCCCGGAGGCCGAGGGGAAATTATTTTACGCCGCCGAAATGACCTCGCAAATCAGCGTCAGCCCCGGCCTGATGCGGCAGGCGGATTTGTTCAACGGCAAAATCATGCAGGGCGAGATGAACAGCCTCGTGCTGCGGCTGCACGGCGACGGCGAAGTGACGCGCGTCCAGGGCGACGCGGTGCTGTCGTGGAACGTCGAGGCCGGCACGAATTCCGCCGACCGCCGGCTGGTCGTGCAGTTCAACCAGCCGCAGAAGGATGACTTCACGGTTTTCGTCCAGATGCAGACGCCGCTCGGCGCGTTCCCGCAAACGGCGGACGCGATGCAGGTGCAGCCCGAAGGCGCGACGCGGTTTGCCGGCACGTTCCGCATCGTGAACGACGGCGCGGTGCGGCTGGAAGTGGCGCAGGCGAGCGGGCTGTCGCAGATTTCGCCGGAGCAGTTCCCGGAGGCAAACGTGTTTCGCGCGACGGGCAGCCAGCGTTTTGCCTACCGTTTTTCCAGCGCGGATTTTGCGCTGAAAATCCAGGCGGACCAGATTTTGCCGGAAATCGGCGTGTCGCAGGTGCTCGCCTACAATCTCGGCGAAAACGAACTCGCTGTGGACGCGGAAATCGAACTCGATATCCGCGAGGCGCCGTTGCGCGAACTGCTGCTGAACATTCCGAAAGGCTACGCCGTCGCCAATCTGACGGCGTCAGGCTTGAGCGACTATTTCACGGGCGAGACGGCGGACCACAATGGCGCGGAACTGCGGCTGGTCTATGGCCAGCCGGTTTCCGACCGGCAGGTGATCCAGCTCCGGCTGGAACGGAACCAATCGCTCGGCGAAACGAACTGGACGCTGCCGCGCATTGAGGTGGCGAAGGCGAAAACCGTGCGGGGGTTTGTCGGCGTGTCGGCGGACAGCGGCTTCCGGTTGACGGCGGAGCGCACGCAGGCGTTGACGGACATCGCCACGGCCTTTTTTCCGAAACCGCTTGCGGGCATCCAGGCGGCGTTCCGTTTGAGCGACCCGGACTGGCAGGCGACGATGCGCGTGGAGCGCCTGCCGCAGACGGTGCAGGCGGACGTGTTCCATTTGTTTTCCATCGGCGAAGGCATCGCCTACGGCAGCAGCGTGATGAATTAC
>CAYYWB010000067.1:0-12663 GCA_964475285.1 uncultured Bifidobacteriaceae bacterium | reverse complement strand
CGCGACGGCGTCCACGCCTTGTGGTGCATTTTCAAATACAATTTCCTCTGACCGCCCATGCCCGCCGCCGTCCTCATCTGGGTCTGGTTCTGCGCGTGGCTGAATCTTGCCGGCTGGACGTTGTCCGCGCTGCATGAACTGAACGCGCGCGGCTATGCCGTCGTGCTGGCGGTCTGGTTCGTGGTTTTCCTCGTCTGGCGGAAAAAAAATTCCGCGCAAATTCTGCCGCAAATCCGCTGGTCGAAATGCCGCCGGCGTTTCCGCCGCCCGTTTCCGCTGGCGTTTTCAATTCTGGCGGCGCTGGCGTTTCTGGGCGGCGCGCTGTATCCGCCGACCAATTACGACGCGCTGGCATATCGTCTCCCGCGCGTTTTGCACTGGCTGGCGGCGGATCAATGGCACTGGATTCACACCATTTTCGTGCGGCTCAACGCCCGCGCCTGCGGCGATGAATGGGTTTCCGCGCCGTTCATCGCCTTGCTAAAAACCGACCGATTTCTGTTTCTCATCAATATTGTTTCGTTCCTGTTGCTGCCGGGGCTGGTGTTCAGCGTGTTCATGCGGTTGGGCGTGCGTCGGCGCGTGGCATGGCATTGGATGTGGATTGCGCCGACGGGTTATGGATTTTTGCTGCAGGCGGGCAGCATCGGCAACGACCTGTTCGGAGCGGTGTTCGCGCTGGCGGCGGTGGATTTCGCGCTGCGCGCAAAAATTTCCGGTTCGCAGCGCGATTTTTTTGCGTCCATTCTGGCGGTGGCGCTGCTGACCGGCTCCAAATTAGGCGACATGGCGCTGGCGCTGCCGTGGGCGCTGGCGGTGCTGCCGTCGCTCAAGCTGGCCCGGCGCTGGCCGGCGCGGACGTTTGCAGTCTGCCTGCTGGCGGCGTTTGCGTCCATCCTGCCAACCATCGCCTTGAACTTGAAATTTTCCGGCGACTGGACCGGCGGCGAACTGGTCCAGTCCCGCCGGGAAAATCCGGCGTTGAAAGCCGTCGCAAACGTGGGCCTCATCACCGAGGAAAATTTCGTCCCGCCGATATTTCCGGCGGCTGCCGCGTGCAACCGGTTTTTGGAAAAAAATCTGCCGGCGGCCTGGAGACCGTGGCTGGACCGGGTGATGGAACATCCTGGAAACACATTTCACATTGATGAAATGCAGGTGGAGGAAAATGCCGGTTTTGGCTTCGGCCTGTCCATCCTGCTGCTGGCAAGCGTGATTGCCGCCGCCTTCCAGCGGCGCGAACCGCGCGGCAGTCCGCCTTGGCAGATTTGCGTCCGCTGGTCGCCGGTGATTTCGCTGGCCGTCATGATGACACAATCCACCTTTGTGGCAATCGGCCGGGAGCTCACGCCATTTTATCTTTTGCTTCTGCCACCGTTGCTTGCGTGCGCCGGACATGAGCGGCTGGTGCGGCGGCGCGGCTGGCAACTGGCGGGCATGGCGGTTTTCGCCATTGCCCTGGTGACGCTGGCGGTTTCCCCCGCGCGCCCGCTGTTCCCGGTGAAAACAATTCTTGGAAAAGTTCACGCCAACGCCGTGAAGAACACCTTGCTGGCGCGCATCGAAACGGTCTATTCGGTCTATGGCAACCGCTGGGACGCGTTTGCGCCCGCCCGCGACGCGCTGCCGCAGGGACTAAAAGTGCTCGGCTTGGTGACAGTGGATGATCCGGAGGCGGCGTTGTGGCGGCCGTTTGGCTCGCGGCGCATCGAACACGTCTGCCCGCAGGACACGCCGGCGGATTTGAAGCAGCTCGGCGTGGAATACATCCTCGTCGGCGACAGCGCCTTCAACATTTATTTCAAAGGCTCGCTCGACGACTGGTTGAAAAAAATGAACGGACAGGTTGTCCAGACCATTCCGCTCACCCTCCGCGCGTCAGCCGGGCCGCGCGACTGGCATCTCGTCAAATTGCAATGAGCGAAAACCCGGACTCGCCAAATCGCCGCCGTTTTGGGTAAGTTTACAGCGTGAGCGAACCCGTGGAACTGACCATTCTCATGCCTTGCCTGAACGAGGCGGAAACGCTCGCGCGCTGCATCGAATCGGCGCGGCTTGGAATCCAGCGTGCCGGCGTGCGCGGCGAAATTTTGATCGCCGACAACGGCAGCACCGACGGTTCGCAAGCCATCGCCGAAAAATCCGGCGCGCGCGTCGTGTCTGTGGCGGAAAAAGGCTACGGCAGCGCGTTGCGCGGCGGCGTGCAGGCCGCGGCAGGCAAATGGATTCTCATGGGCGACGCCGACGACAGCTACGATTTTTCCGAGGCGGACGGTTTCGTCAAAAAATTCCGGGAAGGTTTTGAACTGGTCATGGGCTGCCGTTTGCCCGTCGGCGGCGGGACCATTCTGCCCGGCGCGATGCCGTGGAAAAACCGCTGGCTCGGCAATCCGGTGCTGTCGTTCATCGGGCGGCTTTTCTTCAAATGCCCCGCGCACGATTTTCATTCCGGCCTGCGCGGGTTCACAAGGGCGGCGTTCGAGAAAATGGATTTGCAGACCACCGGCATGGAATTCGCGTCGGAAATGGTCATCAAATCCACGCTCAAGGGATTGAAGATTTCCGAGGTGCCCGTCACGCTGCGCCCGGACGGGCGGTCGCGCCCGCCGCATTTGAAGCCGTGGCGCGACGGCTGGCGGCATCTGCGCTTCATGCTGCTGTTTTCGCCGCGCTGGCTGTTTCTGATGCCGGGAATTTTTCTCTCGGTGCTCGGAATTGTTTTCGCCGCGCGGCTTTCTTTTGGCAATTTTCAAATCGGCGGCGTGCTGTTCAACGTCGGCACGCTCGCCGTCGCCTGCATGACGATCACCATTGGTTTCCAGCTCGTCGCGTTCGCGTTTTTCGTCAAGGTGTTTGCAATCGCGGAAGGGCTTTTGCCCGACGATCCAAAGCTCACGCGCGTCTTCAAGGTTTTCACGCTTGAAAAGGGCATTTTGCTCGGCCTCGCCGTGCTGCTGGCGGGAGCCGTGCTGCTGGCGCGCTCGGTCTGGATTTGGAAGCAGGCGGATTACGGGATGCTGCCCTCGACGGAGGACAATTTACGGCGGCTGATTCCGGCGGCGACGCTGGTCGTGCTCGGCATCCAGACGATTTTTTCCAGCTTCTTCATGAGCGCGCTCGGCCTGAAAACCGCGACGCGCAAACCGCCGATGCCGCCGGGAAACTAGGCTGTGATGAATTCGGAAAACGCAACCAGCCCGCCGCCCGGCAAGTCAAAGGCGATGCGCTGGATCCTGTTGATCGTGTTTTCCGTATCTGTCCTTTCGGTGCTGGCCCGCCTTCATTTCATCCAAACCCGCCCGCTGGCGGGGCGCTTGGACGGGCAGGAGCCGGAATCCCACATCCTGGTCACGGATTTGGCGTTTGAGCAGACGCCTTGGAAGACACACCATTTTCTGCCGATTTTCACACTGGGCGCCAGTTACAACAAATTCATTGATGACCATCCCGGAGCGGAAACGGCGGACAGCTTGGGAAATTATTTTTACACCAGCACGCCGCCGCTGACGTTTGTGACGCCGTATTTCGCGATGAAAGCATTCGGAGCGGGGCCGTCGGTTTTCGGATTGAGATGCTATAACTTGTGTTTGCAGCTGGCGGCGACGGTGGCGCTGGCCGGCCTGGTTTTTCTCGCGGCCCGCCGGCGCGGTTTTGAATCCGCCGATTGTCTCATGGCTTCGGCAATGACGGTGGTCATCTACATGACCGCGCCGGAATGTCTGAAGAGCCACAGCATCAATTTGTGGGCACAGCAATTTTACACGGTGCTGCTGCCGGTTCAGCTCATTTGCTTTCTGTTTTATCCGCGCCCGCTGCTGCTGTTCCTGCTGGCCTTTGTCAGTTGTCTCGCCGATTGGACACCGTATCTGGCAAACCTGGCGATGATCGCCATCGGTTTGCATGCGTTTTGGAGGAACCGAGACGGGCGGGGGCTAAAATCGGCAACCGCGATCGGCTTGGGTTGCCTGCTGGGCGGCTTGTGTTTGATCGGATGGTTTTCCACCGTCATGTCTCTGCATGATTATTTCCGCGATCTGATGGTTCGAGGTTCGGCACGCGGCGGCATGGCGCCGAAAATAGTGCTGCCGATGCTTTACCTCAATTCCTTCGGCTTGTTCACCCTGATCGGATTGGCCGTGTTGGCCATCCGCTGGCGGTTGCGCCGGACAAAATCCCCTCCGGCAAGTGGCGCGGAAGCCTCCTTTATCGCCAATCCGTTTGCCGTGATCTTCACTGTCTGGATCGTTGGACTCGCCGAAAACTTTTTAATGGCCGGCCACGCGGCGCCATATTCTTATGACCGCCTCAAAGCCGTGCAATTGCTGGCGCTTTTAATTGCCTGGGGAACCCTCGGACGCCGCCGGATGGCCTCCCGGATTTTCGCGTTGAGCGTGGTGGCAGGACTGGCTTCCGTGGCAGTCTTCGTGAGAATTTACGACATGCCTGGCGGCTGGAGTTACATCCGGACGGCCGAACAACAACGGTTGGGCGGGTTGATTCGCGCGACGGCTTCCACCAACGGCCCCGCATTTCTTACCGGTGACGTGCGCGGAGCCGAGGTTTACTATTCGCAACGCAATTTGGTCATGGCCGATTCGAATGCGGTCATATTTGCGCAACGCTGGTGTCAGCAACATCATTATCCCGAAGGGACAGTCTACGAAGTTTCAGGTCACTTCCCACAAGCCGATCCAGCCGAGCTGCCGCGGACGATCACCATCAGCCGTGTCCATGCCAACGGCAGCGTTGAAAAACTTCAGACCGTGACATTGCCTGAACGGGCTGGTGATTACCACCAGCCCTCGTTTTCCAACCATCCGTTTCGCAATTGGCGGCAGTTGCACCCAATTGACATCCTGAAACTCCTGATGTGGCAGTAAACATTTCGCGGCTTCTCGCCATGTGCCGGGCGTCCGGGCCTTCTGATCCAGCTTTTTCACGAGCGCCAGGCCCGATTACCGCGACGCGCAAACCGCCGGTGCCGGTGGAAAATTAGAGCCGCAGCGCTTCGATTTCAAACGGGCGGCAAACCAGGCCGGCTCCGGCGTTCGGTGAAAAATCCGGCGACGGATTTTGATGCATCAAACTCACCAGGCTGTCGCTGCGGAAATTCAATTTCAGGCCGCAAATTTCTGCGGACTTCAATCCCAGCCAGACCAGCCGCCAAGGAAGCGGGATGAATTTCGGATTCTTGCCCAATCCGCGCGCGATTTCCATCAGCAGTTCTTTGAACGGCCAGGGCCGCGCGTGCGCCGCCGTCAAAATCGCAGGCGGCATTTGAACCGTTTCGGCGGCGAATTTTTCGGCGAACGCCGACAAATCCTCGTGGTGGACGAGAAACTGGATTTGTGAGCCGTCGCCAATCATTGGAATCACGGATGAATTGCGGATTTGCGCGGCGAGTTTGCCGAACATTCCGCCCGGCCCGCTGCCATAAACGAGGCCGGGCCGGATCACAAGTGCGCCCTGGTCCAGCGCGAATTTTTCGATTTCCAGTTTCGCCCGGCCGTAGAGCGAGCGGCAGCCGCTGAACGCGCTGATGCTCGAAATGAAAATGATTTTTGGAATTTTGGCGGCGCGCGCGGCTTCCAGAATTTTTTGCGAGCCTTCCACGTTCACCGCCCGGATTTCCGGCCAGCGCAGCGGCTGGAAATCATAGGCGCAGTGGACGAATGCGGCCGCGCCGGACAGCAATCCCGGCGAAATGCCGCCGCCGAGTTGAAAGTGAACCGCGCGCGAACCGGGCCTTGGCCGGCGCGTCAGCTCCAGAATTTCCCAGCCGATCGCCGCGAAATAATTTTTTACGCAGCCGCCCACGTAACCGTTGCTGCCGGTGATTGCGCAAACGGGTTTGTTCATCGCGTTGCTCATTTTGTGCGGGGCGGGTTCATGTTCCAAACTCAATCCAGCGCGGCGGCCTCCCAGCCGATGCGGTGCGCGTTGGCCATGACGGGAAGGGTGATGGTCGTCGCCGGCACGCTCGGGAAAACCGTTGCGTCAACGGCATGGATGCGCGACCAGCCGCGCGGACGGCCAAGGCGGTCGCTTTCAAATTCGCCCGGTTCCGCGCGCATGGGAAACGTGCCGCCGCTGTGAAAGCCCTGGCCGGGCAGCGTCATTTGCAGCATCGGCGGCACGGGCGCCGCGCCGAGCTGCCGCGCGTTGCGCATGAATTCGCCGAGGACGCGTCTCACGGCGCGCCGCGTTTGGGGGTTCGGCTTCGCGTCCAATTGCAGAACATCCTTTTCGCCGTCGCGCTTCAGAGTCATTTCAATTTCCGGCGAATCGTCGGAATGCAGATAACCCTGCGCAATCAGAACGCGCTCCCCGATGGGCCGGGCGAACATTTTCAGCGGGCCGAGCGATTTGCGGACGGCCTGCGCGGTGATGTCGTTGTAGGTGTAAATCTGCAAATGGACGGTGCGGCGGCTGATTTTCGGATTGTTCAACTCAATGAAAATCTGGCTCAAAGTGTAAAGCATTTCGGCTTGAACGTCCCTGGCGCGCCACGCCGTAATGAGCGGGAAAACGAAATACTGGCTGTCGCGCGCGCGAAGCGGCCGGTCATAGGCGTTTTGAGAACGCAGCAGAATCCGGGTGGTCGGCACGATTCCCGCCGCGAGATGGACGCGGCCAGCTTCAAACGCCAGCGGACTGCGCGTCTGGCGGTGGAGCCCCTCGATGAGGACTTTGCCGGATTGCTCGCGCAGCGCCGTCACGATGACGTCGCGTTGATAATTGAAGCGCGGTCCGGCGCGCATTTCCCGGACCGTGTCGGCGGAATTGTAGATGCAGCCGTAGGGACAGCCATACAAACACAGCCTGCAATAAACACAACCGGGACCCTTTGAATTGCCGGCGGCGCGGACGGCCAGCCGCGCGCGGCCAAAACTCCAGCCGGATTCGCGCAGCGCGTCGCGGTGGCGCCCGAGATTTTTCAGAAGCAAGACTGCCTGGCGGCTTGGTTGCAACGGGGCGGGATTTTCGCAATACGACGGAAAAATTTCGTCGAGGTCGTCCTTCTGCGCGGCGAGTCCGGTGAATTCCAATACGGCGCGGTAATGTGGCGCCAGCTCCCTGCTTTTCACCGGCCAGTTTTCAATGTCGGCGTCGTGATACGGCAGCATCGCCGCGCCCCAGACGGCGCTGAAACCGCCCAGCGCGAGCGAAGGCCGCACGCTTGCGCCGCGCCCGTTCCACGCGGCGTGCTGCTCCGCTTCGCGATAGGGATAATTTGAACCGAAGACGAGTTTTTGCGGAAGGCCCCTGGCGGAGATGTTCATGCCGCTTTTCAATTCCTCAACGAGTTCGCGCGGCCATTGCGAGGGACTGGTCGAGGCAAGTTTCCGCGGGATGCGGGCGCGCTCCGGTTCCAGCTCCAGTCCCGCGTCAAGCATCAGCACCTCCGCGCCGCGTTGAAGCAACGCTTTGGCGCAGGCTGTTCCCGCCGGCCCCGAACCGATGACACAGTGCATGACTTAACTTGTGAAATTTTTTGCGTCCACCCAATAACAATTTTCAACTCGTTCTTGTCACCGGCCGGATTTTTTTTAGCATCCAGCCGTGTCACCGACCGGATCAAACCGCATGAACCGCCTCCTGCGCAACCTGTTTTTCGCGCTTGCGGCGCTGTCCGTCATTTTCGCGGGGCTGTTCGCCGACAATCTGCGCCTCCACGACGATCCGCTCTGGAATTCAAAAACCATCTGGTGCGCGCTCGCCGGGGCGTTTTTTTTCATCGCGGCGGGCTGGAAATTTCCGCTGAAATTGAAGTTCAAGATTTTTGCCGTGCTGTTCGGCCTGCTGCTGGTGGAGCTGGTGTTGCAGGCGGCGGCGTGGCTGGGCGTCTTGCCGGCGGTGAACGTCAAGGCCAGGGCGCCTTACGCCCGCGTTTATTGGACATCGGAGGGCCGCGGCAACGGCATCCGCAACAGCCTCGGCTGGTATTATCCGGAGTTCGATTTGAAGGCGGCGCGCAAAATCGCGTTCGTCGGCGACAGCCAGGTGGAGGCGGTGGAGGTGTTGCGCACGCAGAATCAGGCCGCCGATTTGCAGAGGCTGCTCAAGCGGCAGTCGCCGGACTGGTCGGTGCTCGGGCTGGGCAACCACGGCACCTGCCCGGCGTTTTCGATTGACGTGCTGGAATACGCGTGGCGCCATTTCCAGCCGCAGGAGGCCATCGTGGCCGTCTCGATGGGCGCCAACGTGAGCGAGGCCGTGCCGGAACTGGCCGTTGTCCCGGCGGATCAATACATTTACTACGATCTGGATGCGGACGGCAAACTGGTCTTGAATCCCGCCAGCGCACCCGCCCGAAAAATGTTCAACGACGGCCTCGAATTCAGCAGCCGCTCGCTGTTGGTCACGCTGCCGCAAATCATCTGCAGCCATTGCATGATCCTGCAACTGGCGATTTCCCTGCGCGATAACCTGCACAAGGGGGGGCGGCAGGCGGAACTGATCGCGCACGGAGCGCTGCCAAACGGGTTCAACCCGGCGTCTTACGCGGTGAATCCATCACCCGCGGCGCGACGCGCGTTGCAAATCCTTCTCGCGCAATTGCAGCAATGCAAAAATGTCTGCGACAGCCACGGCATGAAATTCCGGCTCGTCACGGTCGCCGTGTTCCCGAAAATCTTTTACGACACGCAGCGCGGACGCGACTGGACGACGCGCATCGGCGACTATGATTATGCCGGCCCCGAGCGCGCCGTGGCCGCGTGGGCGCGCGCGAACGGCATTCCGGTTGTTTCCATGGGCGAAACCATCCGGCGGAAGAATCTGGACGTGGAGGAAATCCGCAGCCTGTATTTTGTCGGCGGCACCGGTCATTTGACGCCGAAGGGACACGCCTTTTGCGCGCAGGCTATTTACGAGGGTTTTTATCAGACGAAGAGCAATTGACGGACGACGGCGCTTTCACAGGCAACCCGGCGCAAGCCGCAGCAAAGCAATCACACACGGCCCGGAGCCGCGTTTCCATAAATTTCTTCCACGATCGCGAGCGCGGCCTTAGCCTCCTTCAACCCGGCGTCAGGCGTGCGCTTCAATTGAATGTCGCGTTCAAATTCGGCCAGTTCAATCCGCCACGATTCATCCGCGCCGGGAAATTCGTAAAGCTTCGTGTCAGGAATCCCCATCTCCGGCTTCATCTGGTAGTGGAACAATTTCTCGACGCCGTAGCTGCCGCCAAGTCCTTCGATGTGCAGCTTCGTGTGGCGTCCGTAAATCTCGAACGAGAAAAGATTTTTCCATTCCGTGCAACTGACGTGCAGCCACGCCGTCTGGCCCTTGGCGGTCTGCAAATCCAGAAATGCGTTGTCGTCCACCGGCATCTTCCAGAAATATGTCGCGGCATGGCCGTCAATCTTTTCGAACCCACCGAGAAACCAGCCCGCCAGGTCAATCAAATGGATTCCCTGGTCAATCAATTCGCCGCCGCCGGAAAGTTTTGGATCGGCTCGCCATTCCTTGTCATATCCGATGCGCCCGCCGTGGCCGTAACGGGCACGGATGAACATCAATTCGCCCATCACGCCGGAATCAAAAATCTCCCGCGCCTTGAGAAAGGACGGATGATAACGATGATTGAAGCCGACGCGCACACAAACGCCGTGCTTTTTCGCGAGCGCCATCAATTTGTCAACCTGCTTCACGGAAATGCCCGCCGGTTTTTCCACAAGAACGTGTTTGCCGGCTCGGATCGCAGCGGCGGAAATCTCCGCGAGCGCGGCGTTAACGGTCGCCACGATCACCGCGTCCACCTGCGGATCGGCGACGGCCTGCTTGAAATCGGCGGCGGCACGGCCGGTTTTGGCAGTTTTCACCAGTTCTTCCGCGCGCGACAAATTGGTGTCGCAGGCAACGGCAAGCTTCGAGCCGGTCGGCAGACCCGCCCGCCGTTTTTTTCCAATCAATCCACAACCGATGATGGCGTAATTCATTTGTCGTCCCACTTTTTGCCGCGATCCTTCGGCACGATGCGGCGCAAGGTGTAAATGTCGCCGTTCAAATCGCTTTTGAATTCGTGCAATTTCTCCCACGGATCCCATTGCGCGCTGATAAGCTTGCCGGTGATTCCGTCGCTCTCCGCGCTGGCGAGATACACCGCCAGCCGCGCGCCGAGTTCCAGCGGCACCGCGCCTTTTTCCTTCCAAATTTTATTCTTTTCGAAAAAGGCCGCGCCGACTTTTTCCGGTCCGGCGGCCAGAACTTCATCCACCAGCCGCGTCGCCAGCGCGCCGGGCGCAATCGCGTTCACGTCCACGCGAAATGGTTTCAATTCCTCGGCCAAGGTTTCCGCGAGCCGGACGACGGCGGCCTTGGACGCGGCGTAGGAACTGATGTTCGGCAGCGGATTCGTCGCGCCGCCGCCGCTCAACACGATGATTTTCCCGCGACCGGCCTTCTTGAAATGCGGAATGGCTGCGCGGCATGGCAGCAGCACGCCAAACAAATTGATTTCCATCGCCTGCCGCCATTCGTCGAGCGGAACGGATTCCGTCGGCCCCATTGGTCCGTAAATGCCGGCGTTCAGGACGAGCGCCTGAAGCGAGCCGAGTTCGCGCAATGCAAACGCGATGAGTCCGCTCACGAGTTTTTCATCCGAAACATCACAGGTTCTGGCGCAAACTTTTTGCTCCGGAAATTTCTTCGCCAGCTCGTCGCGGGTGGCGGACAGTTCCTTTTTGTTTCGGGCGCAAATGACAACGTTCGCGCCCTCGCGCAGGAAATGCCCGGCAATGACCTTGCCGAGTCCCTGGCTGCCGCCGGTGATGAGCGCGTTGATGTTTTTCAGTTTCATGCAAAAAGCGGAGCGCCGGTCTCCGACCCGGCGTGAATTTTGATTCGCGCATCGAGCCGGGCCGGAGGCCGGCGTTCCTGTTGGATTGGCTTCATTTGCGTCCGGCGGAAAGGTGCTCGACGCCGGTGATGTTTTTCAATTCTTTTTCCAAAAATCGGTTGGCGTCCACGAAAACCGGCTGTTTCATCGCCGAAACAATTCTCGGCCAATCCGCCTGACGAAATTGCGGCCACTCGGTGCAGACAACGGCGGCGTCCGCGCCATCCAGGGCGGCGGCAACATCGGCGGCGAGTGCAACCTTGCTCAATTCCTGCGGCAGAATCTTCACCGCCGGATCAATCGCGACCGGTTTTGAGCCTGCCTTCAATAATTGCTGACACAATTCCACCGCCGCACTGCGCCGGAGCGTGTCGGTGTTGGTCGTGTAAGTCAGGCCGAGGATGGCGATTTTCTTCCCGCGCAAATCGCCGAGGCGCGATTCCAGCCGCCGGAACGCCCAGCCGCGATGCAGATCGTTGCTCTGCTTGATGGCCGGGATGACGGAAATCTTTTCACCCTTCGCCACGGCAATCTTCGTGAGCGTCACCACGTCGCGCGCGAGCGTGCCGCCGGCGAACGGCCCGCCGGGGCTGAGATACGCCTTTGGCCCGATGCGCGGCTCGCTTTTCAATCCGGCGGAAACTTCCTTCGCGTCCGCGCCGGTGTGTTCGCAGAGGCGCGCGATTTCGTTGATGAAGGTGATGGACAGAGCGAGGAAGGAATTCAGCGCGTGCTTCACCATTTCCGCCGATTCGGGGCGCATGAACAAAATTTGCGGCGTGAACGGCGCGAACAGTTCTTCGAGCAATGCCTTCTTCGTGTCGTCGCGGATGCCAACGACAACGCGCTCGGCTTTTTCAAACGAGTCAAGCGCCTTGCCGAGCCGGAGATTTTCCGGCGAGCAGGCGAAATGAAATTGCGGGAATTTCTTTTCCAGCTTCGCGCAGGTTCCCACGGGCAATTGGGCGGAAATCAGGACAAGCGCGCCTTTCGGCAGGTGCGCCAGCGCCTTGCGGAGATTTGCCAGGACCGACTCCACGTCTGACTCGTCATTTTCGTTCACCGGCGTGTCGTAGCAAAGCCAGAGCACATCGGCATTGGCGCACGCAGCTTTCGCATCAGTCATGAACGAAAGTCTTTTTGCGGCAATTCCGGTGGCGATGAGTTCGTTCAGGCCCGGCTCGAACAGCGGCGCTTGTCCCTGGTTCAATTTGACGCCGTTCGCCGCGTCAAAATCCAGTCCGACGACAGTGAAATGTTTCGCGCTGCACGCGGCGGTGACGCAACCGAGATGCCAGAGGCCCTGGACGACAATTTTCATCGGCGTTCGAGCACCCACTGGTTTTGCTGGAGCCATTCCAACGTGCGCTTGATGCCTTGCTCGATGGTCAGCGTCGTCTTCCAGCCGGTCGCGCGGACTTTTTTCGTGTCGAGGAAAATAAACGGGTTGTCGCCAACCCATCCTTTGTTGCCGCCGGTGTATTCGAGTTTCGGCTTGACGCCCATTGCGGCGGAAATGAAACGGATGGAATCGTTGACCTGCACGTATTCCTCCGTGCCGAGATTGTAGGTTTCGACGTGGTGTTTCGACTTGCGCGCCGTCCCGCGCCCGATGACGTGCAGCATCGCCTCCAGACAATCGCCGATGTAGAGATACGATTTCTGCTGCCTGCCGTCACCGAGCACTTTTAATTTTTCGGGATGCTCGCGCAATTGCTTGTAAAAATCCAGAACATGGCCATGGGTGTAGCGCTCGCCGAGGATGGAGACGAACCGGAAGATGTAGCCCTCGAACCCGTAGCCCTCGCAATAGGCGTGGA
>CAYYWB010000066.1:0-12673 GCA_964475285.1 uncultured Bifidobacteriaceae bacterium | reverse complement strand
ACGCCTCCGGCAAGATCAAGCTCGGCCTCGATTTGCAGGGCGGCACGGCGTTCCTCGTCGAAATGGACACAAACGCGCTGGCGGCCAGCGCCGCCAACGGCGACACCAACGCCGCCGCGCGGACGGTGGACACGTCCGGCGCGCTGTCGCAGGCGGTCGAGGTGCTGCGCAAACGCGTGGATCAATTTGGCGTGGCCGAGCCGGTCATCCAGCCGGTGGGCGGCAATCAGATTTTGATCCAGTTGCCCGGTTTGTCGGAAGCCGACAAGGAAAGCGCGGCGACGAACATCCAAAAAGCGGCGTTTCTCGAATTCCGTCTGGTGAAGGAGGACAGTTCGCAATATGTTGATGAACAAACCGGACAGATTCTTCAACCCATTCCCCCCGGTTATGAAGTTCTAAGACACATTGAGCCGCCGCAAAATGGCAAACCTTCGCCGCCTGAAATCGTCGTCGTGAAGAAGAAGGCGGAAGCGGGCCTTTCCGGCAGCATCGTCAAAAGCGCGGGCATGGGGCGCGGCAATCTGGGAGAGCCGATCATCGAATTCGAACTCACCGACGCCGCTGGAATACGGTTCGGCGACGTCACGCGCAACAACATAGGCCGGCGGCTGGCCATCGTGTTGGACGAACAGCTTTATTCCGCGCCGCGCATCAACAGCGAGATTGACAACCGGGGCGAAATCACCGGCCATTTCACGCCGGAGGAGGCGCAAAAGCTCGCGGCGGTGCTTCAAAACCCGCTGCGCGCGCCGTTGCATCCCGTTTATTCCTACGACGTGGACCCGACGCTGGGCAAGGACTCGATTCGCAGCGGCATCCAGGCATCCGTCTGGGCCGTCGTTCTGGTTTCACTCTTCATGCTGATTTATTACCGGGTGGCCGGTCTCACGGCGAACATCGCGCTCATCACGAACATCATCATTTTGCTCGGCGTCATGTGCTCGGTCGGCACGACGCTGACCCTGCCGGGCATCGCGGGCGTTGTGCTCACCATCGGCATGGCGGTGGACGCGAACGTGCTGATTTACGAGCGCCTCCGCGAGGAGCTGGCCAAGGGCAAATCGCTGCGCGGCGCCATTGCCGCCGGTTACGCCCGCGCGTTCGGCACGATTTTCGATTCGCACGTCACCACGCTCATTTCGTCCGTCATTTTGATTTTCATGGGCACTGGCGAAATCAAGGGCTTCGGCGTGACGCTGACCATCGGCGTGGCGGCGAGCCTGTTCACCGCGCTGGTCGTGACCCGGCTCATCTTCGACTTCATGCTGGACCGGAACTGGCTGAAGTCGCTTGGAATGTTTCATCTCATCCGCGCCACAGATATCAATTTCATGGGGGCCGCCAAGATGTTGTTCATCATCACTTGGGCGCTCGTCATCCTCTCGCTCGGCTATGGAGTCACGCGTGGCAAGGCCCTTTTCGGCGTGGATTTCCGCGGCGGCGACAGCACGACGTTCAGCTTTGCGCAAAAGATGGACGTGGACAAACTTCGCGCCGCCATGGTCGCCATCAACGAGAATGACGCGCAAATCCAGTATCAAAAAGACGTGGCGGGCGGCACCGAAACCCTGCGCGTGACAAGCTCCGGCGGTTCGGCGGACAAGGTGAAGCAGGCGCTGACTGAAAAATTTCCGCAGGCGCGTTTCCAATGGCGCGGCAGCCAGCAGGTCGGCGCTTCCGTGGGCGCGGATGTCCGGAATTCGGCCATCATCGCCTCGTTGCTGGCCCTCTTCGGCATCCTGGTTTATGTCGCGTTCCGCTACGAGTTTTCATTTGCCGTCGGCGCCATCGTCGGCGTGGTTCACGACGTGCTTCTGACCATCGGCTGCTATTGCATCGCCAACGGCGTCACCGATTCCGGACGCCAGTTCAACGCCACCGTCGTCGCGGCGGTGCTGACCATCATCGGCTTTTCCATCAACGACAAGGTCGTCATCTTCGACCGTATCCGCGAAGACTTGAAGCTCGGCATGAGGGGCACGTTCAAGGAAGTCATCAACGCGGCGTTGAACCAGACCTTGAGCCGCACCATCATCACATCCGGCACGGTGTTTCTGGCCACCGGGTCGCTTTACATTTTCGGCGGCAGCGGCAATATCAACGATTTCGCCTTCACGTTCCTCATCGGCATCATCACCGGCACCTATTCGTCCATCTACATCGCCAGCGCGTTCGTGCTGTGGTGGCACAAGGGCCAGCGCCCGAACATCGGCGCGTCGGCGGTGACGATGCAGAATGCCTCGCCGCCAAAGGCCTGAAAAAAAGATTTATGATTTGCGATTTATGATTGATGATTGTCCGAAGTTCAAGCAATGCGCCGGCAAATCATAAATCATCAATCATAAATCGTAAATGGACCCGGTTGAAATCACGCCATGGCACTGGATCGGTTTCATCGCCTGCGTTTTGATTTTTCTCGCGCTCGATCTGGGCGCGTTTCACCGCCGGGCGCGCGCCGTCAAATTCAGGGAGGCCGCCGCGTGGAGCGCGCTGTGGGTCGCGCTGGCCCTGGCGTTTGCCTGCTCGATGGTTTTCTGGCGCGGACGCGCGGACGCCGAGGCGTTCACCACCGGCTACGTCATCGAGCT
Source organism: uncultured Bifidobacteriaceae bacterium (assembly GCA_964475285.1). Classification (GTDB taxonomy): domain Bacteria; phylum Verrucomicrobiota; class Verrucomicrobiia; order Limisphaerales; family UBA11358; genus UBA11358. Next base: position 10,082 of record CAYYWB010000066.1, on the reverse strand, counting down.
GTCGCTCTCGCTCGACAACATCCTCGTCATCGCGCTTATTTTCGCATGGTTCCGTGTGCCGGCGGAATTCCAGCACCGGCTGCTTTTTTGGGGCATTCTTGGCGCGCTGGTCATGCGCGGCGCGATGATCGCCGTTGGCGTGGCGCTCATCCATCAATTTGACTGGGTGCTTTACGTCTTTGGCGCGTTCCTCGTATTTGCCGGCGCTAAAATGTTTTTCTCCAAACAGGAAATGGTGCAACCGGAAAAAAACCTCGTGCTGCGGCTGGTGCGGAAATTATTCCCCGTCACGCACAATTTCGACGGCCAGAGATTTTTTACGCGGCTCGACGGCCGACTGGCCCTCACGCCGCTGGCGCTGGTGCTGGTGCTTGTGGAAACCACCGACTTGATTTTCGCCGTGGATTCCGTGCCGGCGGTTTTTTCCGTGACGCGCAAGGCCTTCATCGTTTTCACTTCGAATGTCTTCGCCATCCTCGGCCTGCGCTCGATGTATTTTCTGCTCGTTGGCGCGCTCGGATACTTCCGTTATTTGAAAATCGGCCTGTCCGTCGTGCTGGCCTTCATCGGAGCGAAAATGCTGCTTGACCCGCACGACCATCCGCCGCGATGGCTGCAGGTTGCAATTCCGACCAGCCTCTCGCTGCTGGTGGTGGCGGCCATCCTTCTGATTTCCGTCGCGCTGTCCGTTGCCGCCGCCCGCCGCGAAAGAAGTAAAACGTTGATATGTTGAATCGTGAATCGTTTAATCGTTTCAACGATGCAACAATTTAACGGGTCAACGCATTTATGAAATTCCGCTGGTCGCCCGCGCCGCCGCAACCGCTCCTTGCCGGTCAATTGGCGTCGCAACTCAAAATATCGCCGCTGCTCGCCCAATGCCTGCTCAATCGCGGCTTCAGCGAGCCGTCCGCCATTCAGCAATTTCTCCAGCCACGGCTGAAAAATCTGGCCGACCCGTTTCTGCTGCCGAACATGGACGCCGCCATCGGGCGATTGCTCCGCGCCCGCGAGCAGAACGAATCACTGGTGATTTTTGGCGATTACGACGTGGACGGCGTGACCTCCACCGCGTTGCTGCTCGAAGTCCTGCGCCCGCTCGGCTGGCGCGTGGATTTTTATCTGCCGAACCGGATGGACGAGGGTTACGGCTTGAGCGCCGACGGCGTGGAAAACTGCTTGAAGAAATTTCCGACGACACTGCTTCTCGCGGTGGACTGCGGCTCGACGGCTGTTGAAACGATCGCTTCACTTCGCTCACGCGGGGTTGACACAATCGTTCTCGACCACCATCAAGTTTCAAATCCCGCGCCAGCCGCAGTTGCGCTCGTAAATCCGCAATTAACTCAAAACTCAAAACTCAAAACTCAAAACTTTACAGAGCTTTGTTCCGCCGGCCTTGCGTTCAAGCTCGCCCACGCTTTGGTCAAACGCGGACGCGAAACCGGCCTGCCCGGCGCGGCGGAATTTGATTTACGCCCGTTGCTGGATTTGGTCGCGCTTGGCACGATTGCCGACATCGTGCCGCTCATCGGCGAAAATCGGATTCTGGTTTCCGCCGGTTTAGAGCGGTTGAACAAAACGCAGCGGCCCGGAATTGTGGCGTTGAAAAAAGCCGCGCAATCGCCGGAGAAACTCGGCGCTTACGAAGTCGGCTTCCAGCTCGCGCCGCGCCTGAACGCCGCCGGACGTCTGGAAACCGCCGAGGACGCCTTGCGTTTGCTGCTCGCCAAAGATTTGGCCGAGGCGACGCCGCTGGCGCAAAATCTGGACTCGCGCAACCGCGAACGGCAGAAAATCGAGCGCGGCATCGTCGAGGAAGTGTCCGGTGCGGTGCGTGCCAAGTTCAATCCGCAGACGGATTTTGTCATCGTCGAGGGACAATTGCTCTGGCACATCGGTGTCGTGGGAATTGTCGCGTCGCGTGTCTTGCAGGAGTTTTACCGTCCAACCATCATCATCGGCGGCGAGGGCGGCGAATGGCGCGGTTCGGGCCGCAGTATCGCCGGTTTCGATCTGGCCGCCGCGTTGCGCGAGTGCGACGACCTGTTGCTGCGCCACGGCGGTCACGCGATGGCGGCGGGCTTGAGCATTGCGCCGGAGAAAATTGATTTGCTGCGCCAGCGGTTGAATGAAATTGCCAGGCGCAGTTTGCGCCCGGAGGATTTGCAGCCGCCGTTGCGCCTTGACGCCGAAATTGGACTGGACGAAATGAATTTTGATTTGCTTGCCGAACTGGATCGTTTGAAACCAACGGGGCAGGGGAATCCGGCGGTGCAATTTTGCGCGCGGAATCTTTCGCATCAGCGCCCGCTCCAGCGCATGGGCGCGCAAAAGCAGCACGTCAAAATGTGGGTGACAGATGGCATGACAGCGCACGAAGCCGTCTGGTGGAATGGCGGCGAAAAGTCGCTGCCGGTGGGAAAGTTTGATCTGGCATTCGCGCCGCAAATCAACCAGTTCAACGGCAAACGCACGGTGCAGTTGAAAGTATTGGATTGGCAACCGGCTTGATTTGCGAGTCAAGATATCTTGCCCAGGCGTTTCAGTTCTTCGAGAAACGCAATGTCCGCCTGGTCCTGCGGACGGTCCGCCGCCTGCTTGGCGGCGAGCAGGTGTGTTCCAGAAAGGCATTTCACCGGGGCGCCCGTTTCGGTTTCGCGAGTGACTGCCGCCTTTTCCGCCTCCTCAAAACGCGGCACGCCGGGCAGTCCGAGGTGGAATTGCAGCACCCCATGGCGCGTCTGATAGGTTTGGATAAAATTCTCCCCGCGCGAACCAAGCGGGACGATTGGAACGTCCAGTTCGTCCTTCAAAATTTCATTGAGCTTGGAAAAATTGGCCTCATCGCGCGGCGGAATGAAAAAATCCCAGTCCATCGAGAATCTGGGCATCCCCGCCAGACGCATGGCTTGTCCGCCAATCAGCAGATAGCGGACGCCCGCCGCGTTGAAAGACAGAATCAATTCATTCATTTGGCGGGCGACTGTTGCGCGAGTTGCAGCAACACGGTTCGTTTCCACTCGTTCATTTCCGCGTGCGAGGCGAAACGGCGGCTTTTGAAGCCCACCAGCCTCGGCGCAACGGGCGCGGGGACGACGCGCGGGCTTTCCGCCCACAGTCGTTGTTTGGCAGTGTAATCGTCGGTGATTTTCATGCGCGTTAAGCGGTCAGGCACCAACGTATCCCCGAATGGGCCGAATGACAATCACAGGATGCGTCTTGAGAACCTTACGCGACGGGGTGGGACAAATGCTATCCAACCCAAAAAGATTATTTTGGCGGATTTTTGGACTGTAGGCCTTCGGAACGCCGAGCGCCGTCCCGGCAAGTGAGGGTTCGCGCCGAGACAGCGCCCGGCGCTCCGATTTTCGGCTTTGGACTTTGGACATTGGACTTTAGACTTGGGCAATGAATTCTGCAATTTTGGTCGCCGCCGGCAAAGGCACCCGCATGGGCGCGGGCGTGGACAAACTTTTTCTGAAAGTGGCCGGCCAGCCGGTCGTGGCGCACACATGGCGGCGGTTCGATGACGCGAATTGCATCGGCGAAATCATTGTGGTCGTGCGGAAGGGGAGCCGTGAAAAATTCAAGAGGCTGGCGGCGAAATTCCGCTTCAACAAACCATTCCGAATCGTCACCGGCGGCGCGGAACGGCAGGATTCGGTATGGAACGGTCTGGAGGCGCTTTCGGCGGCGGCGGAGGTTGTCGCCATCCACGACGCGGCCCGGCCCTGCGTGAGCGGGGAATTGATTGCGGCGACGGTCAAGTGCGCGGAGGAATCCGGCGCGGCGGTCGCGGCCCAGCCGGTGACGGACACCATCAAGGAATCTCCGGATGGAAAATTGATTGAACGGACGCTGGATCGTTCACGGCTCTGGGCGGCGCAGACGCCGCAGACGTTTCGCGTCGAGGTCATCCGCCGCGCGATTTCCGCGGCCCGGCAAGGAATGTTGATTTTCACGGATGACACGGCGGCGTGCGAATTGATCGGCCAGCCGGTCCGGCTTGTGTCCAGCGCGCAGCCGAATCCGAAAGTCACCGTGCCGGGCGATTTGCCGCTGGTCGAAGCCCTGCTCCAAAAAATTTAACGCAAAGGCGCAAAGACGCAGAGTGCGCAAAGAATAAAAGGAGATTTACGCGATGAACTACAATTTCTGCCGGATTCATCAAATGTTGCGCGTGATGCCAGCGATGGAGGCGGGGATTGCTGACCATGTTTGGAGTCTTGAGGAATTGGCGGCATTGACCGATGCAAGGGTTAATGGGTGAAGCGCCCCATATCGGTAGATTGAAGATTCAGGGAAAGTTTTACCCAGTTTGATCAATTTTCGACCGATCTGTGTCCGATCTATCGGTAGGAGGGATGAGCAACTAGTGTATTTGCCTTAAAAACGTGGGTTTTACAGGTTTAAAACATGGCAAGAGAGCTGCTTAACATCTGGTTGAAAAATTGCAAATAGGTGTTGCCAATGAGCAATAAATCGAATAAATTGGGTCGGTCATCCGGTAAGCCAACGTCTATGAGCGACCAAACGAAGCCAACCCCCAACGCATCTGGTGTGCCCACATATCCCAACAAAACCACGGGAAGTGAGGCTGCGGCTTCTGTCCGCAAAGAAGCAAATAATTGGTCAGAACAAACGCGGGCAAAATTATTTGAGGATGGGATGCGAATAATCTATGGTGGTTCCTGCCCCTCAACGGCCAAGGTTCGCTCTTGATACCAATGTTTTGATTGACCTCGGAGAAGGGAAACCTTTTGCCCAACGATTTTTAGCCACCTTCCGTGGCAAAGGACTGGCGGTGCCACCGACCGCAGTTCAGGAACTCACTCGGATTGCCACCACAGACCACCCAGCAAAACCGTTCGCATGGGAAGCTCTTAAAAACATCCGCCGATGGCAAATTCTGCCGTATGACCTAATACCAGATCTCACTGATTATCGGAACAATGAGTCAGGGCGTAGCGTTTGCTTGAGCGTGGAGCCAGTGATGGATCAGGGATAACACGCGGGACGGTGTTTCCCAGAACGGGCGGAGCGCCGTTGTCAGGGTTTCTTCCAAGGCGTCCAGATTTTCATGCCGGAGATTGGAGGTGACGTCCTGCACTTGATCCCACAGTCCCTCGATGGGATTGAGTTCGGGACTGTAGGGTGGCAAGGGCAGCAGGTGAATCCGTTCGGGCAGGCGGGCATCACCCGCCCGCGGGTGAAAGCCCGCCTGATCCTGAATGACGACATGCTCGGCGGCAGGATCGCTGGCGGCGATCTGCCGGAGAAAGTCCCGGCTGAAGTCCAGATTGACCGAGGGCATGAACCGGAACTGGGCGTCGCCTTCGAGCACTTCCAATGCCCCATAGACGTATTCCCATTCATATCGCTGTTGTTGCGGGATCACGACCCTCTGGCCGCGCAAGGCCCAACACCGCCGGCTCTGCGTATGAAGACCAAAGCGGCTTTCATCAGCCACCCATATCTTGACGGGTTTATCCTTGGGCAAGGCCAGTTGTTCAAGCCTTTGTTCCAGTTCGGCGCGGAAGGAGGCGGTGGCCGGCGGGTTCTGCAATACGTGAGCCGGGCGCGGAACCCGCAGCGCGCCGTTGGCTTTTCCCAACCACCGATAAATCGACTTGGCCGCCCGTTTAATCCCATGCGCTTCCTTCAGCCAGGCCGCCACCTGTCCGGCGGTGCGCCAGCGTCCGGACTTGAGCCCCGCGATCAACTCCTGCTGCACTTGGGGTTGTCCAATCGGACTGGTGGAACCCGGCGGCGTCTCACGCCGCAACAGTTCGGCAATGCCGCCAGCCAGAAACTTGTTCAGCCAGAGGGCAAAGGTGCTGGGGGAACAACCCACGATTTGGGCAATGTCCCGATACCCGTGCCGGCCAGTGGTCGCCAACAGGATCGCTTGCAGCCGTTGCCGTTGCCGGACTTCGTCCGCCGCTTTGAAGCGTTGCTCCAACTCGGCTTTGAGCGCCGGTTGGACCGTTAGTTTGAGATGCGCACGTGCCATGTCCCTCTTATCCCATACCCATGCAGAAAATCAAACATATTGTTACGAATATCAAAGCGAAATGGTATAATATCCGTCGGACATGGGATAACCGAGATCAACGCTAAAAAATTGATGGCTTCTGGAATTTTACCAGATGGAGAATTGAATGACGGCCAGATTTTGGTCGAAACCGCGTTGGCTTTCATTCCAACCCTCATCACCTCTGACATTCATTTGTTGGGAATAAATCCACCGCAGTTAAACCAACAGATGGCCGAGTTTGATTTAGCGCCGGTCAGTATCTACCACCCAAGAGATTTTTTAAGGTAAAAAGGCAAAGTAGCCCACTACCGTCTTTGCCTTCTTCCCGCCTTTGCGTTAAGATTTCGGAATTATGAAACGACGTTTGATTTTTGGCTTGGTGGCGGCCGTGCTCGCGCTGAACCTGATTCTCGGCGCGGCGGTTTATCTGGGTTCGGCGCGCGCGACGGAGAAAAAGGATTCGGCGGACGCGAATCTGGACATTTTCGCCAACGTGCTGCAAAAGGTGCGCGCGGAATACGTGGACGGCACGAACCTGACTTATCACAGCCTGACTTACTCGGCCATCAAGGGAATGATCGGCTCGCTCGATCCGCACAGCGAATTTCTCGACGCGCAGGATTTCCAGCAGTTGGAGGATGACACGGAGGGGCAGTTCGGCGGCCTTGGCCTCGTGGTTTCGATGAAGGATGGCTATGTCACCGTCGTCGCGCCGATGGAAGACTCGCCGGGATTCCGGGTGGGCATCACGACGGGCGACCGCATTGTGAAGGTGGATGGCAGGAGCGTAGAAAAATTGCCGCTCGGCGATGTCGTGAAGCAGCTTCGCGGCGATCCGGGCACGCCGGTGACGGTGACCGTCCAGCGCCCGGAAACCGGCGGTGAAAAGGATTTCACGCTCACCCGCGCCATCATCCAGATGGACATGGTCAAGGACATCAACGGCAAAAAGGAATTTCCGCTCGGCGCGGACGGCATTGGTTACATCCGCATCACGGAGTTTGGCGACAAGACCGGCGACGAATTTGAAGCCGCGCTCACCCGGCTCAAGGAGCGGGGCATGAAGGCGTTGATCCTGGATTTGCGCCTGAATCCCGGCGGCCTGCTCGAAGAGGCGGTGAAGGTCTGCGAAAAATTCCTGCCGCGCGGCCAGTTGGTGGTTTCCACCGAGGGCCGCCACTCGGTGGAGAAATACTTTGCCAGGGGCGGCGACGAGTTGAAGGGCGTCCCCGTCGTGGTGCTGGTGAATCTCGGCAGCGCCAGCGCGTCGGAAATTGTCACCGGCTGCCTTCAGGATTTGCACCGCGCGGTGATTCTCGGCGAGAAGACCTTTGGCAAAGGCTCGGTGCAAAGCGTTTTCAAGCTCGATGACGGTTCGGCACTCAAGCTGACCGTCGCCAAATACTACACGCCCAGCCACCGGGTCATCCACGAACACGGCATCGAGCCGGACATTGTGGTTCCGATGACCGGCGAACAGGAGGCCGCGCTCCTCCTCACGCGCTCGCCCGGCGGACTTGAGTTTTTGGACGCCACCAACCGCGTCCGCGTCGCGCAAATCCACGACGCGCAGCTCGAACGCGCCAACGATATGCTCAAGGGCATTTTGCTTTACGGCCAGCTCGAAAACACGCCGGTGAAAATGGCGGAGAAATGAAATCTCAAACCACGGATGGACACAGATGGACACGGATGAAAGACAAATGGATCCGCGAATTGCGCGAATTTCCGCGAACGAAAATTCATCGGCAACAATTCGCGAAAATTAGCGAAATTCGCGGATAAATATCCGTGTCCATCCGTGGCAAATAAATGAATGACCCTGCTCGCCATTGAAACTTCCTGCGACGAAACCAGCGCCGCCGTGGTGCGCGACGGGGAAATTTTGTCCAACGCAATTTCGTCGCAGGTTGAATTGCACGCCGAATACGGCGGCGTGGTGCCGGAACTCGCCGCGCGTGAGCATTTGAAAAATCTCCTGCCCGTCGCCAAAGCCGCCTTGAGTGGCGCAAAGATTTCCGCCGGTCAACTGGATGCCGTGGCCGCCACGCAGGGGCCGGGCCTGCCGATGGCGCTGCTGGTCGGGCTGAAGGCCGCGCAAGCCTTCGCGTTTGTCTTGCGCAAACCGTTCATCGGAATTCATCACCACGAGGCGCATTTGTATTCGCCGTGGATTTCCGGCAATCCGCCGGTCGCGGACTTCTCCAAATTCCAGCCGAACGTCTCGCTCATCGTCAGCGGCGGGCACACGATTTTGGTTTTGGTGGAAAGCGAATTGAAACACCGCGTGCTCGGCTCGACGGTGGACGACGCAGCCGGCGAATGTTTTGACAAAACCGGCAAATTGATGGGACTCGCGTATCCCGCCGGGCCGGAAATTGACCGGCTGGCGGAGCAGGGGAATCCGAGGGCGTTCGACTTCCCGCGCCCGCTGCTTCACGACGCGAGCGATGATTTCAGCTTCAGCGGATTGAAAACCTCCGTCCGCTACTTTTTGCGGGACTATCCGGCGCTGCTGGACGATCCGCAAAAAACCCGCGACCTCTGCGCCAGCATCCAGGCCGCCATTGTCGAGGTGCTCGTTGCCAAAACCGTCCGCGCGGCCAGAAGAAACGGCGTCCGCTGCGTCACCGCTTCCGGCGGCGTCACCTGCAACCGCGCCCTGCGAAACGAACTCGCGCTGGCGTGCAGGAAGAACGGATTCACGCTTCATCTGGCGGAAAAATCTCTCTGCACCGACAACGCCGCGATGATTGGCATCCTCGCCGAACGAAAATTGGCGCAACAAGTTTCCGCCACCGGCTTTGACGCGGACATCCAGCCCTGCTGGGTGCTGGCTTGAGAAAGATTTATTCGCGGCGGCTGTTTCCGTGTGTTAGTAAATAGGCGGAATGGCAAATGAAACACAGGCAGCGGGCGCGTCCGGGCTGGACACGCGGGTGCGTTTCGGAGGGCGGTTTTATCCGCATGAACTCATCAACAGCGGCGGCATGGCGGACATCTGGCTCGTCACCGACCAGCGCGGCAAAACGTTTGCGCTCCGGAAGCTCAAGCCCAAGCTGCGGTTCAATTTCCGCGCGCGGCGGCGTTTCGTGCGGGGCTGCAAAGTCCTGTCCGAACTCAACGAGAGCGAATTCATCGTCGGTTACGTCGAACACGGCAAGCTGGACGGCACGCTGTATCTGCTCATGGACTATGTCGAGGCGTCCAATTTGAAGCTGCTGCTGGCGCGGCAGGACCCGGTGCTGGCGGAAAACGCGGCGCAAATTCTCATAGACATGGCCCTTGGCCTGAACCATGTCCACGAGAGCGGGTTCATGCACCTGGATTTCAAGCCGGAGAACATCCTCGTCACTGGCAACGCCAGCGTGCGGCTGATTGATTTCGACCTCTCGCAGCCGATTCTCGAAAAGCCGAAAAAAATGTCCGACAATCCCGGCACCCCCGGATATATGTCGCCGGAACAATTGCAGGGGAAACCGATTGACGCGCGCGTGGACATTTTTGCCTACGGCGTCGCCGCTTATGAATTGTTGACCAACCGCAAACCGTTTCCCGGCGAGACGCCTGCGGACATCCTCGGCGCCCAGCTTGAACCCGCCAGTCCGATTTCGCCGCGTGAACACAACGCGGACATCCCCGCCGCGCTCGAAAAAATCATCCTCAAATGCCTCGCGCGCGACCCCGATCGGCGTTATCCCTTCGTGAGCGTGCTGGTGCATGAATTGCAGAACGCGCTCTACGTTTGAGCGCGCGGAAATTTTCTTTACTTGTCTTGAGGCTGGATTATCCTGCCCGTTCAATTTTTTAGAAACGGAAGCATTTTTATGTCAAAACTGACAGTTCGAGATTTGGATGTCCGCGGCAAGCGCGTTTTTCTGCGCGTGGATTACAATGTGCCGCTGGAGGAAAAAGACGGCCAGATGGTCATCACCGACGCCACGCGCATCGTGGCGACGCTGCCGACCTTGAAGCTGCTGATTGAAAAGGGCGGCAGGCTGATTTTGACCGCGCATCTGGGCCGGCCCAAGGGCAAGCGCGA
>CAYYWB010000065.1:0-12821 GCA_964475285.1 uncultured Bifidobacteriaceae bacterium | reverse complement strand
AAGCCTTTCCGGTTGAAGTCGAGGTCAACGCCGGCTGGGGCGAGACCATCATTGTCATCGTTGGCCTGCCGGATGCCGCCGTGAAGGAATCGCGCGACCGCGTCACGACCGCGCTCACCAATTCCGGCTACAAGTTTCCGATGGGCCGCACGACCATCAACCTCGCGCCCGCCGACGTGAAGAAGGAGGGGCCGAGCTTCGATCTGCCCATCGCGCTCGGAATGTTGGCGGCCAGCGAACAAATCGAGACCGACCAGCTTGAAAATTTCATCGCCGTCGGCGAACTCGCGCTCACCGGCGCGGTGCGAAGCTGCAAAGGTGTTTTGCCGGTGGCAATTCGCGCGAAGGCCGACGGGAAAATCGGCGTGCTTGTTCCGGCGGAAAACGCCGCCGAAGCCGCCGTCGTTGCGGGCTTGCAGGTCATCCCAGTTCAAAACCTGCGGGAGGCGGCGCAATTTCTCGAAGGCGAAATCAAAATCGCGCCGGTGAAGGTGGACATCACCGCAATCTTTGAACACAAGGACGACGACGAGCTGGATTTTGCCGAGGTCAAGGGACAGGAAAATGTGAAGCGCGCCCTGGAAATCGCCGCCGCCGGCGGACACAACGCATTGCTCATCGGTCCGCCGGGCACGGGAAAATCCATGCTGGCGAAGCGGCTGCCGACGATTCTGCCGCCGCTGACCTTGGACGAGGCGCTGGAGACGACGAAGATTCACAGCATCGTCGGGCTGTTAAAATCCGGCCAGGCGCTCGTGACGCAACGACTATTCCGCGCGCCGCACCACACGGCGAGCGACGCCGGGCTGCTCGGTGGCAACATCAATCCGACGCCGGGGGAAATTTCGCTGGCGCATCACGGCGTTTTGTTTCTGGATGAATTGCCGGAATTCAAGCGCAGCGTTCTGGAAACGCTGCGCCAGCCGCTGGAGGAGGGCCGCGTGACGATTTCACGCGCGGCGGGCACGATGACGTTTCCGTCGCAATTCATGCTGCTGGCGGCGATGAATCCGACGCCGGACGGGAAAATGCCCGGCGAATCCAAAAATTCACCGCGCGAAATCCAGAATTATCTGGGCCGGATTTCAGGGCCGCTGCTGGACCGGATTGATTTGCACATCGAGGTGCCGCCGGTGAAGTTCCGCGAAATTGCCGGCGACCGGACTGGCGAAACTTCCGCACAAATCCGTGGGCGCGTCGTTGCAGCGCGCCAGCGGCAGCACGCGCGGTTTGCGGACAAACCGAAAATTACCTGCAATGCGCGGATGGGCGCGCGAGAGTTGAAGCAGTTTTGCGGGTTGGACGAAGGGACAAAGGAGCTGCTCCAGAACGCGATGGCGGATTTGAACTTGAGCGCGCGGGCTTACGACCGAATCCTCAAAGTGGCGCGGACGATTGCGGATCTTGCCGCGTCTGAAAAAATTTCCAGCGACCACATTTCCGAGGCGATTCAATACCGTTCGCTTGACCGCCAGTTGTGGGGTTGAATGGGAATTGCCGGCAGGGTTTTGCAGCGCTGGTTTCAGCAGGCCCGGATCGGCATTGAAGCGAGTGGCTTGCCGGAAACTTTGCCGCATCGGCGTCTGCGACCATGTCCGCCTTGCGCGCGGCCTCCGTCCTGAACATTTGCCGATTGACAATCCCCGCCGGGCAGACACCATTCCATCATCATGAATGTGGGCGAAACAACCAGTTCCACCTCACCCGCGCAGTGTCAAAGTCCACGGCGTTGCAAAAATGAAATTCTTATCAATTCAATCCATTAACATCATGAAACTTTCGATTCAAACCGGCATTGCCGTGATCTGCGCCATGGCGATTTCCTCGACGCAGGCGCAAACCAAACCCGCCAACCCGGCCATTCCCCATCTGGAAAAGCGCGGACTGGCCACGCAGTTGATCGTTGACGGGAAACCGTTCCTCGTCCTTGGCGCGGAGCCGCCTACCAGCGCGCCATCCAACCTCGAATATCTGCGCTACATGATGCAGGTGATGGCCGACACGGGGCACCAGAACAGCGCGGCAATTGCGATCGGCTGGTCCTGGATCGAGCCTGAAAAGGGCAAATACGATTTCCGGATCGTGGATGCGATGATCAAGGATGCCAGGCAGTCCAATCTGCGCGTCGTTCTGGTGTGGTTCGGAAGCTGGAAAAATGGACTCTCCAGCTTTGCGCCCGCCTGGGTGAAGGCCGACCAGGACCAGTTCCCGCGCGCGCAAATGGGAGACGGCCGGTCGCTCGAAACCCTTTCCACCTTCAGCGCCAATAATTGGGAGGCGGATGCCCGCGCATTTGCGGCCCTGATGCGCCATATCCGCGAAGTGGATCAGTCGCACCGCGTCATTCTGGTTCAAGTGGAGAACGAAATCGGCATTCTCGGCGACACGCGCGACCGGTCTCCGCAGGCGAACCAGTCGTTTGCCGCGCCCATCCCGGCCGAGCTGATGGATTACCTAAACAAGCACAAAGATGAATTGCTTCCGGAGCTTCGCACTGTCTGGGAAGCAGCCGGTTTCAAAACCTCCGGGACATGGGAGGATGTTTTCGGCAAGGGGCCGAAGACGGACGAAATTTTCATGTCCTGGAATTACGCGCGCTATGTCAATCGCGTGACGGAGGCCGGAAAGAAGGAATACCCGGTTCCCATGTTCGTGAATGTGTGGCTCGGTCCGGACTGGGGGCTGAATGGCTATCCGCGAGGCGAGGCGGAAGACCACGTGCAGGACATCTGGCGGGTGGGCGCCCCACAGGTGGATATGTTCTGCCCCGATTCTTACCTGTCGAGTTCCGCCACCCAGGGCGTCGCCGATGCCATGATTGATTTGACCAAACGATACACCCGCTCCGGAAATATTTTCTTCACCGTCGAAGCGAACAGCGACAGCCGGGGTGCCGCCCATGCCTTCTATGCCATCGGCCAGCATCGCGCCATCGGTTACACCGGGATGGGCGAAGGCGGCTTGCTGGACTGGTTCACCAAAACGGGCATGAACATGCCGGCGGTGGTGACTCCGCCGGGCGCGGGTTCGCCGGAAACGCTGTATGGGTTTGGCGGTCCCGGTTCTTCCAAGCCGCTCCCGCCGCCGCCGCCCGAATACGAACAACAGGCGCTTTCCCAGGCGTTCCTGGTTCTTTCCCAAATCGCCCCGCAAATCCTGGCGCACCAGACCAACGGCACGATTGCGGGAGTGGCGCTGGACGATCGCCGGCCGTCGGAACGGGTGAAATTGGGGAACTACATCTTGAACGTGGGATTTCCGACCGGCCGCCGCGCGCCGGATGTCGCTCCCGATCCTGTCGGCTACGGTCTGTTCATGGAGGTCGGCCCGGACGAATATCTGCTTGCGGGCAACAATCTGCTCATCACATTCACGCCGGACACGCCGGGGCCGCCGATTGCCGGTCTGGCCGCGCAGGAAGCGGGCAGGTTTGACGCCACCGGCAAATGGGTGGCGACGCATTTCCTCGGCGGCGACGACACCGTGATTTCGTCCGATCCCCCGGCGATGAACCAATCCGGCAGCGGCGTGCGTCTTGTATTGGGCGAACGCGCCGTCCAGCGGGTGAAGTTGTATCGGTATAAATAAGCCTGGTGATCGAGCTGCTCACGTGGCCTCGAGTTCCTCCTCCGAAAATTCGGAGCGGCTCGCAAAAAACGGCGAGTTGCGTTCAATTCAGCCGCACACCCGGCGGTAGAGCGCCTCGTAACGCGGCACGATGACCTCTGCGGAAAATCGTTCGCGGGCCCGGTGTTGGGCGGCCTGACCCATCGCCAGCCGGCGCTTCGGATCTTGAATCAAACTTTCCACCGCCCGCGCAAGGTCGTCTGGATTGTCGGATGGCACCAGAAGCCCGCTCACATTGTCCACCACCACCTCCGGAATTCCACCGGCGCGCCGGGCGACGCTCGGACAGCCAAAATACATCGCCTCGAGGATGCTCAAGCAAAAGCTCTCCGTCTCGGACGTGAACAATCCCAGATCGGCGGCCTGCAGGTAATCTTCAATTTCATTTACGTTCTCGCGCACCAGCACACGGCCATTCAGGTCCAGCCGCTGCACGTCCTTGACGAACGGCTCGAAACTTCCACCCGCCAGAACAACCAGTTTGAAGGCATCGCGCGGGCGGACGCGCGCGGCGGTTTCGAGCAGGAGATCAATGCGCTTGACCGGGCGAAGATTTGAGGAGTGGAGAATCATCACCTCGTTATCCTTCAAGCCAAGCTCGCGGCGCACTTCTTCGCGCGAACGGCGCGGCGATCGCGGCACAAAAAAATTGTGGATGACTTCAATCAGTCCGTCGAATCCGAGCACCCGATGCGTCTCCGCTTTCAAATAAGCCGAAACCGCCGTGACCGCGTCCGAGCAGGTGAGCGCATGGTGGATGGCGGGGCCATAACCCGGATCGTCACCGAGCAGCGTGGTGTCCGTGCCATGCAGCGTCGTCACGACGCGCGGCTGCAATTCCGGCGGGAGCATGGACTTCGCGAGGATTGCCGCCGTCGCGTGCGGCACGGCGTAATGGACATGGAGTACATCCAGCCGTTGCTCCCGGCTGATCTCCGCCATCCGCACTGAAAGCGGCAACGTGTAATCGGGATATTTGAACAATTGATATTCGTTGATGACGACGGGATGAAAATGCAGTCGCGGCGCGTTTTCCGGCAGACGGAACGGGCGTTCGTAACTGAAGAAATGAACTTCGTGTCCGCGCCGCGCCAAATCCTCGCCCAAGGCGGTGGCGAGAACGCCGCTGCCGCCGACGGTCGGGTAACAGACGATGCCGATTTTCATATTCCATCGTCCTCGCTCTCTTCTCTCGTCGTCGTCCTCGATTTCGCTCTTTCGATTACGAGGACGAGGACGACGACGAGGAGGAATTTTGATTTTAGGTTTTGAATTGCCGTATTCATCTGCGGTCAAATCTAAAATCGCCGTGCGCCGCGATCCGCTTGCGCAAGTGCGCCCAACACCAGTGGATCATTTGGAAACAAAGCGATGGCATGGCCGATTCCGGCCCGCAACCCGCGCAGACGCGCCCGCGTGAGTTGCAGTTCAACGTAATTTCGCGCGGAGGTTTGCGAACCATGCGCCTCCATCGCGGAAGTCCAGGCCTTCAGAATTTCCAGCGCGGAAACATCAATGAGCACCGGCGTGATGTCGGCTGGCTCGGCTTCGGGCGTCACCGCGTAATAATATAATTGTCCAATCGCGTGAGCCCGCGCCCGGCGCAGTTCCTTGACGCCGCCATAACGGGCGAGCCGGCACGCATCGCGCACAAGCTGTCCCAACCGCGGATGATCGGGATGCTGATTTTCGACCAGGCTTGGCGCAAGCACGACTCCCGGCTTTGCACGGCGGATGATGCCTGCCAGTTTGATCGCGTGGGTCGCGCGAACTTCAAGATGTGCATCACCGTCCAATTCGACAAACTCAACCGTTGCGCCGAGAAGTGCGGCGGATTTTTTCGCCTCGGCAACCCGTTGTTTGGGTGTGCCGTGGGATGCTGCTTCACCGTGCGAGCAAATGACAAAATGCGCCGCGCGTCCGGCGCGGGTTTCTTTCGCAATGACGCCGCCGCATCCAAACTCGATGTCATCGGGGTGTGCGCCGAAGGCCAGGATGGTGGCACAGGCATCTTGCCTGTGCGTTTCAATTCGGGATTTCGGTGCAGGCTTCATCGTGGCGGTCAATGGCATCGCGATTGATAAAAGTAATTTCCGGCGCTTCTTCCGGGTGAAGATAGGCCATTTCGCCGGCCCCGGCAACGTAATGCGTGCAATGCACAACCGACTGCATCCAGCGCAGGCGGGAATCGCGCGTCGGGCTGATTTGCTCCTTGGTGAACACGGTTGGCGGCAGCGTGACAAACGAATCTCCGCCTTCGTGCAATGTAAGCATCGGAGCGCCGGTCTCCGACCCGGCGTGTTTCTTGGTGGAGTTACTGATGCTCGCCGGGTCGGAGACTAGCGTTCCAGCCTTGAAACGGGCGCGGACGATTTCACCTTCAAACGGAACGTCCACGAAAAATTCCGCCACGTCGCAGGCCGTCCGGCGGATGGCCGGGTCGCTCGAACGCACCACGCGGATGCCGTCGAGCAAACCCATGCCGCGATACATTTCCAGGCAGAAATCAGCGACGGTGGCGGCGGCAACTTCTTTGAAAATCTCAATCAGCCGCCTCTCGACGTAATTCGGCAATTGAAGCAGCGTCTTGTCCCGCCAGCCGGCGGGAATGCGTTTGAGGTTTTGCGGCGAAAATTTCCGCTGGATTTTGTTCGCGAAGGCGAAGTTCAGTGTCGCCGGCTCATTGGTCTTGCGATGACGCAGGATGGTCCTGGTTTCACGCGGGTCGTGGTCGCTGTCATGGCAGAAGAAAACGATTTCGCCGCCAATCTCGCGTTGCAGCCGTCGTGCCGTCAGCATTTTGGCAAACAGGTAGCGCTTCGGGAAAAACCCGCACGGCTGCTGGCCAAAACAAATGACCGGGTTTGAACTCATGAGACGGGAGACGCTGGCGCGGATTTGTTCGTTGCGCCGAGTGCGGCCTGAAGAATCAGGCTCAATAACACGCACGCAGCGCAGCCGACGAGCGGATACCAGAGATAGGAAATCGGCGGATGAAAAAACCGGGGATTAAAATAAATGTAGTAAAGGAAGAATACGAGCATCTGGGCAGCCAGCGCACCCCAAAATACCGCTGTGCCGCCGACCCGACGGATGAAGAATGCCACAACAAACAGGCCGAGCATCACGCCGTAAAAAATGGAGCCGAGAATGTTCACGGCCTGGATCAGGTTTTCCACCAGATGCGCGTAAAGCGCAAAGCCGATGGCGACCAGCCCCCAAAACGCGGTGAACCATTTCGACGCGGCCACGCAGGCGGCGTCGGTCGCGTCGCGTTTGACGAGATGGCGGTAGAAGTCAATGGTCGTGCTGGAACCCAGCGCGTTGAGTTCGGCGGATTTTGAGGACAGCGCGGCGGCGAAAAATGCCGCCACGAGCAGGCCGATGACGCCGTGCGGCAGTTGGTGGAGGATGAACGTGATGAAAACGTAGTCGGCGTCGTTGGCCGTCGTGCCGGAATTGGCCGCCGACAATGTCTTTTCGGCCTGCGCTCGAATTGCTTCGCCTTGCTGTTGCGCCGCCGCTGCCGCGGCAAAGGCCGTCCGGGCGCCGGTTTCATCGCCGTTGTGACGGGCATCCAGCCAGTTCTCAATTTGCCGGCGCGCCTGGTTGTGGGTCTGTTGAAATCCGCTTTCGAGCGCCTGTAGTTGCCCGCTGTCGTCGTGTAGCGCGAGATATTGATGCGATGCCGGATTGAACAACAGCGGTGGCTGCTCGAATTGGTAAAAGACAAAAATCAGGACACCGAGCAGCAGGATGCTGAACTGCATCGGGATTTTGCAGACGGCGTTGAACATGAGGCCGAGCCGGCCTTCGCGCAACGACGAGCCGGAAATATAACGCTGCACCTGCGATTGGTCGGTGCCGAAATAGGACAACATCAGAAATGTTCCGCCGAGCAATCCCGACCAAAACGTGTAGCGCTCGTGGATGTTGGTTGAAAAATTCACCGCGTTGAGTTTTTGAAATCCACCCGCCAGCGCCAGCGTGTCCGTGAAAGTGAGTCCGGCGGGCAGTTTCGCCACCAACAGGCAAAACGCGGTGACCATGCCCGCGAAAATGATTCCAATTTGGTATTTCTGCGTGACGGTCACGGCGTCGCTGCCGCCGGCCACGGTGTAAATGATGACCAGCAGGCCGCTGCAAATGATGGTCAGGTCAAGCGGCCAGCCGAAGACGGTGGTGAGCACAATGGCGGGCGCGTAAATGGTCAAACCCGCGCCGAGGCCGCGTTGCACCAGAAACAGCGCCGCGCCCAGCAGCCGGGTCTTGCCGTCGAAACGCCGGCCCAGGAATTCGTAGGCGGTATAGACATTCAACCGGCGGAAAATGGGCAGGAAAAAAATGGCGATGATGATAAGCGCGATGGGCACGCCAAAATAAATCTGCACGAAGCCAAGTCCGCCGAGGTAGCCCTGGCCGGGCGTCGAAAGAAACGTGATGGCGCTGGCCTGCGTGGCCATGACGGACAGGCCGATGGCAAACCACGGCGTCCGGCCATCGCCGTGCAGGTAGGCATTCAAGCTGCGGCGGCCGCGCGTGCGCCAGATGCCGTAAATGGCAATGCCGAGCATCGAGCCGATGAGAACAACGAAGTCCAGCGCGCTCATGAAAAGAATTCCGTCAACGCGATGAGCAGCGTGACCCAAAAGACAAAACTGCCCAGGACGAGGAGATAAACGCTCTTCCACGAACGGAAAATCGGCAGACTGGTTTCTTCAGATTCACGCGCGGATGGTTCCGTGGCGGCGGGATGTTTCATTTTCCAAGTGAAACCAGATTGGCGAACAGCCGGTAGGCGCCCGGCACACCGGCGGGAAGTTGCCGGAAAAAAACAAGCCCGGTGTTGACGAAATAGCCCTTGCCATATTTGGCAACAAGCAGTCCGCCTTTGAGTGGCGCTTCGCCAGGATCGCTGCACGCGAGAATCGGCGTGAAATGGTCGTCCCACTGGTCGGGATAATAAATCCCGCGCTCCTGAATCCAGCCGTCGAAATCGGCGCTCGTGATTTTGTTCGGCGTGTTCAATGCCGGATGATCCGGCGCGAGGAACGTCATCGCCGCCGTTTCGTCGGTCACGCGGTCGCTCGAAAGGCGCAGGCTGTAGGGCGCAAGCTGGTCGGTCTTCAGGTCGCGGCCCGGACGGTTGTATTGCTCGATGACGTTGCCGCCGGCCTCGACGTAGGCGAACAATGCCGGCAATTGCGAAACAAGGTCCGTGCGGACATTGAACGCACGAACGCCGACGACCACGGCGTCAAATTTTGACAACTGGTCGGAGGTGATATCCGCGCCGGCAAGCATTGTGACCTTGTAACCCATGTCTTCCAGACACTCGGCCACGCTGTCACCGGCGCCAGGAAGGTAGCCGATGTTATGGCCCCGGGTGGCGAGGTTGAGGCACACGGCTTTGAGCCGGGCGGACGGCTGGAGCAACAGCAGCGGAATGTGCGGATAATTGATGACCACGCGTTCGTTGTCGTAACTCCTGCCGCCAACCTTCGCCTCGGCGATGATGCTGGCGTTCGTTGCCTGTGACGGCGCGGTGACGGTGAACGTCAACTTCACCTTCTCCCCGGCATTGCCCAGACGGAACGATTGAGTCGCCGGTGCGACCTTCCAGCCTGACGGTGCGTTCAGGCGCAAAGTCCCGGAAGTGTCGGGTCGGGCAGCGGTGACTTCAACCGCCACTGGTTGCATGGCGTTCGGCGCGAACAGGCTGACTTCCGATCCCAGCTTGAGCGAGACCGGCGAAATCACCGTAAGATCACGGGTTTCACTTTTTGACCGGTCGGCTGTGAGTTGCACCGGCTGGTCCGGAATAATTATGGTCTGGCCACCCACTTCAAAAATTTGTTCGACCTGGAAGACTGGAGGATTTTCTGGCAGGCCAATGAGTTGCGGGTCGGACACGCGGGACATCCCCGCGTCGCTCTGCTCGCGCAGCCAATACGGCTGGCTCACCAGCGTGTCGGCGGGCAGCGTTTCGCCAGTATCGCGGCTGACGGATTGAAAGGCGGCCAGATCCGCGCCGATGGAAAATTTCGCCTTGATCGTCGGAAACTGCGCCGCCACCCAGCGAACCGGAACAATGTCCGACCGGACTGTCGCGGCAAGGTGCATTTTAAGCGGCTCGCCGGGCACAACTTCCGCGTTCGCAACCGTCGTCTCAACGGTCAGGCCGAGGCACTCTTGAATGATGCGATCCAGTTGTTGTCGTTTTTCCTTCAGCACCGGGTCGTCGTCGGGAAGAGCGGCCAGAAGTTTTTTGATTTGCAGCAACACCGGCACGCCGGCGGCGGGATCCTGCGGATTGAATTGCGCGATGACGGTGTCGGCCAGCTTTCCGATTGCCGCGCCGCCGGTCACGCGGTTCCATGTGTCGTCCACGCCGTCGAGGATGTCATTGGTCGCCGGCGCGCCCGCCAGCAACGCGAAGGATTCGGATCTCGGTCCGCTGCCGCCGCCGGGTCCGCCGAAATTTCCGAAGCCCTGGGTCTTGTGCATGGACCGGCTGCGTCCGGCAATGTCCGTGAACGATTCGCCGGTCACCGGGTCTTTGCCGCCGTCGTCCATGCGGATCACGCTGGTTCCGCTTCCACCACCGTTCCAGAGAATGCGTTTGGGCTGCCACGGCGTCAGCCCCTCGCGGAGTTGTTCGGGAAACGAATTGGGATCGCCGGCGAGCTTGAAGGCTTCCAGCGCCAGCACGGTCGAGGCCGTGTGATGCCCGTGCGTGTTGCCCGGCAGGGGAGAAAAGCGTGTGATGACCACGTCCGGACGAAATTCGCGGATGAGGCGCACGATGTCGGACACCACCTGCTGCCGGTCCCAAATTCGCAACGTCTCGAGGTAGTCCTTGGAAAAACCGAAATCCACCGCGCGCGAAAAAAACTGCCGTCCGCCGTCCACGCGCCGCGCCGCGAGCAGTTCCTCGGTGCGGATGATGCCCAGTTCATCGCCGAACTCCGGCCCGAGCACGTTCTGGCCGCCGTCGCCGCGCGTGAGTGAAAGATAGGCCATGCGATAATTGCGGCCGCGCGCGAGATAGGCGATCAACTGGTTGTTTTCGTCATCGGGATGCGCCGCGACAAAAAGCACGCTGCCCATTTCGCGAAAACCGCGCAGCTCCTGCAAAATGGTGTTCGCCGGCGGCGGCTCGGCGACCTGGCCGATGCCCGGAAAACCGGCGAACAAGCAAGCGCCCGCAACCGTGAGGCGAAGGATGCGGCGTCCGGTTTTGAGAGACGACATTCTTATTCTCATGCGTGAAGCCGCACGTTAGTTGAAATCAAATGGCGTGGCCGATGACGGGCCGCGTTATTTCGCGACGGTGAACGGCACGGAAAATTGCGTGCTTTCCCACGACAGATTCAGCACGCCGCCTCCCGCCGGATTTTTACCAACGCCCATCGTGAACTGGTCCACCGGCTTGTCCAGTGTCGCCTTCGTCAAATCCACCTGCGCCAGATCATGCGTTGTGTCCACGGGAATTCCCCATCCGCCGAGGCCCGTGCTGATGACCAGTTGGGACGCGCCGGTTTCGCTCGGCCTCATGTAAAGGGTATAAACGCCCGCGGGAATGGTTTTCCCGCCCAGCACGATCGGCTTTTGCGTGATGAGGGTCGTCGCCTCGTCCGAGCCCATGCGCCACGGCTGGCCGTAGGGAACCAGCCCGCCCCAGATTTTGCGGGCCTCGGTCGTGCCGGGCTTGGTGGTGTAGGGCCGGCCATAGGTGATGGTGACACGGTTGCCATCAATGACCGCGCTGATGGTTTCGTGCGGGCTGGTGCGCTTTTGCTGGGCCATGACCGGCAACGCGCAAATCATGGCGGCGGTGGTGATAACGAGTGTGGATATGATTTTTTTCATGTTAATTATGACAGTTGAGGTTGAGTTATGTTGAATGTTTGTTTGGGCCAAAGCGGACTTAAAAACTGGACGGCGGGGGCGTGCCGCGGGTCTGTGGTTCTCGTCAAGTTCGAGGCGGCATTGGCCCTGGATTCGGCGGCAGCCGGCGGACCGGCGGAAACGGACATTTCCATGTTATACCTCTTTTTGCTGAATTCTTGTTTGGACAAAAAACAACCACACTCCGCGCCAATCAGACGAATTTTCGAGAGTGTGCCAATGAAAAGGACGTTACCCGCCGTGGCGGGTTACATCAATTCTTTTCTGGCGCCCCCGGCGAAGGGGCGGAGCGCGGCGCCATTTCACTTTGCCGCCGCCCCGCTTTCAATTAGCCTGCCGCCATGTTCAAGCCAGCAGATTTGTTTGACCTCAAACAGACCGGACACGCCGCGATTTTTGCCGACTGCAAATTCGCCTGGGACGCGCTCAAAAAAATTGGGAGCCACATCGCCGCAAACCTGAAGCCGGAATTGCGGAACAAATGCGAAGGCCGCGCGTTCATCGGCGAACAGGTTTTCATCGGCGAAGGCACGGTCGTCGAGGATGGCGTGATGATCAAAGGCCCGGCCATCATCGGATGCAACTGCCAGATCCGCCACAACGCCTACCTCCGCGAAAACGTCATCATCGGCGACGGCTGCGTCGTCGGCAATTCGTCCGAGCTGAAAAACGCGCTGCTCTTCAACGGCGCGCAGGCGCCGCACTACAATTACGTCGGCGACTCCATTCTCGGCCACAAGGCGCACCTCGGCGCGGGCGTGAAAATTTCCAACGTCAAGCTCCTGCCCGGCAACGTCGAGGTGGAGGTGGACGGCGTGCCGTTCGACACCGGCCTGCGCAAATTCGGCGCGCTGCTCGGCGACGGCGCGGAAGTGGGCTGCAACGCCGTGCTGAACCCCGGCAGCATCCTCGGGCGCGGCGCGGTGATTTACCCGAACGTCTTCTGGCGCGGCATCCTGCCCGCGAACATGATTGCCAAGAACAAGGCGGAGATTGAGGTCGTCGTCAAAAGGCCGAGGGAAACGAATTAAACGCAAAGACGCAAAGGTGCGGAGAAAGAAACAAATGAAACGGTTGTTTCCAGTCTTGTTGGTTTTGATTTTGGGATGCAAACCTGCTGCCAATCCTGTTTCAGACCTTGCTTCTCCTTCGCAGGAAACAAGAGATGCGGCTGCAATAGTTCTTCGGGCGACTGCCAAGCCTCCACCTAAAATCAAATGGTTCTTCTTTATACCACTTCTAGCAAGTAATTGCACTATTCTCCGTTACGGTAGCGTTTACCT
>CAYYWB010000064.1:0-13252 GCA_964475285.1 uncultured Bifidobacteriaceae bacterium | reverse complement strand
GCCCGATGCCTTCGTAAAAGCGCACGCGCTCCTCGACCCAATACTTGTGCCACGCCTGCCAGCCCCAGTTCGGTTCAGGAGATAGGAGTTGGGAGTTGGGAGTTGGGGCGGCAATATTGCCATGAATCGCTTCGATGACTTCATCCGGCTTGATGAAAAATTCCAGTTCCATCTGCTCGAACTCGCGCGAGCGGAAGGTGAAATTGCGCGGCGTGACCTCGTTGCGAAACGCCTTGCCGACCTGCGCGATGCCGAACGGCACTTTCTGCCGCGACGTTTCCAAAACATTTTTGAACTGCGCGAAAATCGCCTGCGCGGTTTCGGGGCGGAGATACGCAATATTTTCTTCTGATTGAATTGGCCCAACGTAAGTTTGAAGCATCAAATTGAATGGACGCGCTTCATTCAACAAAACCCCGCTTTCTGGATGAAAGTCCACAGAGTTTTCTGCCTGCTTAATTTGCCAGAAAAGCGGAATCGGATTTTTAACTTTCAATATCTCCGAGTAAAATTCCACAGCCTTTTTGACTGCGCTTTCTTGGGGTTTTCCATTTGGAGCAAGAACTGTAATTGGCTGTTTGCACAAGCGATTTATTGTGCCCGTTGCAATTATTTGCGCTTTATTTGCAAGCTGCTCTGGAGTGTCGTTGGTGTTGGAAGGTTTAATTAGCTCTTCCACATAGGCAGTCAGTTTTGAAATGCTAATTTGTTCAAGAGAACTTGGTTTATCTTTGAGAACATATTCCTCAATTGCCTTCTGGCCAAAATCTGTGAATTGGTTGTCAGTCGCAGGTATTCCAAAATTTGAATCACCAATCGCGCCAAGAAAATAAAGAGCCTTTCCAGACTGCGGTTCGACTTGATCAGCGCGAACACGTTTTTTCGTCAACGGACATTCACGCATTAAATCCGCGAACGTGTCCACATGGCCGCTGGCTTTCCAGATTTTCGGTGACATGATGATGGTGGCTTCGAGGCCGGCGACGTCGTCGCGTTGGCGGGTCATGGCTTGCCACCAGAGTTCCTTGACGTTGCGCTTGAGTTCCGCGCCGAGCGGGCCGTAATCCCAAAAGCCGTTGATGCCGCCGTAAATCTCGGAGGACTGAAAAATGAACCCGCGCCGCTTGCACAGCGACACGACTTTTTCCATCTGCAAATTCTCTTTTGGTTCGGCCATATTTTTAAGTTCAGCGTTCAGAGTTCCAAGTTCAGAGTTTTTTAATCCTGGCGCTGAACCGCGAACCCTGAACCACTTGATTGGGTCGGGCAGTGTTTGCTAATCGGGTGCCGGTGTAAATCAGATTCTCATGACGCAGGCCCGATCAATGCGTGAGATTCACGCACTTGGCGTGAAATTTTCACGCAACCAGCCCCGGCAGGTTGATCATTTACGCGTTTTTACCCTTTTTTCATCAAATTTCCATGAAAACTGGTTCCCCGACAGGTTGGCATTGGCATTGCTTACAATTCCACAGTGACGTGTTGACAGCGGGCGTGTTCGGAGAAGAATCCGCCGATTGTCACCCGAACAAAATCAACAACAAACAACTGAACGATATGAAAAACATCCTCAAACAGAAAAAGGCCTTCACGCTAATCGAGCTGCTCGTCGTGATCGCCATCATCGCCATTCTGGCCGCCATGCTGCTCCCGGCGCTCGCCGCCGCCAAGCGCAAGGCCCAGCGCATCAACTGCATCAACAATCTCAAACAAGTCACCCTTTCCTTCAAAATGTGGGCCGGCGACAATTCAGACAAATATCCCATGCAAGCCTACGGTCTCACGGCCGGCAACAACGCCACTTTGTGTGCCTCGCCCAATGGCGCGAACCCGCCTGGCATATTTATGTGTATGACCAACGAGTTGAGCACGCCCAAAATTTTGTATTGCCCGGCTGACATCATGTTTTCGGGGAACAATCCGGCGCACTATGTCACCAATAACTGGCCCATTTCTGCTAATGGTTACAACTTGAGCTATTTTGTTGGTGTAAATGCTGCGGAAGCTTACCCGCAGATGATTCTCCTTGGCGACCATAACGTCGGAGCCGGCAGCCAAGGAAATCCGGCTACCACTGCCGCATATGGAGCCGGAAACGGGCAGTTAGTTCCATACGCAAACAACAACCCATGGATGGCTTGGACGCCCAATGATGTGCATTTGAGAGCCGGCAACATCTCCCTCGCTGACGGCAGCGCCGCGCAGACGACTGTCGGCACCTTTCAGACCGCCCTGCTCAATGGCACCAACGGGCCGGTATATCCAAACAATTATGTTTTTGGGGGTTATTAATTTCGCCTGTCACCAAACAGGGCGTCCGCAAGGGCGCCCTGTTTTTTTGTAGCCGCATTTTCAAACGGCGGGCGCGTCCGCGCGCTGATGTCGGGCACTGGCGCCTTGCCGATGTGCTGCTTGATAAACCTGCCGGCGCTCCCGGAACCGGCGCGGGAATGCTCCCAACGCCCGTTCGCAGCGGACGGAATCACGTTGACTCGCCCCCGGATATTGCCTTGAATCTGGCGCGTCGCTCAAACTCCGCTGAAAAATGAAAGTCCTGTTCGACCATCACCTGCCGTTTGCCCTGGCTCATGGCGGCTTTCAACGGCAGCTCCTCCAGACCAAGTCCGCGCTGGAGCAGGCCGGCGTTGAAACGGATTTTGTCTGCTGGTGGGACGACGCGCAGCGCGGCGACATCATCCATTTCGCCGGGCGGCCGGCCGCCGATTACATCGCCTTCGCCCACGGGCGGGGCTGCAAGGTCGTCGTCGCGGAACTTCTGACCGCGACCGGCTCGCGCTCGCCGGGCACGCTGGCGCTGCAAAAATATTTGACCGCCGTTCTCCGCAAAAGTCTGCCCGCCGCGTTCACAACCCGGATGGCCTGGGACGCCTACCGCCTCGCCGACGCCTGTGTCGCCAACACCGGCTGGGAGGCGCATTTGATGAATTACCTTTTCGGCGCGCCGCGGGAGCGCGTCCACGTCGTGCCCAACGGCGTCGAGGAAATTTTTTTGAATTCCGCGCCCGCCGCGCGCGGGCAATGGCTCGTCTGTGCCGCCACCATCACGGAACGCAAGCGCGTGCTGGAACTGGCCGAAGCTGCCGTGGCCGCGCGGACGCCGCTCTGGGTCGTTGGCAAACCCTATTCCGATTCCGATTCTTGCGCGCAAAAATTTTCCGCGCTGGCGAAACAGCAGCCGCAAATCCTCCGCCACGAGGGCGCCATTGCCGACCGCGCGCGGCTGGCGCGAATTTACCGCGAGGCGCGCGGCTTCGTCCTGTTGAGCGCCATGGAGACCCGGAGCCTTTCGGCGGAGGAGGCCGCCGCGTGCGGGTGTCCGCTGCTGTTGAGCGATTTGCCGTGGTCGCGCAGCACCTTCGGCGGACACGCCGTTTATTGTCCCGTCGCCGGGCCGCGGCGCACGGCGGGATTTTTGCGGAAGTTTTACGACGCGGCACCGTCGCTCGAACCGCCGCCCAAACCGGCGGCATGGAGCGACGTCGCGCGCCGGCTCAAGACCATTTACGAAGGCGTGCTGAACGCGCCGGGTTAAATCATTTTTCCTTGCGTCTGCGGTTCAACGCGCTTACAAACCGTGCCGAAGACTGTCATGCAAAAAATTTCCGTCATCGTCCCCTGCTTCAACGAGGAAGCCGTCCTGCCCGGATTTATTGAGCGGATGACCGCCGCGGCGGCCGGCTGGGAACTGGATTATGAAATCCTCTGCGTGGATGACGGCTCGCGCGACCGCACCTGGGAATTGCTCAAGGAGCAGAACGCGAAGAATCCGCGCTGGCGCTGCCTTTCATTCGCGCGCAATTTCGGCCACCAGGCCGCCGTGAGCGCGGGATTGCATCACGCGACCGGCGATGCCGTCGTCATCATTGACGCAGATTTGCAGGATCCGCCGGAGGCAATCGCGGATTTGCTGGTGAAATGGCGCGTGGGTTTCGAGGTCGTGTTCGCCACGCGGAAGACGCGCAGGGATCCGCTGGTGAAACGGATTCTCGCGTGGGGATTTTACCGCGTGATTTCCCGGATGGCGCTGTTCCCGATGCCGTCCGACGCGGGCGATTTCTGCCTGCTAGACAAGAAGGTCGTCGCCGCGATGAACGCGCTGCCGGAACGGAACCGCTACCTGCGCGGCCTGCGCGCGTGGTGCGGATTCAAACAGACGCCGGTCGAGTTTGAGCGCGGAGAGCGCGCCGGCGGCGTGCCGCAATACACCTTCAAAAAATCCTTCCGGCTGGCGATGGACGGCATTTTTTCATTTTCCACCGTGCCGTTGCGGCTGGCGACGTGGCTGGGACTGGTGGTTTCGGCGTGCGCGTTTCTCGGCGCGGTGTTCACGCTCTGCGAAAAAGTGTTCGCGGACGAGTTCACGAAACTCGGTTTTCCCCCCGGCCCGCACGGCATTCCGACGCTGGTGATTTCCATTTTGTTCCTGGGCGGCGTGCAGCTCATCTGCCTCGGCATCCTCGGCGAATACGTCGCGCGCATTTACGACGAGGTGAAAGCCCGCCCGCTGTGGATAATCCGCGACAGCGCCGGCATCAACACCGTGCCGCTTCTGGATAAAAAGCCCGGCGACCCGCGCTGAATTTCCGGCTGTAGCGGAGCCGGATCAAAGAGCCTTGGCGGTTCGCCATCGCGCGGCAGGCCCGTGCGTCTTGCCCAGCCTGATGAATGGCAATTCGATCCAGTAATACACAGCGGCGGCGACAAGCAGCACGAACGGCATCGAGACCAGCAATTTCAGCCAGAGGGCCAGATAAACCGGGCAATGTTGAAAAAAGGTCTGCGCCGGCGTGCGATACAACAGTTGACTGGCGATGTCCAAAGTCAGCCAGTGGGACAGATAAATGCTGTAGGAAACGCGGCCGGCGAAATGAGTCCAGCGATGATCGAGAATCCCGCCCAGACTGCTGCCGCCGGACTGGATGCACAGGATGATTCCGGCCGCCGAGACCGCCTCAACGAACAATTCAAAACGTGATCCGGCGATGGTTCCCAGGTAATTCGCCGCAAGGATCAGGACGATGGCCATGCACAGGATCATGGAGTAAGCGCGGCCCGCAAATTTTGGAAGCCGTTCGATGTCCGCGATCAGGTAGCCCAGATAAAACATGTAAAGACATTGTCTCGAATTGCCGCTGCTGGGCACAAAACTCAACAGAATCATTGCCGCGAGCAGCAGAATGCTTCCCCGCCAGCGCAATTTTCGGGATAGAAAATGCAGCAGCGGAAGAACGACCGAGCCGACCATTTCAACCTTCAACGACCAGGTGACGTGATTGATGGCCTGATGGAGAAACAAAAAATTTTCAATTTGTTGGAGGCGGGTGAGATGCATGTTTGCAAAGAACGAAAGCAGTCCCGGGCCTCCTCCTCTGAACGGATACCATTGCCAGTAAATCCAGAAGACCAGGGTGGTCACGAAATACGCGGGATAGATGCGAAAGACCCGGTTCCACAGGAACAGGCAGAACTGTTTCAGACGGGAGCCGTAGCCGCGCCGGAGGGAAAGCCCCAGAACATAGCCGCTCAACACAAAAAAGAGCGTCACGGCCGCGCTTCCATTAAACAGGATGTGCGACCACGGGTCCAGGAAGGTGTGATGGCCAACCACCATGAGCGCCGCCAACCCCCGCAGCGCTTCCAATTTGACGGAAAACACGGGGTTTGTTCGCTGCCGACTGCTGGCAGTTGCTGTTAATTCGGCCATGCCCAATGCGTTAGGCTGGGCCATTAAAAAGCGGCGTCAACTCCAAAGTGACCTTGAAACCCTGCTGCTGGCGCCCGGCGTCTTGGAATTTGGAATTTCTCCCAGGCTCCCGTCCCGGATGCCGGATCCTATTTCAGCCAACGCGCCGCGTCAGCCGCCGCGTAGGTGATCAAAATGTCCGCGCCCGCGCGGCGCATCGCCAGCAAACTTTCCAGCGTCACCGCGCGCTCGTCAATCCAGCCCTTCGCCGCAGCCACCTTGATCATCGCGTGCTCGCCGCTCACGGCATAGGCGGCGGTGGGATAGCCAAACTCCGTTTTCACGCGATGAATCAAATCCAGATACGCCAGCGCCGGCTTCACCATCACGATGTCCGCGCCTTCCTGAATATCCAGCGCCACCTCGCGCAACGCCTCGTTCGCGTTCGCCGCGTCCATCTGGTAACTGCGCCGGTCGCCGAACTTGGGCGCGGATTCGGCGGCCTCGCGGAACGGCCCGTAAAATGCTGACGCAAATTTTGCCGCGTAACTCATGATGGGCGTGTTGGTGAAACCGGATTTGTCCAGCGCGGCGCGAATCGCGGCAACCCGGCCGTCCATCATGTCGCTCGGCGCGACAATGTCCGCGCCCGCCTCGGCGTGGCTTGCCGCCGTTTGCGCGAGCAGCTTCAGCGACGGGTCGTTCAGGATTTTTAGTGGCACAGGCATCTTGCCTGTGTGTTGCTGCATTTTGGAATTCACCGGCAAGATGCCTGTGCCACTACTGACAATGCCGCAATGGCCGTGCTCCATGTATTCGCACAGGCACACGTCCGTGATGACCAGCAGCGACGGCAATTCCTTTTTCAACAGCCTCGTCGTTTGCTGGACAATACCGTTCTTCGCGTAAGCGCCGGAAGCCTTCGCGTCTTTTTTATCGGGAATGCCGAACAGCAGGACGCCGGGAACGCCGAGCGCGTGCGCCGCCGCCGCCTCGCGCAGAACTTCATCCGGCGACAATTGGCAGACGCCCGGCATGGCCTCGATGGGACGGCGCAATTTGTGCCCGGCGCGGGCGAAGAGTGGCAGGACGAGTTGCTCCACGCTCAAGCGCGTTTCGCAGACAAGCCGGCGCAGCGCCGCCGACTGCCGCAGCCGGCGCGGGCGATAAACGGGAAATCCGGGCAGATTCATGGAAACAGTCTAGTTTCAAACCTGCAACTGCAAAGCGGAAAGTGAATCAATCGCAAAATATTCACGGGTTGCGGTTGCCCATTCACGGTTGTTCAATTGCCCGGTAAAATCTGTGCGGGCTTGAGTCAGATGGAACATCAATAAAGTCTATCGCGTTTGTCGTTGGGGAATTGGTGAACACCGGCGTCCAATCCAGCAAGTTTGTCGTTGCATAGATTACCACGGGATAAACACCAGAAGAACCGGTCAACCGCATCTGAAATGAACCATCTGTCGGGTGATAGAAAAGATTTGATGCGTCAAAAAGCAGAGGCCCGCGCGGACCGGACAGACTCATCGCGGGACTGGTAATGCTCCCCAATGGATTCGTGATGACGACCCGATAAATCCCTGAATTTGTCCAACACACATTTTCCAGCACCAAAGTTGAGTTTGTAGCTCCGTCAATATTCGCTCCATTGAACTGCCATTGGAAAGTCGCGAGCCGGTTGATAAATTGTCCGGATGAAAAAGTTATGGTATCACCGGCCTCCGCCGTTCTTTGAAATGGCTGCCCTAAAACTGCAATACTATGAATTGAACCCGCTGTAATCAGGCCGATGCTTTGGGTCAGGACTGGCGTCTGGCTTTGCGAATAGTTTGTGCTTCCCCAGGAGACAACCATTCCATCCGACCGCAACGCCACAAAATGATCGTCCCCGGCGGCGATGGCCACAATGTTGTTCGCCGACGCCGGGATGTTTGTCTGCCCATAAATATTTTCTCCCCACGCCACCAGGCTGCCATCAGCCTGCAATGCCAGGCTGTCAGACAATCCCGCGCAAATTGCGATGACATTTGTATAAGACTGCGGTATGGGCACGGAACCAAGGCCGGTTTCAACAATCGTGCCGTCCGCCCGCAACGCAACCGAATGGGTTCCCTTGGTCGAAAGCAGCATCACATTGGTAAATATGGGTGGCACATAGTGCGAAATCCCCCACTGAATGACGCTTCCATCAGGCATCACTGCCTGGCTGAATCCCGTGCCGGCGGCAATCGCCACGGCGTTTTGCACTGTGGATGGCACGTTGGTCTGGCCGGATGAATTATCGCCCCACGCGACGACCGAGCCGTCCGATTTCAGTGCCAGACTGTGGGTGTTGCCTTCCGCAATTGCGACTGCCTGATTGGCGGAAGCCGGCACGGTGTTTTGATTGTAAAAATTGTCCCCCCAGGCCGCCACCGTGCCATCGGCAAGCAGGGCCAGATTATGGTCGCCGCCGCTGGCCACGGCTGCAACATTGGTGACATTTGCCGGCACCTGCAACTGGCTGGCGGAATTGTCGCCCCACCCGATTACCGGTGTGACTGCCAAATTTGCCACAAGCCCGGTATATGAACCAAAATCGTTGGTGACAATCATGGTCAGCAACCCATCGTCACCAAAAGTTGTCGGATCAAAACACAAACTCGGCGAAGCGGTTCCGCTGATCTGTCCATCGTCCGTCAGGTCCGCGCCGTTCAATTGCGACTGATATGCCAGCGGTTGGGCGCCGGCGGCGCTGATCGTCAAACAGAATGGCGTCCCCACCAGGGCATTCTGTTGCGTTGGCAGCGGCGTTAAAAAATAGGGTGACGGATCCACGGCATTAAATGGCGGGGCGCTGCTGGCCTGGCCGATGCTATTGTTAACAACCAATGTGTAGGCTCCCGCGTCGGACAATTGCGCGTTCGTCAGCAGAAGCCAGCAATTGGTGGCCCCGACAACCGGAATTGAATTGCTATACCATTGGCTGGTCAAAGGATAAGTTCCCGCCAGATCTGCCTTGAGCAACGCGCCTCCTCCGACGTGCGCCGTGACCGTTTGCGGCTCCATTTGTATCTGCGGCGGACCATATCCAACCATTGCCAGTTCATGGTCCTCGCCACAGGAGATGCTTGCGACATTGTTCAGGCCGGGGGGCACATTTGTAACGCCGTAGGAATTTTTACCCCAGGCAACAACCGTGCCGTCACTTAACCGCGCCATGCTATGGCCGAATCCGGCGCTGATTGCCGTCACATTGGTCACAAACGATGGCACCGAACATTGTCCGAATGTATTGTCACCCCAGGCAACGATCCTGCCATCGGCCGTTAGTGCAAGGCTGTGCTCCCATCCGGCCGCGATGGCCACCACGTTCGAGGCCGCGGCCGGCACGGTGCATTGCGATCCCCAGGCAATAATTGAGCGGTCGGAACGCAAGGCAAGATTATGACGATAGCCCGCTGCTATCGCGATTACATCCGTGAGGTTTGGAGGAATATTTGTTTGATCGAAGTCATTATCGCCCCAGGCAACGACTGTGCCATCGGCGCGAAGTGCCAAACCGTGCAACCATCCGCCGGCAATGGCCACAACATTCGTTGCCGCCGGGGGAACATTGGTTTGTCCATAATTACTCTTACCCCAGGCAATTACCGTCCCATCGTTTCTAAGCGCCAAACTAAAATAACTGCCGGCTGCGAGACTAATGACATTTGTCGCCGATGATGGAACGGTTGATTCCCCATAGGTATTGTCGCCGAATGCCATGACGGTTCCGTCCTGCTGTAGAACGAGATTATGAAATGCTCCCGCCACCACCGCCACGGGATTTATTACGGACCCAGGTATTAGACACTGGCCGTCGGAATTGTTCCCCCAGATGTTCAGTGTTCTGATTGCCACATTAACGATGGAACTGGTCACACAACCCAGCGCATTGCTGACAACCACCTGATAAGCCACTTGGTCATTCCCCATAAAAGTAACCACCGATGGAACAGCATTTGTGGCACCATTGATCGGAACACCATCGGCAAGCCACTGGTAGCTTAATGGACCGTTACCGACAGCCCTGGCGAAAAATGGCAAGTCACTTCCAGACGAGCAAAAGGAATTTATTGCCGGTGATCCTAAAAGATGAGGTGAACCATCGCCCTTCACCGCCAAACCGTGAGCCAAACCGACCGCCATCGCAATTATGTTGGTCGCGGATGCTGGAGGATTCGTCGCAGTTGTTGAGCCCCAGCCCAATAATGTTCCGGCAGTGGTTAACGCCAGGCTGAAGTTTGTTCCAGTTGCTATTGCAACAATGTTGGTCGCTGATGTCGGAGGGGAGACGGTGTAGTAACCCGCCTGATACACTTTGCCTGGCGAATCCAAATATAAATTAAAAGCCGCCCCGGCTGACATTGCCGCCACTGTGATGGCCGAGTATGGAAAAGCACTTTTAACTGAATTTAATGGATAAACACTGCTTCCGCCCCAGATGATGACTGAACCATCATTCTTCAAGGCCATGCTGTGCTCCGCGCCGGCGGCGACGGCAACAACATTGGAAAGGCCGCTTGGAACATTGGTTTGCCCATAAACATTTCTTCCCCAGGCAGCCACCGTGCCGTCAGCCATCAAGGCGACGTTGTGGTAGTTCCCGGCAGCAATGGCAATCACGTTCGTCGCCAGAACAGGCACATTTGTTTGTCCCCAAGTGTCATCTCCCCAGGCAATCACTAATCCGTCACCTCGCAAGGCCACACTATGCGCCGCGCCCGCCGCAATGCTGACTATATTCGTGGCTTCCACCGGCGCGTTGGAAATTGTTCCCCACGACACGACGGTGCCGTCACTCCTCAAAGCCAGGCTGTGATACCAGCCGGCGGCAACCGCGATGACATTGGTCGCGCTTGGCGGCACATTGGTCTGGCCTTTTGTATTGCTCCCCCAAGCAACAACATTTTGCGCGATGCCGGTGTGGCAAATCAGGAACGTTATTACAAATGCCAGTTTTGCGGAAAACCGCGCCATATTCATTTCGCCTTTTCTTTTCATGCTGTTTGGATGTTTGTCGGATTCAACTCACGGATGCCAACTGTATAGTTTTCCCAGGATTCTGCCCCGCTCCACACGGAATTGCTGGGAAATCACCCGGTTGTCACCCGTGACGAAATAGGTATTCTCACCCAATGTTTCCTCCGGCCATTCCCAGGCTCCTTGAGAGGTCAGATATCGCTCGGCGATGCTCTTGCCGTTGATGAACACGACGCCACTGTGAAAAGCTATGCGCTCACCCGGCAGGCCAACGATCCGTTTGACGATGATTTGCGGATTGTTGGCGAGGCGAAAACCGACAATGTCGCCGCGCCCCGGTTGATGCCGGACAAAAGACAGCAAGTTGATGACGGCGATCTGCCCATCATGGCACGTTGGCTCCATGCTCCGCCCATCCACCTGCACGGGCACCAAAATAAACTTAAACAAGACAAGACTGGTGATGATCAGTATTAGAATCCGCACCAACGTCCATTTTGGACGGGAGCCAAACAACAGGCGCAGGTAAAATGGTTTGAATTGATGTTTCACGTTTGGTTTGGCCGCGGGCAATTGCCAGCCGCCTCATCACTTGACT
The DNA here is from genome assembly GCA_964475285.1 of uncultured Bifidobacteriaceae bacterium. Taxonomy (GTDB): domain Bacteria; phylum Verrucomicrobiota; class Verrucomicrobiia; order Limisphaerales; family UBA11358; genus UBA11358. The sequence goes on along the minus strand of CAYYWB010000064.1, from coordinate 1,943 downwards.
GCTGTCGCCATGCCGTTTTGAACATATCGAAGGTCTGCATGGTCGAGGGTGTGATCAGCAATCGGAAAGGATATCGGATTGGGGGGCGGGGCTGTCGGTGCTGAATACGGGCTATCCACCCATTTTCTAAACTCCACATGGCCGTCTGCAAACGAAAAATTCGCGCCGGGATGGTAATTCGCCGGGATGTTATACCAATTGTCATACTCCGTGTTGTCTGGCAGGCCACTGGGGACGTTAGCGAATTGCCCATCATCAATTGTCCATTGGACCTCCTCCACAAAAACGATGGCCTGCGCCGGCATGGGATGCCGGATGTCGGTTGTCTTGAAGTTGATAACATAGAACCCCGGAGCGCCACCGCCGTGCGAAGTATACATTTCATTGTTAGAATCCATGTAACTATTCATCGAGTAAGATCGGACGCGCGTTGTATTGGGGGGAGTCACACGAGTGTCTGGCAGAACATCGGCGGGACAATGGTAAGCACTCACATTTTGGATGTAGGGATAAAGCTGACCGGCCTGGAGCAGGGCTGTATTCGTGGGATCATAAGTGGTGAGCTGTGGTCCAGCGGGGTTCATGTTCCCTTTCACCCAATTGGGACCATTGGAACCAAACAAACTATTGCCTGTATTGTTGAGCGCCAGCTTGTCGTTATTGTCACCCGCATACATGATAAAAGCGTATCCCAACTGCTTTTCGTTCTCCATGCACGTGGCTTGCATGGCCTTGGACTTGGTTCTCGCCGACGCGGGCAGCAGCATCGCCGCCAGCATCGCGATAATGCCGATGACGACGAGCAGTTCGATCAGCGTGAAACCGGAACGGTTTTTGTCTTTAGGAAAATAATTTGTATTCATAATATGGCATGGCAAATCAAAGCACCACTGGCGCATCGGCAGGGCAGGGCGGTGCTGCTGCGCCGCCTTTTGGCTGACCAGCGGGTCAGCCTTGTTGGGCTCGTCCCGAAATTGTGGGCTGCTGCGGAACGCATAAGACTTGGTTTAATTGATTTTCGTTTCAAAGTCCACAGGGAATTGTTGGCCAGGTGCGCTGTGCGCTGTTGAGCCGCACCCGGCAGGCAGATTTTGGCCGGGTTTCGTATTTTGCGCGGTGTTGACTTTGGTTGTCATTTCATCCGCCAACAGCCCGCAAAAAACGATCCGATCCTTTCAAAAACCTTTGTGCCTTGGCGTCCTGGCGGTTAAATTTCCCGGCCATGTTTTCATCGGAAATTAAGTCAGTCCATTTCACCGGCATCGGCGGCACGGCGATGGCGTCCGCCGCCGCCGCGATGCTCGACAAGGGTTTTGCCGTCACCGGCTCGGACCAGAATGTTTATGAGCCGATGGCGTCGTTCCTCGCCGCCAAAAAAATCCCCGTGATGAACGGCTACGACGAGCGCAACCTGTCGCACGATCCCGACCTCGTCGTCATCGGCAACGCCATTTCGCGCGGCAATCCCGAGGCCGAGTTCGTGCTCGACGACAAGCTGCGTTACTGCTCGCTGCCGGAGCTGCTCCGGGAATTTTTCATCCGCGGCAAACGCTCGCTGGTCGTCGCCGGCACGCACGGCAAGACCACGACGACCTCGCTGCTGGCCTGGGTGTTCGAGCATAACGGGCTGAACCCGAGCTATCTCATCGGCGGCATTCCGAACAATTTTTCGCAGGGCGCGCGGTTCACGGACAGCAAATGGTTCATCATCGAGGGCGACGAATATGACACCGCGTTTTTCGACAAGCGGAGCAAGTTCATCCATTACCAGCCGGAGGTCGCCGTCATCAACAACCTCGAATTTGACCACGCCGACATTTTTGAAAACCTCGACGCCATCAAAAAGACCTTCTCGCATTTCATCCGGCTGATTCCGCGCAACGGCCTGCTGCTCGGCAACGGCGACGACGCGAACCTCGCGCCGCTGCTGAACGTCACGCATT
>CAYYWB010000063.1:0-13367 GCA_964475285.1 uncultured Bifidobacteriaceae bacterium | reverse complement strand
AGGAACGGCTGTTCGACACCGCCGACACCGTGCGCGCCACCACGCGCCTCATGGCCGCGATGTTGAACAACACCAAGGTGAACAAAGCTGCTTGCGCCGCCGCCGCGAGCGATCCGGCGTTGCTGGCGACCGACCTCGCGGATTATTTGGTGAAAAAAAGAATGCCGTTTCGGCGGGCGCATCACGTCGTCGGCGCGGTCGTGGCGCTGGCGGAAAAAACGGGCAAACCGCTGAACCAACTTACGCTCGCCGAATTGCAAGGCATTGACAAAACCTTTGGCCGCGACGCGCTGGGCGTGTTCAATCTGAAAACGGCGATGGCGAAACGCAACCTGACCGGCGCACCGGGAACAAAGGAAGTGGCGAAGCAACTGGCGCGCTGGCGGGAACAGCTTTCGTGAATCTTCCATGAAAATTATTACGCAGATAATCTTATTGCTTCTGGCAGTTGTTTTGACTGGATGCAATCGCAATGGCTCTGCAACAAATCAACAACCAGCCACAAATGTAAATGCGTTGTCAAATCCGACGGTGGTTGCAAGTGAAATAATTCCGCCACTCGTTCCAATTGAAGGTTTGTTCGGAGTAAAGCTTGGCGAACCATTGCCTTCAAGCTGTCAAATTACATCTGCAAGCGAAACTACTGGTGGGTTTTACGCGATAATTTTCACTCCACCAGAAACCAATTCGGTCTTTGATACTTATGTTGTCTATTTAGATGCAAGCAGACGTGTCGTAGCTACCATTGATGGTCAGGGCAAATTCTATGACGACAGTTCGGAATTCGACCGAACTAGAGACGCTATAATTGCCAAATTTCGTGAACGCTATGGCAAAGAAGAAATGGGTGGTAGCGATGGGGACTATTGGTATACATGGAAACGCGGAAACCGCGACATTACATTGACAGAATTCATTAAATTAAATAACCTTAACCTTTCATGCACTGATAAAGACCTTTACGATTCTGTTGAGAAAGGTAAGCCACCAGTTGACACTCGCGGATTATAAATGTCTGCACACCAAAAATTGCCGACAGAATTAACAAAATTTGAAACTCGAACTGGCGGCGCAAGTTGAATTCTGACGATTGGCCGTTTCAGATTCCACGGCACCAGAGCCTATTGCAACTGGACGACGCGATAATACCGTTGCGGGTCCGTCCCGATGGGAATGGATATGGCGCCCGCTGAATTGGTCATGGTAACGGCGGGCAGATTGACCCAGACCGGCTGGTTGATATTGGTCTTGTATTGCACCTGATAGGTGTGCCCGGCCTTGGCGCTCCAAGTGAGCGTCAGCGCGGATCCACTGGCGATTTGCTTCACCAACTGAACGACCGCCGGTGCGGGCGGCGGATTGGACAACGGTGTCCCTCGAATGGTGTTGTTGATTGAGTCCGCCACATAGACGTTGGTGCAGCTGTCCACCGCAATGCCATAAGGCCCATTGAACCGCACGGCACTGCCAAAGCCGTCAATATCGCCGGCATTCCCGTTCCCGGCCAGTCCCGCAACAGTGAACACGGTGTAATTTGTCCCCGCGGGCGTCAGCCTGCGAATGGTGTTGTTGGCCTCGTCCGCCACAAAGACATTGCCGCCGCTGTCCACCGCGACACCCGTGGGACTGTTAAACCGCGCGGCGCTGCCGATGCCATCGGCACTGCCAGATTTGGAAGCCTGCCCGGCAATGGTGCTCACCACCCAGTTGCCTCCAGTCGGCACAAGTTTGCGAATCGTGCAACTTAACATGTCAGTCACATAGACATTGCCGCTGGCATCCACCGTAATGCCACTGGGCTCGTTAAACTTGGCGTTGTTGTTGTTGCCGTCGGTGCTGCCACCATTCCCGGCCAGCCCGGCAATGGTGTTCACTGTCCAGTTCGCCCCTGACGGCGTAATCTCGCGAATGATGGAGTTGCCCTCATCTGCGACATAAATGTTGCCGCTGCCATCAACCACCAAGCCTCTGGGATAACGGAACCGGGCACTGCTGTTGTTACCATCGGCACTGCCGGGACTCCCCGCCAGACCGGCGATCGTGCTGGACACCCAATTTGTCCCCGCCAGCGCGAGCTTGCGGATGGTGGAACTGCCCGTGTCCGCCACATAGACATTGCCGCCGCTGTCCACGGCAACGCCATAGGGCCCGTTAAACCGCGCATTGGTATAGGAACCATCGGCACTGCCGGGATTCCCCGCCAGACCGGCGATCGTGCTGGACACCCAATTTGTCCCCGCCAGCGCGAGCTTGCGGATGACATTGTTATACATGTCCGCCACATAAACATTGGTTTTGGCATCCACCGCAATGCCGAGCGGATGATTGAACAGCGCCGCGCCGTTTGAGCCATCGGTGCTGCCACTGGCGCCCGCCATTCCAGCCAGAGTGGTGATTGAAATAAACGGAGCTACGTTCACCACGAGGACCGCCGGCGGAGAACTTGTCACGCCGCCAAAGGCATTGGTGATGACACACTGAAATGATTCGCCGCTGTTCGTGAGGGGCGGCTGAATCACCGTCAGGGACGCCGTTGCTGAACCGGAATAATTTGGGCCGTCGCTCAAGTTAATCCAGGTTGCGCTGCCGACGGGCTGGCATTGCCACTGGTAAGCCAGCGGCAACAGGCCATTCGTGACAATCACGGCAAATGTCGCGCTCGATCCGACGGTAATGGACTGGCTGTCCGGCTGCGTCCCGATCATCGGCGGACCCACCGCCTCCACAAGGGTGAAATTGGCCCCCCAGACATTGCCGCTGTTGGTGTTGTTTTCAAATGAAAGGGTGGTGCTGTAATTGCTGCTGGCCGGAAAATAACCCATGCTGGTTACCGTAACCGTGTAGGCGGAGGAGGAAGGCACTTCGGGCAGGGCGTAGACGCCGTTAACGTCCGTGACCGCGGTGTATATGCCGCCCCCGGAGCGGGTGGCGGTGACACTGGCGCCGGCTATCGGGTTCGTGTTCACGTCAACCACGCGCCCGCTGATGATTTCCCCGCTGCCGTTCGTATAGATGTTGTAAACGCAGGATTGCAGGGTCAGAAAAGTGCCGTTGTCGGAGGTGTCAATGATTGGCAATGCATACCAGGCGTTATCGTCTCCGCCCCAACCCATGTTCAAGTGGTGATACAACGTCACCATGCTGTATCCGTAACCATCGGCAAGAACACAATGGCCGTTGCCCGATGTGTCAATGATGCCCAAAATGACCGGCAACCGCGCATCCAGGTTGGGATTGACCATGCCAATAAAGTTGTAGCCCACGTTGATGGAGGCGGCTTCAGTAATGACCGCATTGTTGAATTGGAACGTGCTGGTGAGGGCCGATTGGGCGTCGGACATATACGCGCCAGAATTGTCCAGCGTGTATTGCATATGAACCGCGACACCCGCGTCCGCAGTGAGCGCGCCAATGGCCTGATATTCGGCGGACGGGTCGCTGTCACCGGGCACCAGCGTCATTTGGTTCCACTGGTAAGGATCCCCATGTCCATCACCGCCGCGCAATGAACGGGTCATCTCCACCCCCGCATACGTGATGGTGAACGACGGCGTTCCCACGCCAACCGATGGATATTGAAAGTAATACATCAGTTGGGCCAGAGCGGTGGCCACGCACCCGCAGACAGAATTGCTGGCGGTGCCCGCCGCATACGGAGGGGTGAAATAATTGTAACAAGCCGGGCCGGTGGAGGTGTTGTCCGCTGTCCACTGATTCCAAAGCGTTTGAACAAACGGGGCAACCCGGAGATCATCAATGGAGCCGCCCTGAAGCACCAGCGGTTGCGGCCCTCCGAGCACGATTTTCTGCAACTTCTGCCATTTGTCCCGAGCTTTCAACCCGGCCGCTGTAACCTTGAAACTCTGCGCACGCACGCGTGCCACACGGGCTGGTATGTCTTTGCCGACCAAAGCCCCCAAGGGATTTTTCAGGGATGGATCAAAGCGACCCTTCGTGGCAAATGCGATGATGGGTTCCACCTGATCTTCCCCCGACACAATCACAAAGCCCGATGGATCCAGATAAACGACGTGATACAAGGGAAGACCGGCGTCATCCCTGAATGTCTCAACTGACTTGACCCCGCCGCCCAGCGGTTCACCCAAAGGCGAATGGTCGAGTTGAAGCCAGCCTTTGACCGTTGCGGCAGCGGTTTCGGAATTGACCGGTGTCCCAATCGCCTGCCCCGCAACCCAGAGGTAACACGTCAGCAGCAAAAAAATCTTAATTGGTTTCATAGGTCTTTTGTCGCTTTGACCAGTCCATGCCAACTTCATTGCGTATGCACGCGGTAATAACGGGTCTTATTCGTCGGTGAATCGTGGATTTCCATGTAACCGCCAGTGCCGCTGTTGGTATAAATCGGCGTCCAAGCCTGCGGGAACAAAGTGGCGGAACGCTCGACAACATACTGTTTGCCGCTCACGCTTGGCCAGCTGATGACGCTGTCCTGCTGGCTTTGCGCCATGGGCTGGTCGAGGCCGGCGGCCAATATGGAGGTTGGATCCGTCGGGTCGAGACCGGCGATGTATTTCTGCCAGTTATTGAAGGGAGTGCCGTCCGCATCGGCATTGGAAACAGAGAGCAGGTTGTTAACGGTGCCAAAGTAGCGCAAGCGCCATGAATCCGGGATGCCGTCGTTGTAGGTGGAATTGGCGCGGCTGGACAAAGTGATCAGGCCGGTCAGCGTGCGTTTGGGGAACGACGCGAAGCCGCTGGGCGAGGCCGAGGCATGGTCGAAATGAATCGCGTAAGCAGACAAGCTTGTGGCAGCCGCCGGGATGGTAATGCTCAATGTCCCGATGACGGCCGTGCCCGACAGCCCGGCGTTGGTGCTGTTGAGCCAGACAGCGGAGTAATTGCCGTTGCCTGTGGAATAGGCGGTGTATGGCGCGCCGAGAACAGACGCATTTTGCGTGAATTGCACCGGGGAGGTGAGCGGCGGCGAGCCGTCGAGCGGCACGACGCTCAAATTAAGCATCAGCAAGCGCAACGGATACTGGCCAAAGACCGTGGCAGTAACCGGAATCTGGACGGTCGAACCGGCGCCGGCCTGATAATCACCGGCGGCAAAATTGACCGATGGCGTGTTGGTGATGGAAACCGGCGCGGGATTGGCGCTGACCGCCGGCTGAACCTTGGCGCCGGATGATTGTTGGGCCGCACTGGCGACCGCATTGGGGACAATTTGCGCGACGCGAACGCCATTCGTCCAGAACCGTTGAAACCAATACAAGCTCGGATCCAGCGACCGGCGGTAGGTGACATAAACGTCGCACACGTCCAGAACACCGTCGCCGAAGGCAATTTGGTTGATGGTCGTGTCATTGCCATCAAACAAGGCATTTAGCGCGGTGGGGTCATTGACCGGGTTGTTATATTCCAAATATCCGTGCCCCAGATCCACATAAGTGGCGCCGCAGGAATCCATGGCGTCGAAGAAATCGCTGCCCTGTGGCGGATACCAGACTCCGTAAATGGCGGACAGGAATACTTGTTCCACATCAGCGCTTCCATAGGTTATCAAGTCACCTGTTCCGAAGTCGCCGGCGTTAAACCAGCCGAAGGGATACACGTCGCCGACGATGTATTTGATCTGTCCCATGGTGACGTTTTTGAGGGCATTCAGTGTTCCGGCGCCCAGGGAATTGTTGGTTGGCGCATAGATGAACACGCCCGAACCCGGCAAGCCGATGCCATCGTCTGTCGCCGAGGGCCGTCCTATCTGGATTTGGTAGGCTTGACCGGGCGCGGCATTGACCGGCACCTGGAACGAGTAACCGCCAACAATCACTCCGTTGGGCTGACCGGCATTGGGGAAAAAATCAATATGAGCGGCGGAGAACGTGATCAAATCCTGTGAAAGCGTGTCGTAAAGGTTGGTCTGGTAGTAGTTTTCCATCCAACCCACGCCCAGCAGGTTGTTCGCGGTATTGGTGAACATCAGATTCTCAAACCAGTTTCCCTCATACGAGACGATGCTGTTGGTGGTGGCCGGCGGCGGCGGGCCTGGTCCGTCTGTCACGAACATATACGGCGGAATGGGTATATACAATAATGGCGAAGATCCCGGCAACGGCTTCAGGAGCATGGATTGAAAGCTGAACGCATTGGGAGTTATGGGAGGGGCGGAGCCAAGCTTGTTGACCGTGAGATTGAACTGCAGGCTGTAAATCTTTTGGCCGGGGAGATCACTCAAGGTCACAGGCGCATAAAAGGTCTGGCCGGGCGACGCGACAAAAGAGCTGGAGGCCTCGCCGGAGGCGAAGCCGAAGCTGATGGTGTTGGGCACGAAATTGGACGGCGAAAACAATTGCTGGGCAAGTCTGCTCGGCGAAAAGCCATCGCGGAAGGCAATGGCCTGGAAAAGAACGTTGCTGCTCCCATTGATGGAAAGCGTCACCGGATTGCCATTGGTGATTGCAACCGGCCCGATGCTGGGCGGGGCGTTGGTTGGAGTGGTGCCGTCAACGGTATACCAGAGCGTCACGTTGGTTGTGATGTCGCTGACCGTGAACCGCGCGGCGTTGTTTCCGTTAATCGTCAGATCGCCAACTTGAAACTTGAACTCGGCGGTGACAACCGGGCTGCTTCCCCCCGGACCGACATTCACCGCCTCGATCACCAAGTCCGGCATGGGCGGCACGAAATCGGGCACAAGAGACTGCGCGTAAAACAGCCCGTCCTGATAAACCGGCGGCGGAGTGATTCCGTTGTTTGTCAAAAAGGAAACACTTAAAGCAACCGGCTGCGGCCCGTTGGTGTAGATGTAATAGGTCGGAATGCCGTTTGTCATCGGATCAATGGCCATGTTAAAAAAATTGTTGGCGGTATAATAGTTCGCTCCGCTGACAGGATGGATCACGGTCAGGAAGCCGGTTATGTAGTTCCCTTCATAATCAAACCAGCCGATTTCCGGCGCTGGTGGCGGCGGTATCGTCGTCGTGTAGTTCGTTTCCACGGAGTTTGCACCCTCGCCGCCGGCATTCAGGGCTGAAACAACATAATAATACTTCGTCCCGGCGAGCACGGTCGTATCGGTGTAACTCAAGCTGTTCGTGTTGCCAATGGTTGTTTCGCCGCCGCTGGAGGTGGCGCGTTTTACGTTGTAGCTGGTTGCGCCGGCGGACGCCGTCCAGGTCAAAATCACCGGCCCGAAGTTATAATTGGTGATGGTCAGGATGGTTGGCGGGGGAGAAAACAGCGGCGTGGCGCTCGCTTCCGAAGAGTTTGCACCCTCGCCGCCGGTGTTCAGGGCGGAAACAACATAATAATACCTCGTCCCGTCGAACACGTTTGCATCGGTGAAACTCGTGCCGGTCGCGCTGGCAATGATCGTTTCGCCGCCGCTGGACATGGACCGTTTTACATTGTAGCCGGTTGCGCCGGCAGACGGTGACCAGGTCAAAATAATCTGCCCGTAGTCGTTGGTTGTGACAATGGGCAGGATGGTTGGCGGAGGAGAAAACAGCGGCGTGGCGCTCGCTTCCGAAGAGTTTATACTCTCACCTCCGGCATTCATCGCTGAAACGACATAGTAATAAATCGTGCCGTCGTCAACGTTGGTGTCGGCATAACTGGTGGCGGTGGTGCTGCCAATGGTTGTGTAAGGACCGCCGGTGGTAAGGGAGCGTTTCACGTTGTTCGTCGCGCCGACACTCGAACTCCATGCCAAACTTATCTGCCCATAGCCCCCCGCCGCGGTCAAGTCCGTCGGCGGAACGGGCCAGGGAAGCGGCGGCACAATGCCGGCTCCCGCGACATCGCGGATGATGTGGTAATAATCCTCGGTCGTATAAAGAGTTCCGTCAGGCCCGATGATCACGCCAAAAGGCATCCGCGCCTGGACGTCGCCAGTCGTATCAGGCTGCCAGACAATCCCGTCCGACCAGCCCGGGAAACTACCCCACCAGTCATTCGTGATGACACCATACAAATTGGTTGTGATGCCGACGGGAGTCACCACTTTGACGCGATTGGTGCCGTAGTCGGCAACGATCAGGCTTCCATCGCCCGCCTCGGCCACGCCGGCGGGCCAGAAAAATTGGGCTTGGGCGTTCAAAACACCCCTGCCATTAATGCCAGTGTAATCGCCCGCGCCATTGAAACCGGCATTGGTGGTGACGATGCCGTTGGTGGGATTAATAAGATAAATGCCATTGCGTCCGGAGTCGCAAACGGCCAGCAATCCGGCGGTCGTCCCGCTTCTTTTCACGACAATGCCTTGCAGGAAAGTGCCGGCATTGGTGATGGTAACGACGACATTGCTGACGCCAGCCGGCGTAATCTTGAACACGGTGTTGCTGGTGGTTACATAAATGTTCCCCACGGTGTCCAGCGCGATGCCGCTGGCGTTGGTCAACCCCGTCATGTTGGTCACGATGGAACCGTCCCAGTAACCGTCAAAAAAACCGAATTCGACCACGTTTCCGTTGGTGCCCTTGCCGCGGTTGAGGACGAAGACGTCGCTTAAAGCGTCCACCGCCACCCCCACCGGCTGGGAAATCACATTGGTCGGGATGTAGGGGGGATAGGGAGCAAATGTGGTCGTCTGGCTGGTGATCTCGTCAGAAGGACTGCTGATCAGGCGAATGGCATTGTTGTCCCGATCCGCCACATAGAGACAATCCCAGTAACTGTCATAGGCGAGGCCGGAAGGTGTGTGAAATTGCGAATAAAGAGTTCCCCAGACACTGTTGGTCGAACCATAAGAAGTATTGTCGTTGGCAAATTCATTCGGCCCGCCGCCCAAAGTGGCGACGGTTGTTGCCGTCTTTGATGATTGCGCCTCGAGACTGGCGGCGCCCAGCAACAACCCGGCAATCGCCAGAAAACCACACAGGCGCATGGAGACGCTTCTTTGTTCGCCGCGCAGCAAAGTTGCGATTATCATAAAACGACCTGGGTTTTTGGCTTTCAACACATGCTGAATCATCCGGTTCACAAAATTCAACGATTCAAGGCGCAGACGCCGCCTTGCCTTCATTTTGACTTTGGGCATTGCCGTTCTCATCCGACAAAGGATTGCTCCATTCGCCCTTCGGCTGGGCGCTGTCCAGCCAGGTATGCATGTCCATGGGGTCTTTCATGGTTCTCGGCTGGCTGTCGAGAAAATGGGACGTGGCCGGTTTGAAATCCGTCTGTTGGACGATGGTGGGGGTGATGAAAATCAGGAGATTGTCCTTTTCCATGCTCTTGTTTTCGCTGCGGAAGGCGACTCCCAAATAGGGAATGTCGCCCAGAATCGGCACCTTGGAATATTGGGCGTTCGGGTTGTCCTTGACGAGGCCGCCCATGACAAGGGTGTGGGCGTTGGGAATGAACACCTGGGTGTCAATGGTGCGCATGTCAAATATGTCGGCCGTGTTCAAGACGCCGTTGATGGTCTGCTTGTCCTGCCCGAAGTAGCTCGACACAGTGGGACTGACCTTCAGCCAGATGTAGTCGTTCGCGGAAATGCGGGGCGTAACCAGCAGAATGGTGCCCAAATTGCTGTATGTGATCGAAGAGCCGCCCGCGGTGTTCGCCGTGCCCGCCGAGATGTTCATGATCGGAAACGCGCGCGTCACGGAAATGGTCGCGGTTTCGTTGTCCAGCGTCACAAGATTGGGCGTGGAGATGACCTGCCCCTCGGAGGACTGGTTCAGGAACGAGAGGACGGCTTTGAGGCCATCGGCGCTTAGAAAGCCGATGCCCGGAGTCAACCCGCTGGCGGTGTTGGCCGCCAGACCACCGGCAAAGAGCGAACCCGGGATCAGGCTGTTCAAAGTGGTGGTGGTGGTGGAGCCTGGCGTGGTGGTGGTGGAAGGAGTTATCACAGCTCCACTAGGACTGGTCACAGCCGGTGTGGTCACGGCTGCGCCCGGAATGGTGGTCGTTGACTGCGAAGAAGATTGCAACACGCCGTTACCAAAGGAAACGTTCTGGGCCTGCAACGTGCCCGACCAGTCAACGCCCTTGGTGGTGCTGGGATTGCTGGACAGCTCAATCAATTTGGTTTCAATCAGCACCTCCCGGGGGGGGGTGTCGAGCCGGTCCAACAGCTTGTCCACGTCCGCCTGCTCGCTTTCCGTGGCGACCACGACCAACTGGCTGGTGCGCGGGTCGGGCATCACCTTGCTGCGTTTATCAACCAACACGCTCGCAACCTCGCTCACCATGTTGGAAGTGCTGGCGTATTTCAACTGGATGACCCGGGTGGTCATCAGCACAGGCGCGGTGGGGTCCTTGAGCGTGATTCTGTAAATGCTGGTTTTTGGATTTTCGACCAGTTGCAGACCGTAATTGTCCAGCAACGCCTCGAGCGCATGAGCCGCCGTGACATGATCCCAACGAAGGGACAGAGTGGGTTCGGGCTTGATCAAACCCGTGGCATCCGGCTGGCCGTAACCGATTTTCGGGTCGAGCAAATAATTGATGCCCGCCAGCCGCGCGAGGGTTTCAATGGCCGTGGTGATCGGGACGTCCTGAAATGAAATCGGCATCTCGGCCGCGGCATCCGGACTGGCGGCCGCGCCTGACGCCGCCGCGTTGGTCGGGCCGGCCGAACCGGCCCCGGCGGCCGCATTGCTGGCCATCACGCTCGCGGGCGGATTGCTGTCACTGGCCGCCGGCACGGCGTTGCTCATCGTCGCGCCGGAAACCGGTTCGTTGCCGGCCGTGATGCTGGCCGGCTGCGCGTTGCTCATTGACACGCTGGAGGCCGGCTCATTGCTGGCGGCGATGGTGACCGGCTGATTGCCGCCCGCCTCCGCCGCCGGCACAGCGCCGGGGTCGGCGGACAACTTGACGACATTGCTCAACATCAAGCCATAGACATCGTTGCTCACGGCTGGATTGGAGGACGGATTGGCCCCGCCGGCTCCGGTTGGGCCGGCATCGGCGGCGCGGGACTGGCATAAAACCGGCTGATGCAGGACAAGACCCGCAAGCAAGGTGACGACAACCAACTTTGTCTTTTTCATGGTTTGACTCCTGTTACGCTTCCACAAGCGGAGATAATAGATTCAATAATACACAAATGCAAATCATTTTGCAAGGCCGCCGCAAGAAACGGCCCGGCGTTTGCATTCAAGAACACGGGATGCGAGAAATGATTCATGGTTCACTGGACAAATGCAGCACCTGGCTGAAACCGTCGGCCTCGACAGTCACGGTGCCGGTCTTGGGGTTGATATCCGCGCAACGGATGTGCAGCCGCTGGCCGGTCTTGGCAATGGTGACATCGCCATCTTCCCCGGCGGCAAAGGGGTGGTTGTTGATGATGGCGAGGACGCGCTGGGGAGTGACCAGAATGGAACGGACGGTCAGTTCATTGAAGGCCGGGCCCTGGCTGGGTTTGTCTGAATTGCTGCCATAGATGCGGATGGAGCTGGGGAAAAACGGGTCGCGCCCCTCCGCCGGGGTGGCGGGAATGGCAAAGACCGACTGATATTCCAGGCTGGCGGGCTGGGGTGGCGGCGCGGCCGCAAGCCGCACCGGGCCGCAGGCCGCCAGACACAGCAGCATTGCCAGCAGTCTTTGACAGTCATGGGCGCTCGTTTTCATCGGGTTCAACTTTGTGGTCCGTTTGGATTTATCAAGGCAATGATGTCCATCCTGAAAGCCAGCTTTTCGCTGTCGTCACCGGCGCCACCGGCGGGGTCAATGATCAGATTGACCACCCGCACATGAGGATATGTGTTTTCAAAATCGGCGATGAATTTACCCAAATCATGGTAATACGCCGTGCCATTGACCGTGACCTTGAGCTGTTTATACGGAAAATGCGGCAGCAAATCCATCGCCCCGATTGTCAACTGACTGTTCACCGATATGTCCATCTTGTATTTGGCCTTGAAATTCCGAATCGTGTCGTAAATCCAGACGGAGGGGTCGCCGGTGGCCAGATCCCTCTCGGCAACGCCAAGCTTGCCGGTCAATTCCGCCAGATCATTGGACACGGTGTTGACTGTCTTGATGGTTTCCTTCTTGTTTTGAAGCTCGTCGCGGGCTTTGCCGGTCTGCGTCCTGATGTTTGCAATGGCGGCGTATTGGGGCCGGATCAAGCCATAAATGATCAGGGACAGCATCACCAGCGTGCCCATGCCGACGAGAATGAGATGATCCCGCTTTTCTTTGATGAGCTTGTTCATCGGACCACCTCCCGGAAACGGCAGTCCAGCGTGAACAACACATACTGCTTGCCGTCAATCAACAGCGGCGCGGTCGGGGGACTCGCGAGCTGCAACCCGTTGGTTTTATCCAGCATCTTCAGGAAATAATCCTGCTGCGCGATGGCCTCCCTGAACTTGTTGACCTGGTCGCCGGGATTGGCGCTGGAATCCCGCGCATCCAGATGCACCATGATTCTCTCCATGACGGTGCCGGGGCGACCGGGGATATCGCGGTCGTCCTCCTTGCGGGAAGCGGTTCCTTCCGTCAATAAATAGTTTTGTTCCACGCGCAGCCGGGTCAGTTGCACGCCGGTCAACGTGGCGTGTTGCAGCGCGTCGAGCAGATTGCCCTGTAGAAAGCGGTTCGTCTGCAGGTTTTGGAGCGCCGCCAGCCTGGTCTGGATGGTCGCAATACGTGTCCGGTCCAACATCACGCGCTGATACGCGTTGGTCTTGGTATTGATGTCAATTTGCACGCTGTTCAAACGCCCCTCCGCCAGAAGCTCGTTGACATACACCAGGCCGCTCCACATCAGGGCCACGATGGTCAGCGATATGCCGATGAAAATGGCGCGCTTGACCGGGTCGCGCCGCCGCAATTCCTCGGCGGCCTGGGCCTCGGCGAGCAGGTTGATATGGATGATTGGCATAACCGGTGTTCGTTGATTACAGTGCCGCCAGCGCGGCTCCAATGGCCACGCACAATTGCGGCCCGACTTGTTCGACCTCGACCGCCTGCTGCCCCGGCAGCGCCAGTTGCAGAAATGCCATGGGATTCCACGTCCTGCATTCCGCGATCATTTCCGCGCGCAGCATTTCCAGAAACACCGCCGACTTTGCCGCCGCGCCGCTGACGAAAATTTGCGAGACGGGCCGGTCCTGCTGGTGCTCGAAAAAATCCAGCGACGCGCGCAATTCGCGGCCCAGCGGCGCGACCTGCGAGTCGAACGCGGTGACCTGGATTCCGAGCGTGGCGGCTTCCCCGCCCGGTTCGGACTGGTTTTTCGGCGCGATGCCCAGCTTGACGCCCTCGGCGTCGGCATAGGTGATGTTCATGGCCTCGGCCAGCCCGGCCGTCAACTTGTCCCCGCCAATGTTGACCACGCGGATCAACACCAGCTCCCCGCAGTCCAGCACACAAATCGAGGAATGTTTGAAGCCGATGTCCACCAGCGCCACGGACTCGTTGGCAAACACCTGCGGCATGGCCAT
>CAYYWB010000062.1:0-13368 GCA_964475285.1 uncultured Bifidobacteriaceae bacterium | reverse complement strand
TGTTGGCCACCTTGAACCAGCGCTGGCACGCGGCGAACATTTCCGGCTGATGCTTCTCCAATCCGTTCGTGATGGTGATGAAGCTCCAGACGAACATCCCCGCGTTCCAGCGATATTGCCCGCTGTTGACGTAGCCCAGCGCCGTTTCAAAATTCGGCTTTTCCACGAAGCGTTCCGCCTTGAAAAAGGTCGTCTTCGTCTTTTTCGCGCCGGTCGGCGTCGGCAGTTCCGCGCCGGTGTGAATGTAACCGTAACCCGTCGCCGGCTCGGTCGGCTTGATGCCAATCGTCACAATCGCCTGCCCCTGCGAGGCGACGTCGAATGCGTCGCTCAAAACCTGCTGGAATTTCTTCTCGTCGGGAATGACGTGGTCGGCGGGCAGCACGGCCATGACGCCGGTGGTGGAGCGCGCGCCGACCAGCGCCGCGCCGAGCGTGACGGCGGCGCAGGTATCGCGGCCAACCGGCTCGGCGACGAGATTGGCCTTCGGGATATTCGGAAGCTGCTTGCGGACTTCCGGCAATTGCGCCTCGTTGGTGATGACGAAAATGTTTTTGGCCGGCACGAGCGGCAGCACGCGCTCGACGGCCTCCTGCAAAAAGGATTTCTTGCCGAACAGCGCGAGCAGTTGCTTGGGCATCTTCTCGCGGCTCAACGGCCAGAAACGCTCGCCGCGTCCCCCGGCCATGATGATGACGAACCGGTCTTTGGTGTCAGGTTTAACTTTCATAATTTTTTAGCCACAGATTTTCACGATGAAACATGGAAACGGAATCGTTATCAAATGCTAATTCACGCTGCCGTCCAAAGGACATTTAGAAAAGTGGCGGTTTCAATTTCATGAATTCGAAACAAAAATCCGGTTTTAGGTAAGTTGTAGAAAGTCTCCAGCCTTTTTCGTCCATATACCCGGGGGATCTTTTACGCTGAGAGAAATGAAATCTGCACTGCTTCAAATCTGTTTTATCGAGCTCGCGATCCGAAAAAATACAACGTTCAGAATTTTGAATCTGATTCAGATTTAATGTTATCGTATCTGGCACCGTGGCTTTGGGCTTTATGTCAATTCCAACAAACCTGCGGTCAAATGCTAGCGCCAGATGTTGCGGATCAAGCGGCAGCATAATTACCTCGACAGCCTTGTGCGGCTTTGGGTTCTTCGATGTGCATGTCATGAACACCGAAGGATTATCTGATGTTACAAAGGTAGAATCATCGGCTGCATGCACAATTTCCATTCGCCAATTTGTTGTGATGTGCAATTTAACGGCTTCAACATTCAGTTTGTTCGGCTCAATATTCACAAGCATCTGAGTCAAAAAAATATTCAAACGCTGTTGATAAGCGTAAAACCCATCGTTTTCGGTCTGATTCTTGTGATTAGCGTTTCGCAAATTTAAATCAAACATATAGAGAAATAAGTCTCCCATACTTTTTTCGACAACGTTGCCGGTCTTTTTTAATTCTTGCATAATCCGGCAATATGCAGCTTCGCGAGGATGAAATGATTTTTCCGCTGCCTCGGGGTTGTCTTTCGAGTAGAAGAAATTTTCGTAGCACTGAGACTCAACCGGAACTCGAACTTGTTTTTCACCGTCAATGCGCCAAACAAATGATTTGCGGTCACGCTTGGCGGGGTCATCGGAGAAGTTGCTCAAGTATGAGGCTGGTAAGTAATGCTGTTTTTTGTATTCAACCATGCGCGTTGTAAATGCCACACAAGCGCAAGACTGATGCGTCAATATTATTGAATTCCATAAGTTTCAAATGCTTTTTATCGCATCGGCCAGCAATTTCACAAATTTGCCCATGCGCTTCACCAAATCTCTTGATTTTCCGTGTTCGGCGATTTGGTTCACCACCGCGCTGCCGACGACGACGGCGTCCGCCTCCGCCGCGACGGCCCGGGCCTGGGCCGGATTCGATATTCCAAAGCCGACGACGACGGGCAAATTCGTGTGCGCCCGGATTTTGGCGACTTGCGACGCGAGATTCGACGCGACGCTCGTCTGCATTCCGGTGACGCCTTCGCGGGAAATGTAATAAATGAATCCGCTGCCGCGCTTGACGATGAGTTCCATGCGGTCTTCCGGCGTCGTCGGCGCGACGAGATAAATATGGCAGAGGCCGGCTTTTTTCATCAGCGCCTCGTAATTATCCGATTCTTCCGGCGGCAAATCCAAAACCAGCAGTCCGTCCACACCGGCTTTGGCGGCGGCGGCAATGAATTTTTCCAGACCGACGCGATGAATGAGGTTGAAATAAATGTAGAGGACGATGGGGATTTGCGATTGCTTGCGGATGGCGGCGACCGTTTTGAGAAGTTTCGGCGGAGTCGTGCCGGATTCGAGGCCGCGCTGGGCAGCAAGCTGGTTCACCAAGCCGTCGGCCAGCGGGTCGCTGAACGGCACGCCGAGTTCCAGCACGTCCACACCGGATTTGTCGAACGCCAGCGCAAGTTCGAGCGTGGCGTCCAGATTCGGGTCGCCCGCGCCGATATAGACGATGAATCCTTTTTTGCCCGCGGATTTCAGTTGGGCGAATTTCGCAACAATACGGTTCATGTTCGCGGCAAATCCTACCCCGGAGGGACGAGTTACACGAGTCCCAAACTTCAAAAAATGGGGACTCTTGAAACTTATCCCTCCGATGAATTTACTGGATTTGACCGCGCGGCGGATTTTTCGCATCATCGCGGCATGGCAAGCAGCTTTGGACAACTGTTCCGCATCACGACGTGGGGCGAATCGCACGGCGGTGGCGTGGGCGTGGTCGTGGACGGCTGCCCGCCGCGCCTGAAACTTTCCGAGGCGGACATCCAGCCGGATTTGGACCGGCGCCGGCCCGGACAATCCAAAATCGTCACGCCGCGCAAGGAATCCGACATGGTGCAAATCCTGTCCGGCATTTCCAGCGACGGCAAAACGCTCGGCACGCCGATTTGTCTCTGGGTGAAAAACGAGGACGCGCGCTCCGAGGCTTATGACGAAATGAAGGAAAAGTTCCGCCCGTCGCATGCCGATTTCACCTACTTCGCCAAATACGGCATCCGCGCCTGGCAGGGCGGCGGTCGCGCGAGCGCGCGCGAAACGGTTGGCCGCGTCGCCGCCGGCGCAATTGCCAAAAAAATTCTGCGCGAGAAATTCGGCGTCGAAACGCTGGCTTACGTCAAGCAAGTCCAGCGGCTCGTCGCGGACGTGAATCCGGACAAGGTGAAATTAAAGGATGTCGAGTCAAACATCGTCCGGTGTCCCGACGCGAAGGCGGCGGAGAAAATGATCCGGCTCATCGAGAAAATGAGGCGCGAGGGCAACACCGTCGGCGGCATCGTCGAGGGCGTGGCGTGCGGCGTTCCAGCAGGCTGGGGCGAGCCGGTGTTCGACAAGCTCGAAGCGGATCTGGCGAAGGCGATGTTGAGCCTGCCGGCATCGAAGGCGTTCGAGGTCGGTTCCGGCTTCGGCGGCATTTTCCTGACCGGCTTGGAGCACAACGACGCATTCCGTGCGCGCGGTGGAAAAATTTTCACCACCACGAACCGGTCCGGCGGCATCCAGGGCGGCATCTCGAACGGCCAGACGATTTTCTTTCGCGTCGCGTTCAAGCCCGTCGCCACGGTCATGCACGAGCAGGACACGGTGGACGAGACATTTCACAACACGACGCTGAAGGGCCGCGGACGCCACGACCCGTGCGTGCTGCCGCGCGCGGTGCCGATGGTGGAGGCGATGACGGCGCTCGTTTTGGTTGACCACGCCTTGCGGCACAAGGCACAATGCGGGTAAATATGTTGTGGTGTCGAGCCTATGGCCCGAATCTTCGGCGCACAGCGCCGACGCTACACAGACTGATTTATGGCTGAAAAAGATCTGAATGAAATCTCGCGCGACGCGCGCGCCCTGTTCGCCCGCGGTTCGCAGGCGCTGGCGCAGGAAAACCTGGATTACGCCATCACGCTGCTCAACCAGGCGCTGGAAACGGAGCCGGGGTTTTTCCACTGCCGCAAGGCGCTGCGCGACGCGCAATTCCGCAAGGCCGGCGACGCCGGCAGGGGCTTCTTCAAAAAAATGTTGAGCGGCACGGGCAACTCGCCGCAAATCATGAAGGCCAAGATGGCGCTGGCCAAAAATCCCGCCGAAGCCATGGCGATTGCCGAGCAGGTTTTGAACGCCGACCCGAACAGTTCCGCCGCCCACCGCATCATCGTGGACGCCGGCAATGCGCTGGATTTGCCGCGCACAGTCGTGATGTCCTACGAAACGCTCGCGAAAAATTCACCCAAGGACAAGGCACTGGCCATCGAATACGCCCACGCCGTTTCCGCCATCGGCGAAGGCTCCCGCGCGGAAAGGATTTTGATGGACCTGATGCGCGAGATGCCCGGCGACGGAGATTTGCGGACGGCGCTCAAGGATTTGTCCGCGCGCAAGACCATGGACGAGGGCGGCTACGGCGCGCTCGCAGACGGCAGCGGCTCCTACCGCGACATTCTCAAGAACAAGAACGAGGCCGTCTCGCTCGAACAGGAAAAGCGCGTGCAAAAATCCGAGGATGTCGCCGAGCGGCTCATCGGCGAATACGAGGCGCGCCTCCCCAGCGAGCCGAACAATTTCAAGCTCGTCCGCTCGCTCGCCGAGCTTTACACCCAGAAAAAACAGTTCGATCGCGCCCTCGAACTTTACGACCGCGTCAAAAACTCCGACCTGGGCAACGACCCGTCGCTCGACCAGGCCATCGCCAACACCGTCGTCAGGCGGTTCGACTTCCAGTTGGAGCAGCTCAACCCCTTCGAGCCGGACCAGGCCGCGCAGGTGGAGCAGCTCAAGGCCGAGAAGATCGCCTTTCAGGTTGCCGACTGCCAGAAGCGCGTGGAAAAATATCCGACCGACCTTGCCATCCGCTACGAGATGGGCGTGTTCTATTTTCAGGCCGGCAAAATCGGCGAGGCCATCGCCGAATTCCAAAAGGCGCAGGGCAATCCACACAAACGCCTCCTCGCGATGAACTATCTCGCCCAGTGTTTTGCCAAGCGCAAGATGTTCGATCTCGCCGCCCGCACCCTACAGAGCGCCATCAAGGAAAAACTCGTTTTCGACGACGAAAAGAAGGACCTCATTTACAACCTCGGCTGCGTCTTCGAGGGCATGGGCAAAAAAGAGGAGGCCGTGGAGCAGTTCAAACAGATTTACGAAACCGACATCAGCTACAAGGATGTCGCCGCCAAGGTGGACGCCTTTTACGCGGCGCAGTAAAATCAGATTTTCAGTGCAAAACCTCCCCGCGCGTGGCGGCGGCTGGCGGCCCGTCCAAAAGCAGCGCGCTTGAAATCGTGCGAATATCCCTGCCGCCGGAGAACGTCCAGACCACGCGCTTGTCCGGCGTGACTTCAATCAAATCCGCCGTGGTGCCAATTTGATTGTGACCGAGCCAGTTCGCCATGAGCGTGTCGCCATTGGGCAGGCGCTCCAGGCCGGCCATGAATTTCAATTGGACGCCCGCGAGTTCGTTGCCCTGCACCTGCCAGACGGTTTTGCCGGCGGCATCCACCTCGACCACGCGCGAGCCGCCCGGGCCGTCGGCGCAGGAAATGAGCGTGTTGCCATTGGGCAGGCGCACTACGCTGTGCGGACCGCCGGCGGCGGGAATTTCCCAGACCAGCTTGCCGGTGGCATCGTATTCGCGCACGACTTTCAGGCCGTAATGCGCGACGAGATAATTTCCGTTGTCCAATTTGCGGGCGTTGCGCATGAAGGCGTGGCCGCCGTCCGTGCCTTCCGGCAGCAGGCGGATTTCCTTCACGATCTGGCCGGCGGGATTCACTTCGAGCAGCCGGCCCGCGCTGCATTCGCCGATGAACGTGTTGCCGTTGGCCAGCCGCTGGCAGGCGTAAATGTCGCTGGCGGATTCGTAATCGAACACGACTTTTTTGTCGTGCGTCACTTCCTTCACGCCGTGGCCGGTGTTGAAGAGCAGATTGCCGTTGGGCAAAACCCAGAGGTCGTTGCAATTCGTCGCGCCGTCATATTCCCACTCGATTTTTCCGGCGGCGGAAATGATGAACACCTTGCCCTGCGTGTAATCCGTGCAAACGAAAGAATGCGTCACCGCGCCGGGAACTGGATTTGTCGGCGCGGCTTGTCCGAAAATGGACCATGCGGCAATCAGCCCCGGCACGCCGGCGAGAAGCAGGATTTTTTTCATGCGCGGGCGTCGGATGGCATCACTTCTTTTTCAACAACTCCAACTGCGGCTTCTCGACGATGGCTGTGGCCCAGAGAAAACCGGCGTTCCCTTCCTTGGCGTTGATGGATTTTCTGAAATTGATGTAGTGCGCGTAATCCGTCTGCACGCCGACGCCGTCGCACGCGCTGTAAATGTCCAGCAATCCCCGGTCGTTGATCTTCGCGTTGGCGGTGATGCCTTGGTAGCCCTTTTGGACAACCGGCGCATATTCCGTTTTGTCGAGCAGGCCCAGTTCAATTCCCCGCGCGAGGGTGTAGGTGAACATCGAGCTGCCGGAATTGTCCGTCCAGTTGTCCGGCCGGTCGCCCTTGTCCACGACCTGAAACCAGCGTCCGCTCTTCGGGTCCTGCGTGCGTTTCAACCCGGCGGCGAGCCGGTGGAAAATCGCCTCCATCTCGGCGCGGCGCGGATGATCCTTCGGCAAATCCGCCAGCGTCTCGACCAGCACGAGCGAATACCAGCCGAGGCCCTCGCTCCAGACTTCGGGCGAAAGGCCGGTCTGCGGATCGGCCCAGCCGGGAACACTGCCGCCGTGGCCGGACTCAAAATAACCGTGCAACAACATCCCGGAATCGCCCCGCTCGGCGCGTTTGTCGAAGACGGACAACTGCTTCGTCGCCTCGTCCCAGCAATACTGGCTGTCGCCAATGGATTTGCCGTAGCGCGTCAGGAACATCTGCCCCATGAAAATGCCATCAATCCACATCTGCCCGTTCATGCGCTTGTTGTGCCAGAAGCCGCCGTCGCTGTTGCGCGGATAAGTGTCGAGCACGCGGCGGATTGTGTCGGCGGCCTTCTTGTAACGCCCGTCCTTGGTGGTTTCATAAAGCATCACGACCGAGTTGCCGGCCATCATGTTGTCGAGATTGTTGAAGGTGACGATGTTCGTCTGGCCCCTGGCATTGACGACGCCCCGGAAATTTCCGTCCGCATCCACGAACTGGTCAATGAAGTTCTTGATGTAATCGAAATATTTTTTGTCGCCGGTCTCGCGATACAGCATTTCAAATCCGAAAAGCTCGTAGCCGTTCACATAAGTCCAGCCGCTGCCATACGCCTTCGCGTAATCCGGCCAGCGCGCCATGACGGTCTCGGCGGCGGCGACGGACCAGAACCTGGGCGGCTGGCCCGGCGCATAATCCAGATGCGCGCCCGGCGCGGTGTTGGCCGCGGCATCGCGGACGGGCGGATTGGCGGGCGTGTTGGTGGCCGCCGGCGATTCGGCCGCCGATGCGGCGAGGGCGGTTTGAACGAGGAGAAACGCGGCCAGAAGACCGCGCGCGATGTTGGTTTGATGTCTCATAAATGTTTCAGTTCCAGGTTGATCAATTTCAAGCCATGATTCATTGCACTGATTGGATTCGCCAGAGATTGTAGCAGCCGGCGTGAGCCGGCTCTAACTTTTTTTCGCCGGCGCAAAATGATCCCAAATCACTTCGTGATGATTTGGGCGGAACCCGGTGCGTGGCAAATCTTATTGCGGCGGCGCGTCCCGCACGCGGGACTCATCGGATCATTTTCGTTCCTGTCTTTTTGCCTACGGCGAAACCAGCAGGAAGAAGGCGTCCGGGTTCGCGGGTGTGTTCGTGCAGCTGTAGCTCCCATCCGCCGCAAATACGTTCGTCCACACCGGCGTCCAATTCACCAGCGGCAACGACACGTCCGTCGCCGTCAAAATCCGGTATTGCTCCCCCGCCGGCCCGTTCGTTCCGCTGAACACCAGGTTCCCCCCGGAAAGTGTCAATCCACCAATCACCGTCTTCGGCTTCACCACCACATAATTCGCCAGCGTGCCGGTGTTCGATCCGCCTGCTCCACTTACAATCAGACTCACGGTGTAGCTCCCCGTTGCCGAATACGCGTGCGGCGCGCTCGCGTTGGAAGTGTTTGTCACCGCATTGCCGTCCCCAAAGTTCCACACCCAATTCGTGATGCTTCCTGTCGAGGTGTCCGTGAATGTCACCGTCTGCGTCACAAAAAGGTTCGTCGGCGCGCCGCTGAACCCGGCCACCGGCGCTGGCGGCAAAACCGAAACCACCGCGATGCTTCCGTTGACCGCCAGGCTGTTGCTCCAGCCCAATCCCGGACTCAAGGCCGGCAGATTGGTTGCGTTGAATCCGCCACCACGGGTTCCGGCATTGAACAATTGGAAACTGTCGCCCGCAACCAATGGGCCATCACCCGCATTGGTGATGACCGTGAGTGTGCCGCCATAACCCACCGAGGAACTGACAATCTGGTCGTTGGTGTGGCCGTTATGCGACACCGCCATGATGCAGGCGCTGCCGGAGGACAGCGTCAGGCTGCTGGCGATAGTCAATGTGCCGAGCGGATTGCCCGGCGCGAGCGTGCCGCCGGAGGCGACGGTTACCGCGCCGGAAATGATTCCATTGCCGCCCAGCGTGCCGCCGCTGGCAACCGTAACAGCGCCGGAGCCGGTGGCGCTGCCGCCGGAATTGTTGGCGAGCAATGTGCCACCGCTGACAGTCGTGCCGCCGCTGTAAGTATTCGCATTCGTGAGCGTGAGCGTGCCAGCGCCAATTTTCGCGAGCGCGACGGTGCCGACCGTTCCATTTTTGATGATGCCATCAAATTCCGTGGTCGCGCCGGCCCCGCCAATGGCGTAGGTCATGTTGGCTCCGCCGCTGCTGTTGTCGCCCTGCAATTGCGTGCCGGGGCCGCCGGACAATCCGCCAAGGGCGATGGCAGTGGTTCCCGTGTTTCGGACGCTGGCGATGCCGGTTCCGGTTCCCAGATTGAAAATGGCGCTGCCATCTCCCGCCGTGCCGTTGAAGCGCAACGTCATTGCTGGCGTGCCGAGGACGAGATTACCAGAACCAGTCATCGTCCCCGTCAAATCGAACACCGCGCTGCCGCCACCGACGAATAAAGTTAGCGTTCCGGCATCGTTCAACACGGCGATGCCGGTGCCGCTGTTGCCGTTGCCGGTGATGGCATTGGTTCCATTCACCAGGACGTTTGGCAGGGAATTGGCGCTCGTCACGGTCACGTTTCCCGTGTTGTTGAGCGTCAGCGTGCCGCTGGCGGGAATGGCCGCGCCGACTGAAAACACCAATCCGCCACCGTTCACAACGGTGCCGCCGGTGTAGCTGTTCATGCTGGAAAATGTCACCGTGCCGGCATTGGTCTTGACCAGGCTTGTCGGGCCGGAAATGCCCGCGCCACTCACGGTGTAATTGACGGCGGCGTTGGCAAAGGTGACGGCACCGGGATTCACGACGCTGCTGATGACAATATTGGCGGTAACGGGCGAATCACCGAAAAACACGTTGGTGCCATCGGCATAAGTCACCGCGACGGTGCCATTAAGCCAGTTGGTGGTCGTGGTGTCCCACGCCGTGCTGGCCGCGCCGGTCCAGACCAACCCGGCAGCGGCATTGGTGCTGGGCGTCGCGCTGGCTTCGGGCGAACTTGGGCTGGCACCGCCCGGCCCGGTGGCGACGACAACGTAATAATAGGTCGTGCCGTTGACGAGGTTGGTGTCGGTGTAGGTTGTGCCAGAATAGATTGAGAACACAGTCGTAGTCTCATTGCCGCTGCTGATTCCCCGCTTGAGAATGTAATTGGTCGCGCCGGTGGAGGCGGGCCAGGTAAGCGCGATTTGAGCGTTGCCAGCGGTGGCGGATAGACTGGCCGGGGCCGCTGGCGGGCCGTTGACAACGACAAGGGCATTGGTCGAAGTGCCGCCGGCATTCATCGCCTCCACATGATAATAATAAGTGGCGTTTGAATTAACACCGACATCCTTGTAAGTCGTCTCGGTGACGCTTCCCAGCAAGGTGTAAGTTCCGTTGGCGCTGGTGGCGCGCGAGATAACGTAACCCACGGCGCCGGATACTGCCGACCAGTTAAGAGTGACGTTGGTAGTCACCATGTTGCCCGTCAGCGAACCGGGCGCTGTCGCGGGCGCTGGAGGCACCGGCACGACCACGACGGATGCCGAGTTGCCGCTGGTGCCGCCCGCGCTGGTGGCGGTGACAAAGTAATTATAGATGCTGCCATCGGTCACTGAAGTGTCGGTGTAGCTAGTGCCGGTGTTCGTGTTGTTCAGCGTGATCGTGCTTAAGGTATTGGAAGATCCGCCGCCGGTATTCACCAGAATGGAACGCAGAACGGTGTAAAAGTTCGCCGCGCTTGAAGCATTCCACGAAAGCGCGACGCTGTGATGGCCAGTGCTGGTGACGGTCAGACCGGTTGGAGCGGCAGGGGCGGTGATGGACAAGCTCGCCGAGGGTGTAGCGCCGGGACTTTGTGATGAATTGCCGCTGCCGCCGGTGGGATTGACCGACTGCACGACATAGTAATAAGTCGTGCCATTGACGGCATTGGTGTCGAGCCATGTCGCATTGTTCGGGCCGCTGCCGCAAACCGGACCGGTGACACCGCTGGCGATCATAGCGTAGCCGGAGCCGGAGGTTGTTGTGCTAAAAATCTTGTAACTGGTCGCGCCGGGAGTAACCGGCCAGCTAATCAGGTTGCAGTTGTTGCCGGCATAAGCGGCCACGTTCGCGGGCGCAGGCGGCACATAACCGGTCAGTTCCAGCCGGATGTAATCATACATGACATGGTTCGCAAAGTATCCGCCCTGGTTCATTTTAATCGTAATGGTGTTCTGCCCCGAATGCAGCAGGCTGCCGGCGAAAGCGAGCCGGGCATCGGACATGTCGGCATTGAGGCCCTCGCGGACCGTCGTGTCAGCGCCGTTCCAAGCCGGAGTGTAGCTGCCGATGGTGCTGCCATTGGCAGTCACAACGAGCGGGCCTTGGTAAGCCGAACAAAGGCCGATGTAAAGCGAAGCCTGCGCGCCGCCGGCCGGAGCCTGGGCAAGGTTGAAGGTGATGGTGGAGGTTGAGGTGTTGGCATTTCCGGCGCTGTCGGTGATGATGGGCTGGCAGAAATTCCAATCGGTCGTCCAACGGCTCTGGCCGACGACATAATTCGGGCCGCTTGGAAAATCGAAAGGATATTCCAGGAACTTGGTCCAGATCGGGCTGGGAGCGGACGGACTCGGTCCGCTGTCGCCAACCCACCAGTCATCGCTATGCCGAAATTTGTCCGCCAGCCGGTCGGGATAGCCGATTTCAAACACCGTCGCGCCGACGCGCGTCGGCGTCCAGGTGACGGTGCCGAGATTGTTGGTCGCGCCAGCCGTGACCGTCACGCTGAATGGCGACGCGGGCAAATTGTATAAAATGGGAGGATTGCCGCCGGTTTGATGTTGCGACATGAAAGTGCCCGCCGCGCCGGGGCCGAAGGCATACAAGGTGTAGTTGTTGCCAGCGATGACCGCGGGAATGGTGAAGTTGCCGTTCGCGTCGCTCTGCACCCAGAACTGATAGGGCTTCATCCATTGCTGAAAATCATAAACTCCATCCGTGCTGATCGGCTGCTGCACAACGCCGACCCATAAATTGGACGCGGAGGCGTTGGGATTGCCGCTGTCGGCGATGACAAACTGTCCGGTGATCGTGCCGCGATTTGCCGCGCTGGCGTAATTGGCGTTGGTGAACCAATAGTAAGGCCACGCCGTTTGTTCGGCGGCGCCCTGCACCAGCGCATCTGTGTAAAGCGCCTGCGCCGGCTGATTGGTGCCGGTAATCGCGGTGCTGACATTGTTCAAATAGATGAAATAGGGACCATAGGTTTTCGTCCACAATTCGCCGCTGGCAAAATTGCCGTCCGTTCCCATGTTGTAATGGCTGCCATCGGTCATGTTCAGAATCGTCGTTCCGATGTGTTCCATGAGTTCGCGTTTCATCGGCCCGCCGTTGTAATACTCCGCGCTCGCCGAAATGTTCCAGATGCCGACATTCTTGCCGCCGGTTCCCACGCTGCTCCAGCCCCAGACGCGCTGCACTCCCAGATCGGCGCTGAATTTGTATTTGTCCTCGTAAAGCCCGGAATACAAACCGCTGGTCCAAAGCGTGCATTCCTTGGGCGCGCCGAACACGGGAATGGACGAGCCGCCCGCCACCTGCATCAGCCGGTTGCGTGTCGCGTCCACGCTCATCCAGTTGAAGATGGAGCCGGCATAAATGTTGTCGCGGCACTCGCCCATGGACAGCGCGCTGTTGGTGCTGGTATGGCTCCAGATGGCGGTCACATAAAATCCAGTCGAGCCGCGCAGCAGCGAGTAATGGACATCCAGAACGTCGTTGGTCACCGACGTGGTGACCATTTCAATTTCCGCGTAATTGCCGCCCGTCGTCGCCGGATCAACTACCAGCGAATAGGTGAACGTCAAGCCCTCGGTGGTGCTGTTTTCCCAATACAGCTTGCCGCCGTTGGAATTGCCGGACAGCACGTTGATGGTCTGCGTGCCGCCGCCGTTGTTGTAGGTGTAATTGATGGTGCCGATCTGGGCGCTCGATTTGGTGCAGACAATCGAAACAATGCCATTGGCAAGCGTCACGGTCGAACCGCTATCCGTGAGCGTGACATTCGCGCCGGTGCCGGTGCCGCCACCGGGGATGTTGGCGAAAGCCGGATTTATCGCCAGCGAAAGACCGCACAGCACAAGCAGGCCAGTTGCAGATGAAAGCAACTTTTTCGGAACGAACTTCAGGTTGTTCACGGTGTATCGCTGGAATTTACACCATCCGGCGCGATTGTCACCACTGCCAAACCCGGCGCGCGGGAAATCTGTTTTATTTCGGCGGCGTGGCTTTCTGGAACGAGCGCAAAATAAAATAGGCCACCGGCGTCGCGACGAGCGAGAGCAGCACGGAAATGCACAGCGCGCCGATGACGGCGATTGCCAGCGGCCGCAGCATGTCCGCGCCCGCGCCGATGCCGTAGGCCAGCGGCAACATTCCAAGCGCGGCGGCCATCGAGGTCATCAGCACCGGACGCAAACGGCGATGGCCGGAGCGCACCAGCGCATCCACCAATTCCGCGCCGCCCGCCTCCAGTTGCTGCACAAAGTCGAGCATGAGAATTCCATTTTTGGCGACGATGCCGATGCCGATGATTGCGCCGAGGATGGAAACGATGTTCAGCGTGATGCCGGTGATCCAAAGCGCGGCGACCGTGCCGAACAATGCAAGCACGGAGCCGAAGACAATCGCCACCGGCTCGTTGAAGGAGCGGAATTCAATCAGCAGCACG
>CAYYWB010000061.1:0-13497 GCA_964475285.1 uncultured Bifidobacteriaceae bacterium | reverse complement strand
TCCGCGGCTTCGAGAAATTCTGCGAGGGCCGGCCCTACGGCGAAATGCCCGGCATAACCCCGCGCATCTGCGGCATCTGCCCCGTCAGCCATTTGCTCGCCTCGGCCAAGGCCGGTGACGCCATCATGGCCGTCAAAATTCCGCCCGCCGCCGACAAGCTGCGCCGCCTGATGAACCTCGGCCAGATCGTGCAAAGCCACGCGTTGAGCTTCTTCCATTTAAGCGCGCCGGACTTCCTGCTCGGCTGGGACACGCCGCCGGCGCAGCGCAATGTCTTCGGCATCATCGCCGCGAACAAGGAGCTGGCCCGCGCCGGCATCCGGCTCCGCCAGTTCGGCCAGGAAATCATCGAAATACTCGGCGGCAAAAAAATCCATCCCGCATGGGCTGTGCCCGGCGGCGTGCGCAGCGCGTTGTCCGACGAAGGCCGCGCCAAAATCCGCGCCTGGCTGCCCGAAGCCTTCGCGACGACCAAGGTGGCGTTCGACCTCTGGAAGAAGACGATGGAAACCCATCAGCGCGAAATGCAGATTTTCGGCAATTTCTCCTCGTTGTTCATGGGCCTCGTTGCGCCGGACGGCACCTGGGAGCATCACGGCGGTAAATTGCGTTTCACCGACAGCAGCGGCAGCATCATCGCCGACCAGCTCGAACCGCAAAAGTATTACGAGTTCATCGGCGAGTCGGTCCAGGCGAATTCGTATCTCAAATCGCCGTATTACCTGCCGCTCGGTTTCCCCGACGGCATGTATCGCGTCGGCCCGCTCGCGCGACTGAACGTCTGCGAGCAGATGGGCGTGCCCAAGGCGGATGCCGAGTTGAAGCTCTTCAAGAAGCTCGGACGCGGCGCGGTCACGTCGTCGTTCCTGTATCACTACGCACGGCTCATCGAAATCCTCGCGTCGCTCGAATACATCGAGCGCTATGTGGACGACAAGGACTTGTCCGCCGAATGCCTCCGCGCAGACGCCGGCATCAACAATCTGCGCGGCGTGGGCGTGAGCGAGGCTCCGCGCGGCACGCTCTTCCACGATTACACCGTGGATCGCAACGGCCTGCTCAAAAAGGTCAACCTCATCGTCGCCACCGGCCAGAACAATCTGGCGATGAACCAGACCGTCGCGCAAATCGCGCGGCATTACGTCCGCGGCAACGACATCCCCGAGCCGATGCTCAACCGCATCGAGCACGGCATCCGCTGTTACGACCCGTGCTTGAGCTGCTCGACGCACGCCGTCGGCCAGATGCCGCTGCACATCCAACTGCTTGGGCAGGACGGAAAAGTGCTGAACGAAATCGCGCGCGGGTAAAAATCGGAGGGACGAGTTCCACGAGTCCCCAAATGATTTGGTTTGGTTTGTTTGACTGGCGGGGAAACGGTTTGGTTGGCCGTTTCCCCGCTTTTTTTCCGGCGCAAATGGTTTAGCTTTCAATCGTGAGCAACAATTCTTCCCCCGCCGCCAGCCGTGATTTTCTGGTCATCGGCTACGGCAACACCTTGCGCGGCGACGACGGCGTCGGTCCGCGCGTGGCCGAGGCCATTGAGAAATTGAACCTGTCCGGCGTGCGCACGCTCGTCTGCCAGTTGCTCTCGCCCGAATACGCCGACCCGGTTTCGCGGGCGCACACCGTGGTGTTCGTGGACGCCGCCGTGGACGCCCCGCGCGAAGTGCAGCTCCGCAAGCTCGAACCCGGCGAATCGTCGCAGCTCATGGCGCACGCCGCCGACCCGCGCACGCTGCTGGCGCTGGCGCGCGACGTTTTCGGCCACGCGCCGCAAGCCTGGTGGCTGACGATTCCCGCCGTGAAGCTGGATTTCAGCGAAACCCTTACGCCGGAAGCGCGGCGCGGTTTTGACGAGGCGGTGAAAAAAATCCTGGAAATCTGTCGCGCATGATGGTGTGCCTGCCAGGACGCGGGCAATTCTTGGCTTTTGCGGCGGGCCGTGCTAATTTTTTGCCGTGAGCCGTTTCTTCCGTCCCAACCTCGACTATCGCGGACGCATGGCGCGCGGCGTCATCGGGGCGCTCTGTCTCATCGCGGGCATCATTGTCGTGGACTATGTGCTGTGGCTGGGATTGATTTTCGTGGCGGCGGGATTGTTCGCCCTGTTTGAGGCGATTCGCGGCTGGTGCCTCGTCCGCGCGTGCGGCATCAAGACGAAATTTTAACCGCGCAAAATGCTGTGCACAACGCCCGTGCCATTGTGACCAAGCGCAAACGTGGTGGTTTTACGCTGATTGAGTTGCTGGTGGTCATCGCCATCATCGCCATTTTGGCGGCGTTGCTGTTGCCGGTGTTGAACAAGGCCAAGGAACGCCCCAAGCGCGCCTCCTGCGTGAATAATCTGAAACAGTTCGGCGTGGCGATGTTCGTTTATGCAGGCGACCAGACCGACCGGCTGCCGGGGTCAAAGTATGATCCCCAGGTCTTGCTCGACGGCGGCAGCACCGGCGGAGGAGACTCAACTTATTTTCTTTATGAAGGTCCGGGCGTCACCGGGTCTGCCGTGAATCCCGCCATGACTCCGCCAATAAATCATGCCCTGCTTTTCACGACAGGTGTCATGCCCAACGCCCACAGCTTTTATTGTCCGGCGCTTACGCCTGATTTGGGGATGCAATTCGCCTACGAAAGTTACGTGACCACGGCAAACGGGCAGTGGCCGGCCTATTCACCACAATGGCAGACCAGCGGCACAACTGTCGGCCCGAAAGTTCGTTCGGGATACGGATATTATCCGCAGGCCGCCCAGTTCGTTGGCGCCGGCCCGGCTTCGGGATACAAGGT
The DNA here is from genome assembly GCA_964475285.1 of uncultured Bifidobacteriaceae bacterium. GTDB lineage: Bacteria > Verrucomicrobiota > Verrucomicrobiia > Limisphaerales > UBA11358 > UBA11358. The sequence continues at coordinate 10,707 of CAYYWB010000061.1, read as the reverse complement.
GGCAAAGAAATCAACCGACATCAGCCCGGTCAGGCCCATGCTGACCGACATCATTTATGAATGGACGCAAATCACGCACCGCACGGGCAGCACGCCATCGGCGATAAATATCGTCTGGGGCGACGGCCACGCCGGCACTTGCACCAGTCCGGCGGTGGTCAATCCAGACCCTGATTACTGGAATGCCGACGCCGGCCTGGGTGCCGGTCCGGGCGAGCCGGGTGAAGACCAGAATTTCCTCAACATCATGGCGGCGATCCAGCCTTGATAAATTCATTTCCCTTGCCGCAACTTTCCCTATCCTTCGCGCATGAATTTGTTGCCGTTTGGAAAATTGCCCGCCGCGAAACCGCGCGCGTTCGTCCCGCAAACCATTGACCTCGGCGACTGGCCGCAAATCGCGCCGCTGTTCGACCAGTTGGAATCGCGCGCCGCGAATTGCAAATCCGCCGCCGAACTCGAACGCTGGCTGCTCGACTGGAGCGAACTTAACGCCGCGCTCGACGAGGAATCCTCGCGCCGCTACATCGCGATGACCTGCCACACGGACAGCGCCGACGCGGAAAAGGCGTATCTGCACTTCGTCGAAAACGTCGAGCCGCAGCTAAAGCCGCGCCAGTTCGCGCTGGAGAAAATTTACACCGCGCATCCGCAACGCGCGGAATTGCTGGCAATTGGAACGCCGGCCTCCGGCACGGCGCGAACCTCCAACAACGAGCCGTGCCGGAGGCCGGCGTTCCGCTGTTACGCAGTTTTCTACCGCGACGTGAAAAATCACGTCGAGCTTTTCCGCCCCGATAATGTCCCGCTCGAAACCGACGAAGCCCGGCTCTGCCAGCAATACCAGAAATTGAGCGGCTCGCTCACCGTCAATTTTCGCGGCGCGGAAAAAACGCTCGTGCAAATGGCCCGTTACCTCGAAGAACCCGACCGCGCGCTCCGGCAGGAGGCTTGGAAACTCGTTGCCAAACGCCGTCTTCAGGAGGCGGACAACTTCGACGACATCTTCGACCGGCAAATCAAGCTGCGCACGCAAATCGCGAAGAATGCTGGCTTCGGGAATTACCGCGATTACGCCTTCCGCCGGCTTGGCCGTTTCGACTACTCACCGGATGATTGCGGCAAATTTCACGACGCGGTGGAAAAGGAAGTCATGCCCGTCGTGCGCGAATTGCAGGCGCAGCGGCGCGCGCAATTGAAGCTGGAAAAACTGCGCCCGTGGGATTTGTCGGTGGACCCGCTGAATCGTCCGCCGCTGGAACCGTTCGCGCAAGTCGGCGAAATGGTTTCGCGCACGCAGAAAATTTTCGACCGGCTGGACGGCGAACTTGCTGCCGGCTTCCGGCAGATGGACGATTTGAAGCTGCTCGATCTGGACAATCGCAAGGGCAAGGCGCCGGGCGGCTATCAATCCACGCTGTCGGAATCGCGGCTGCCGTTCATTTTCATGAACGCCGTCGGCTTGCAGCGAGACGTGGAGACGATTTTGCACGAGGCCGGCCACGCGTTCCACGCGCTCGCGACGCGCGACGAGGATTTGCTGCCGTATCGCAGCGCGCCGATTGAATTTTGCGAAGTCGCCTCCATGAGCATGGAACTGCTCGGCAACGAATTCATCGAGGAATTTTATCCTGCAAGCGAAGTGGCACAGGCGTCTCGCCTGTGCGTTCCAAACCAGAAACACACAGGCGGGACGCCTGTGCCACTAAAATCTTCCGACGCAAACCGCGCCCGACGCGTCCACCTCGAAGGCATCGTCGGCGTTTTTCCGTGGATTGCGACGGTGGACGCCTTCCAGCACTGGATTTACACGCATCCGAATCACACGCGCGACGAGCGGCGCAAGGCATGGCTGGAATTGATGGACCGTTTCGGCGGCGACGCGGACTGGAGCGGCCACGAAACCGCGCGCGCCAATCTCTGGCACCGGCAGTTGCACATTTTCCTGCATCCGTTTTACTACATCGAATACGGCATCGCGCAGCTCGGCGCGTTGCAGGTTTGGGCCAATTCAAAGCGTGACAAGGCGAAGGCGCTGGGTGACTACAAAAAAGCCCTCGCGCTCGGCGGCTCGCGCCCGCTGCCGGAATTGTTTGCCGCCGCCGGTTGCCGGTTTGAATTCAGCGCCCGGACCATCCGGCCGCTTGCGAAAATGTTGCGAGAAGAATTGGAGAAGCTTTGAAATTGGCTTGAAGCTGGTTTGGGCGTTAGAGTTTCCATTTATTTAGCGTATCTTGCAGCTTTCGTTCAACTTCATCAATCCAATCCAAACGGGAAATTTCTAGATGGTCACGCAGTTTCTTCATGGCTGTAATAGCTCTCTGCGTTGCCTGCGCTGCGGTTTTGCAATTATATGTATCCAACAATTTGCCCAATGCCAGATAAACGGTGTCTCCATCCTCCAATCGTCGGTCATCGGGAACATTGCGGACGATTTTGCCAGTTTTAGAACGAACAATTATTTCGTCTCCGCCTTCTTGGATCTTCGGATGTGCAATCTCATTTCGTAGGGTTACTAAATGTTGGACAGTCTGTAACGGCTCTTTTCCCGGATCAAATGGTGTTCGGCCAGCGACTCCGGAGAGGATGCGCCATTTTAACGGTGTTTCCGTTTTCTCAAGCCGATCTCGAGTCCAAGTATCTAACGCTACATTGGCCACTTCATTACCGATTCCTTCAATCGCTAGTGCAATCATGAGGTGTGCACCGACGCTAAATCTAACTTCGTCATCAGGCAGGTTTTCCCTGTTTGCACTATATGCATCATTGATATGATCAATCGCATTTAGCACCAACCATCCCGTGATCGTTGTCTTCATCGTCTCGCCTAAAATTTAATTCGGCTGCAAGTTTTGCGGCCAATCTCATTTCATCATTTCACCTTCAAAGGTCTGAGACAGAATTGACAGAATTTGAAGAATTCAATTCTGAAAACTCTGTTCATTCTGTCAGACCTCAATTCCGTAAGCCTTGATTTTGTTGTAAAGCATCTGGCGGCCGACGCCGAGGCGCTTGGCGGCTTCGACCTTGTTGCCACCGATTTCCATCAACTTGCTTTTCATTTTGAGACGAGTATTGAACGCTTGTCGGCAAAGTCAATTCGGTTTCAATGCTTTAACATTTGTGTTTCACCTCGCGTTGCCGAGTTCGTTCACCAAATCTTCCACCACCCAGTTGGTGCGTTTGGCCTGCAATTCATCCGCTGCAAAGGAAATCCCCCAATCACTCTGAAGATTTACGAGACGGGCGCAGTTTCCCGCGCTCGTAAATCGTCAATCGCAAATCGTAACTTCTTTCAGGCTTTGCCGCCAAAACTCACGTAGTCGTCCAAATCCAGCACGTCAAACCATGAGGCGATGTCCGTGCGCTTGGGCGCGGCGGCCTTGTGAATTTCGTTGAAATGCTCGCGCGATGCGGGATTGTCCGGCGCGCTTTGTTCCTGCCACGCCGACCACGCGGCGATTTCCGGCTGGGTGTGCTTGTGCTTCGCGTTGGCGTTGATCCATTCCAATATTTCGCTGTCGCTTTTGTGGAGCTGTTTTTTCAGTTCCCCGGCGTCAATGCCGGCGAATTCCAGGAAATCCTGGTCGAGCGGACAGGCGTAATGATACTCGCCGTTTTTGCCGGCCAGCGTCGCGCGGCCCTTGTCGAGGCAGCGCGCCAAAATCACATAGCCGCCCAGCCGCACGCGCGGGCTGCGCGGCGGGAACTTCGTCAAGTCAGGTGTGTGCAGTGACATAATTTTTTCAATTTGGTTTGTTTGCCTCGCTTCCGGCACCACGCCGGATTGCGCGACGGAAGTCAACTTGCACCGAAAATGCCGAATTGCAAGTCGCGCCCGGAATTTTTATCATGGCTGCGTGAAACACTCCGGAAAAGCCCCGCTGGCCGCGCTCAAAATCACCGGCCTCGCCTTCGCAGCGCTGCTGGCGCTGCTGGCCGCCGCGTATCTGGGCGAAGTCATCGGCACCTTTGTGCTGCATTATTTGACGTGGGTTTTGATTTCGCTGTGGGCGCTTTTTGTTGGGTTCACCCTGTATTTTTTCCGCGATCCCGACCCGATGGTGCCGACCGGCAAGAATCTCGTCATCGCGCCCGGCCACGGGAAGGTGGACGTGATTGACACGACGACCGAGCCGGATTTCATCGGCGGCGAATGCCGGCGCGTCTCGATTTTTCTTTCCGTGTTCAATGTTCACGTGCAAAACGCGCCGGTGACGGGCCGTGTCGGGTTTTTCCGGAACACGCCCGGCCAGTATTTGAACGCGATGAAAACCGACAGCGCGAAGTTCAACGAAAACGTCCTCATCGGCATTGACGCCAGCGAACCCGCCGGCGAAAAAATCGGCGTGCGGCTCATCGCCGGGCTGATTGCGCGCCGCATCGTCCCGTGGGTCGCCCAAAACGACTCCGTCCAGCGCGGCGAGCGCGTCAGCCTCATCCAATTCGGTTCGCGCGTGGATGTTTATCTGCCGCTGCGCGCGAAAATCCGCGTCAATCTCGGCGACAAGGTGGTTGGCGGCGAAACGGTGATTGCCTCTTTTGACTGAACATGAGCGAACCCATTGCCCCAACACCGCCGCCCGACGACGACGAGAGCCGGCTGAAGATTTATTTTCTGCCGAACCTGCTGACGGCGGGCAATCTGTTCTGCGGCTTTGTGGCGCTGACGAAAATCGTCGAGGCGCGTCCGGACACCCCGGATTTTTCGGAGAAAATCAAGCTGGCGCTCGCGTTCATCCTGCTGGCCTGCATTTTTGATTTGTTCGACGGGCGCGTGGCGCGCTGGGGCGGCGCGGAAAGCCCGTTCGGACGCGAGTTCGATTCGCTGGCGGACTTGATTTCGTTCGGAGTCGCGCCGGCGTTTCTGGTGCATCGCGTGGTGCTGCGCGACGTGTTTGTCAGCGAACCTGAAATCGGCTGGTTCATCGCCTCGATTTACCTGATTTGCGGCGCGTTCAGGCTGGCGCGGTTCAACGTCCTGTCCATGGAGCCGGGCGGCAGCGGCAAGGATTTCCTCGGCTTTCCCATCCCGTCGGCGGCGGCGCTGGTGGCGTCGCTGACGCTGTTCATGATGTGGATTGACGAAAAGAATTTTGCCGTCGGCTATCTGCGGTATGTGCTGCCGCCGCTGCTGCTGTTTTTGTCGTGGATGATGGTGAGCCGCGTGCGGTATCCGAGCTTCAAGTCGCTGGACCTGCGCGCGACGCGGACGTTCACAAAAATGCTCGTGATCATTTTGTTCGCCGGCTGCGTGCTGGTGTTGCGGGAAAAAATCCTCGTCTTCGTCCTGCCGCTGTTTTTCACGGCGTATCTGATTTACGGCTTCGTGCGGCCGCGCCTCTCGCGCGCGTGGCGGCGGGAAATCGAGGATGAGGACGACGAACCGGAAAGCTGATGCCCGAACTGCTGCCCATCTTTCACGCCGCGCTCGCCGGTTTCATCACCGCGCTGCTGTTCTCCGCAATTCCCGTCGGGCCGATCAACCTCACCATCCTCAACGAAGGTTCGCGGCGCGGCTTCCGCTGGGCGATGTTCATCGGCCTCGGCGCGTCGGCGATGGAATTGATTTACTGTTCCATCGCCTTCACGGGATTTTCGTCGTTCTTCGCCATCCGCGCCGTCAAGGCGGCCATGGAGTTGTTCACCTTCGTGTTCCTGCTGTTCATCGGCGCGAAATTTCTCGGGGCGCAGACCGTGAGCGTGCCGATGAAACTGGACGCCGCCTCGCAAAAAATCGGGGCGCGCCTTGGCGAAAAATGGCATCCGCACTCGGCGTTCATGACCGGCTTTGTGCGCGTGATGGGCAATCTCGGCGTTTTGCTGACGTGGATCGTGCTGGCCATGAACGTCATGGCGCATGACTGGTTTGAAGACACGCTGGCCGCCAAGATTGCGTGCATCGGCGGCGTGGCGCTGGGCACGAACGCCTGGTTTTGCGCGTTGAGCTACGGCGTTTCGCGCGGCCAAGGGCAGTTCAGCGAAAAAACCCTGCTGCGCCTGCAGCATCTTTCCGGCATTTGCCTGATTGCCGTCGGGCTTTTTGACGGCGGGCACATCGTGTGGCAACTGGCCAGACACAGGCTTTAGGAAACAAAATGCTTTGTGACACCGCCCGTTCGTGTTTAATTTCCCCCACGTTGCGGTAAAAAATTATGCTCAAAGCCGGAATCGTCGGGCTGCCCAACGTGGGCAAATCCACGCTGTTCAACGCCGTCACGCGCAGCCACAAGGCCGAGGCGGCGAATTACCCCTTTTGCACCATCGAGCCGAACCTCGGCGTCGTCACCGTGCCGGAACCGCGCCTCGAACCGCTCGCCAAAATTGCAAAAACTTCAACCCTCATCCCGGCCACGATTGAATTCGTGGACATCGCCGGCCTCGTGAAAGGCTCGTCGCACGGCGAAGGCCTGGGCAACAAGTTTCTTTCCCACATCCGCGAGGTGGACGCCATCGTCCATGTCGTGCGCTGCTTTGAAGACCCCGACATCATGCACGTCACCGGCGGCATTGACCCCGTGCGCGACATCGAAATCGTCAACACCGAACTGGTGCTGGCCGACATCGAAACGGTCAAAAAGCGGCGCGAAAAAATTGCCAAGGACGTGAAGCGCGGCGACAAGCACTCGCTGCCGGAGGAACGCCTGCTGGAATTGATCGGCGCTCATCTGAACACCGGCAAACCGGCCAGCACGCTCGCACTCCCGCTCGGCCCTGATGAAAAAGCCATCCAGCACGGTTTCTTTTTGCTGACCGACAAACCGGTCGTCTTCGCCTGCAACGTCAAGGAATCCGAACTTGCCGCGGCGGACCAGAATCCGTTCGTCCAAAAAGTGCGCGACCACGTGAAGACGCATCTCGCGTGCGGGGCCGTCGTCGTCAGCGCGCAGATTGAAAGTGACCTCATTGATTTGCCGCCGGAGGAAGCCGCGGCGTATTTGAAGGAACTCGGCGTGGCCGAATCCGGTCTCGGCGCGCTCATCCGCGCCGCGTATCACGTGCTCGGCCTGCGGACATTTTTCACCTTCAACGAAAAGGAAGTCCGGGCGTGGACAATCCACACCGGCGACACGGCGTCGCGGGCCGCCGGAACCATCCACACCGACTTCGAGCGCGGCTTCATCAAGGCCGAGACGGTGAACTGGGATGACTTGGTGAAATGCGGCTCCGTCGGCCACGCCCGCGAAACCGGCCACTACCGCATCGAAGGCCACGACTACGTCGTGAAAGACGGCGACGTGCTGCTCTTCAAGTTCAACGTGTGAACAATGCCATTAGCGCATCGGGAAAACTTTCCAGCACCACGCTCATGGGTGAACTGGAATTAATTTCCATACAATTATTGGACGACCTGCAATACGCCATGATGCTCAAGGAATCTTATGGTTTTTTGATATTTGCTCTTGTCTCTTTTAGTTTTGGCTTGGAGCATCATTTGTCTCAAAGTTCCCAGATAAACGTTTTTGCCTTTCAAGGATGAGGATGAGCCAATCAAATAAGCATGCAGTGCATTTTTGCCGCGAGTCTGTTTATTCCGCGGTATTTGCCAACGGCGGTAATTTAACAATTTTGACGGCGATAAATCAAATTTCTTAAGTTGTTGAGCCGCCGAATAGCATAGTAAAAAGCCTATCCAATTTTGATTTTCAGCTTGTTCATACGCTTCAATCAAAGGCGTTCCGATGTAAATGTTGTCTGCCTCGACAACATAAATTGCGCCACAAGAAAGCGCACCTCGCATCGGAATATCGTGTGACAGGTTCAAGTTCATTATCCAACGAGCGGCCTGTTCGATATGAGCAAATGCAGAGGCAGAATCGTCGTCTGAATAAATTAGAAATGTATCTGAAAAACAAGCTAGGTGAAGGCACCGTTTCCTCTGAATCCAATCCTCCACAATTTCTCGACATTGATAATACTTGTGAACTGGATTCATCAGAGCGTCACAATCGGAACCGTCCTTACTCACAAGCCTTTTGAAACCGAGTATATCTAAATAGCAGCACCAACAAGTTCTACAATTGGCGGGGTTGAAAATGTTAAATCGTTTCTCCATTTTCTTTGACCTTACTGCCCGAAAAATTTCTGAATCTCCTTCACCACTTCCACAAACCGGTCCACCTCGGCCCGGGTGTTGTAAAAATAAAAACTCGCGCGGGCGGTGGATTCCACGCCGAGCTTGTGCATGAGCGGCTGGGTGCAATGATGGCCGCCGCGCAACGCCACGCCCGCCTGATCCGCCAGCGTCACCACGTCGTGCGCGTGAACGTCCTTCAGCAGAAAACTCACCAGACCGGCGCGGCCTGGTGACACAGGCATCTTGCCTGTGAGTTGCAAGCCTGAATCACACAGGCGAGACGCCTGTGCCACTACGGGTTTCGGCCCGAACAAGCGGATATTTTTCAGCGCGGCCAATTTTTCGTAAGCGTATTGCGCCAGTTCCTGATCGTGCTTCCAGATGTTTTCGCGGCCAATGGTGTCGAGATAATCCATCGCGGCGTGCAACCCAATCGGACCGGAAATGTCCGGCGTGCCGGCCTCAAACCGGTGCGGCGCGGGCTTGAATTCGGTCTTCTGGTATTCGACGGACAAAATCATTTCGCCGCCGCCCTGATACGGCGGCATGGCATTGAGCAATTCCTGCCGTCCCCACAAAACACCGATGCCGGTCGGCCCGCAAATCTTGTGGCCGGAGAACGCAAAGAAATCGCAGCCGATGGCCTGCACGTCCACCGGCAGATGCCCGGCGCTTTGCGCGCCGTCCACGAGTGTGACGATGCCGAGCTTCCGCGCGCGGGCGCAAAGGTCGGCGACCGGGTTCACCGTGCCGAGCGAATTGGAAATGTGAACCATCGAGAAAATCTTCACCTGCTTTGTCAGCAGCGAATCGAGCTTGGACAAATCTAAAATGCCTTCGTCGCCGGTGACGGGCAAATAAACGATTTTTGCACCGGTTTTTTGCGCGAGCAATTGCCACGGCACGAGGTTGCTGTGATGCTCCATTTCCGTGAGCAAAATCACGTCGCCGGCCTTCAGATTCTTCGCGCCCCAAGTCGCGGCGACGAGGTTGATGCCTTCCGTCGTGCCGCGCGTGAAAACAATTTCGTCGGAAGATTTGGCGTTGATGAATTTCGCAGCACGGGCGCGGGCGGCTTCGTAGCCGGCGGTGGCGCGGTTGCTCAATTCATGGATGCCGCGATGGACATTGGCGTTGTCGTGTTCGTAATAGCGGACGAGCGCGTCAATCACCGCGCGCGGTTTCTGCGACGTGGCGGCGTTGTCGAAATAAACCAGCGGCTTGCCGTGGACCTGCTGGTCGAGGATCGGGAAATCCTTTCGCAGCGCGGCCCAGTCAATTGTGTTTGAATCCTTCATCTAAAACTTTAGCCACAGATAAACACAAATCTGCACAGATAAAAAGAAATCTGTGTTTCATCTGTGAAAATCTGTGGCTACATCAAACCTAACTGCAGCTTCGCCGCCTCGGTCATCATGCTTTGGTTCCACGGCGGATCCCAGACGAGTTCGACGTTCGCTTCGTCTATCGGCTCCAGCGAAACAAGCTTGTTTTGCACATCCTGCGCGAGCGTCGGCCCCATGCCGCAGCCGGGCGCGGTCAAAGTCATCTTTACGTCGGCCTTGAAATTGTTTTCGCCGATCGGCGTGAGGTGGCAGTCGTAAATCAGGCCGAGGTCCACGATGTTGACGGGAATTTCCGGGTCGTAACAAGTCTTGAGCGCCTCCCAGATTTGCTTTTCCAACTGATCCTGCGTGACCGGGCCGGAAACGCCCGTGGCCGGCGCGGATTTGATTTCCAGCCCCAGCGCGTCGGCGTCCTTGCCGTCAATGCGGAACATATTGCCGTTGACGATGACGGTGAACGCGCCGCCAAGCGATTGCGTCACGTAAGCCTGCCCGCCCTTTTGCAGCGTGACCTTGGTGCCGACCGGCACGACCGACACCTCCACGTCGCGCGTCAAAATTTTTGGCTCGTTTGAATTCATATAATGCGTTTCAACTCACTTGTTGAAAGACATCTTCGCCTGAAATGAGATTGAAATCAACCGCCTAACTCCGTTGTAAAAATGCCGCGCATGGTAAAAACCAGTCCGTGCGCGCCACCAAACCATCCGTGCAGACGGTCATCGCCCAAAAGCAAAGCGGCCTTCGGAAACGGAGGCCGCTTGTTTTATGCTGGATTTGCGGGCGTTTCATCGAGATTGCAAAATATTTATTTTTTCTTTCGTTTTTTTAGAAGTCGAGGGGGTAGAATTGTCGTCGCACGGCGTATGAATACTTCGGAACCGAATAAACCGGGTGGAAATCCCGACGAACTGCCCGCTGACACCGGCGGTCAAGCGCCGGACAAAGGCGTTTATTTCCCTGAATTTGCCAAGCTGGAGGACGAATTCGACACCGCCGATTACCGGCACTGCTCCTCCGACAATTGGCTGAATTTAGAGACCGATTACGTTAACAAAAGAATTTGGGAGCAAAAATCCCTGCAAGTGACGAACTGGCGGTGGTTGAGCGACCTGGAGGCGTTGACCTTCGCGCAATTCAACGGCGATCTGTCAATTGATTTGGGCGACGAACTGGAGCCGGAATTGCAAATGCACCTGTGCCGGGTGCTGGCGGAGCATCGGGGCAAATTGTTTCTTTATGGCTCCATCAATTTGACTCCAGAAGCGGCCACGGCGCTGTTGC
>CAYYWB010000060.1:0-13721 GCA_964475285.1 uncultured Bifidobacteriaceae bacterium | reverse complement strand
AATCTCATCATCCACGGCGACAACCTCAAGGCGTTGAAGGCGCTGCTGCCCACCTACGCCGGCAGGGTGAAGTGCATCTACATTGACCCGCCCTACAACACCGGCAACGAAGGCTGGGCTTACAACGACAATGTGAACTCGCCGATGATGCAGGAATGGTTTGCAAAAACCGTTGACCGAGACGACCAGACACGACACGACAAATGGCTCTGCATGATGATGCCAAGGTTGCGGCTTTTGCGTGAACTGCTTCGGAACGACGGCGGGATTTTTATCAGCATCGATTACAACGAAGAGGCAAACTTGCGCTTGCTCCTCAACGAAATCTTTGGCGAGGAAAATTACCGCAACACATTCGTGGTCGCGCGCGTGAAGAAAAACATTCACGAACAGGAAATGGTTAAGGCCGTCAACTTTGGATACAACGCGGTTTTGTTTTACGGCAAGTCAGATGATTGCTTGATTCATCCGCCAACTCGCAAACATGAGAAAGGTGAACGATGGCACGCTTTTGACGCGCCGGGTTTACGATCCACAATGGAATATGAAATTTTTGGCGAACGTCCGCCGAAAGGCAGGCATTGGATGTTTTCGGAAGAAAAGGCGAAGGAAATGATTGGCGCGGAACAGTTGAGAAAAAGTCCGAAGTCAGGGACAATTCAGTATCTCATCCCAGCTTCAGACTTTACGCTCTTGGATACGAATTGGACGGACATTCAGGAATATGACTCTGGATGGAATTTTCCAAATGGAGAAAAGAATATCGAGTTGGTAAAACGCATCGTCAAAATGCTCGACCAGCCAGACGCAATTATTCTCGATTCATTTGCCGGCTCCGGCACGACGGCGCACGCCGTGCTCGCGTTGAACAAGGAAGACGGCGGCAACCGCAAATTCATCCTCGTCGAGTGCGAGGATTACGCGGACAGCATCACGGCGGAGCGCGTGCGGCGCGTCACCAAAGGCGTGAAGAGCGCGAGCGACGAGAATTTGAAGCGGGGCTTGGGCGGCACGTTCAGTTATTTCGAGCTGGGCAAAGCGATTGAACTGGACAGCATTTTGGACGGCAAAAACCTGCCCAGCTATCTGGAACTGGCGCGCTACGTTTTCTACACCGCCACCGGCGAGGAGTTCGACGAGCGCAAGGTCAGCGAGAAACGGTCGTTCGTCGGCGAATCCAAAACGCACGAGGTCTATCTCTTTTACCAGCCGGACCTGGATTACCTGAAAAAAACCGCGCTCACGCTGGAGCGCGCGGAAAGCCTGGGCAAACTCAAGGACAAGCGGCGGCTGGTCTTCGCGCCCACGAAGTATCTGGATCAGGAACAGCTCGACGCGCTGCGGATAGACTTCGCGCAGTTGCCGTTTGAAATCTACAAGCTGGCGACATGAATTTCGCCGCCAATATCGGTAGGGACGGCGCGCTGCGCCGTCCGCGTCGCCGAGCGCAGCGTCAGGCGACGGAATGCGTCCAGCTACGTTCGTTCCGCCCTCGCTACGCTGACGGGCGGGGACATCGCAGCGCGATGTCCCTACCAGACAGACGCCTCGTTTACCAGCACCGTAGGTGCGAAATCATTGTAGTTAGGCGTTCACAAATTTTTTTAGCCCCAGCGGGGCGACATATTCGCCAGATGCCGCTCCTACGGAGCTAAATCCGATATGAAATGTTTTTCTACAAATATGCCGCACCTACGGTGCTGTTTCGGCAACGCAGTTTGAAATTAAACACGCCATGGAACTCAAGGAATACCAGCAGAACACGCTCAAGCGGGTGAAGGCGTATCTCGAAGCGCTAAAGGGCTGGCGTGCGAAAAATGAAAAGGTCGTTGCGGCAGCGGGCAAGGAAGCGGCGCTGGACGTGCCGCTGAAAGCATGGGAAGAAATCGGCGGCACGCATTATCGTTCGCGCAAAAACGGCATCGGCGAATCGTTGCCAAACTTCTGCCTGAAAATCCCGACCGGCGGCGGCAAGACCCTGCTTGCGGCGCACACGGTTGATCTGGTGAACCGCAGTTATCGGCAAAAACAAACCGGCCTCGTGCTGTGGGTGATGCCAACGACGCAGATTTACCGGCAGACGATTGACCATCTGCGCAACCGCGACCATTCCTACCGGCAAGTGCTGGACATCGCGAGCGGCGGGCGCACGGTGATTTATGAAAAGACGGATCGCTTCACGCCGGAAGACGTGGCGGAAAATCTGGTGGTGCTGACGCTGATGCTGCCGTCGGCCTCGCGGCAGAACAAAGAGACGTTGAAAGTATTCAAGGACAGCGGCGGCTTCGGCGCGTTCTTTCCGAAAGACGATGACGTGCAAGGCCACGCGAAATTGCTGGAACGGTTTCCAAATCTGGATGCGTTTGGCGATGGCAAGGGATTGTTTCAACGGCAGGTGAAAACCTCGCTCGGCAACACGCTGCGGATGCTTTCGCCCATCATTATTTTGGATGAAGGCCACAAGGCTTACAGCGAGATGGCGCAAGACACATTGCGCGGGCTGAATCCGTCCGTGATTGTGGAACTGTCCGCCACGCCGACGGATGACAGCAACGTGCTGGTGGACATCAAGGGCCTCGAATTGAAGCGCGAGGAGATGATCAAGCTGGATTTGCACATCAACAACAAGGAAAGCACACGCTGGCAAAACGCAATGCTCGCCAGCAAAGTCAAACGTGACGCACTGGAAGCGGCAGCGAAGAAATACGAGGCGAACACGGGCAATTACATCCGCCCGATCTGTCTGGTGCAAGTGGAGCGCACGGGCAAAGCCCAGCGCGGCAGCGGGCTTATCCATGCGGAAGATGTGCGGGAATTTCTGATTAGAGATTGCGGCATTGCGCCGGACGAGGTCGCCGTGAAATCCAGCGACAAGGATGATATCGAGGGCTTGAACCTGTTCGCACGAAACTGTCCAATCCGCTACATCATTACCAAGCAGGCGTTGCAGGAAGGCTGGGATTGCGCATTTGCATACGTGCTGACGATTCTCACGAATCCATCGTCGAAAAATAATCTCACGCAACTGGTCGGGCGGATTTTGCGCCAGCCGGGCGCGCGGAAAACCAAGATCAAGGAACTGGACGAGAGCTACGTTTTTTGTTTCCGGCAAAAAGCCAAGCTGTTAGTGGATTCGGTGCGCGAAGGTTTTGGCCACGAAGGCTTGGGCGACTTGGCAGGTCACGTCGTGCTGGATTTGCCCGACGACGGTGAGCAAGGCGAGGAATTGATTGGACTGCGGGACAAATTCAAGAAGTTCGCCGGAAAAATCTATCTGCCAAAGTTTGTCATCCAACAAGGCGCGCAATGGCGCGAGGTGAGCTACGAAACCGACATCGTGAGCCGGATAGACTGGTCGCAGGCGGATTTCACGGCGGAGAAGAATTTGCAACTGGTGGAAGCCGATTCACAGGATGCAGAAATTCTTGTGACGCTTGGCGAGACGAAAGCGGAACTGCTCAAGGAGTCCGGACGGAAATACCGAACCAGCACGGATGCGGGTGTTGATCCGGTATTCGCCACACGGCAGATGCTCGAAATGATTCCGAACCCGTGGATTGCTCATGATATCGTCAAAGAAGTCATCGCCACGCTCACGCGAAAGAACGGGCTGGATATGGTGGCGAAGAATTTCGTGTTCATCGTTCAGGAGCTGGTTAAGCGCGCCGATGCCGAGCGCAACCGGCTGGCGCAGGAAGTTTTCACCGACTTGGTGAACGCGAAGAAGCTGCGTTTCCTACTACTCAAAGACGATGCTGGCTACCGGCTGCCGGACAAAATCAAAATGCGCAAAGGCACACGCAAACTGGTGCGTGAAGACAATTCGCCTTTGCAAATGAGCTTGTTTGAGCAGGTCGCCGAGGATGGCTTGAACAGCGAGGAGCAAAGCGTGGCGTGGTATTTCGAGAAGCAGGGGCAATTGCTCTGGTGGTATCGAAACTTGTCGCGGCAGGATTATCGCCTGCAAGGCTGGCGCAAGAATGGGATTTATCCCGACTTTATCGTCTCCCGCACCAGCGCCACCGACAAAACGGACTTCGACAAGGTTTTTGTGGTTGAATCCAAAGGCATCCATCTCAAAAACGATGACACGGATTACAAGAAGCAGGTGTTCAAACTTTGCAACAAGCTGGCGGAACAAAAAAGCTGGACGGAGCTGGGCTTGGAATTTCCCGAACACAAAATTGTATTCGAGCTGGTCTATGGTGATGAGTGGCAGAAGGTGCTGAATGTGGTGTTGAAATGATCTCGCAGCACGCCGCTGTTATCATGCGGAACGCCACTCAATGTTTTCACCGCCTGCCTCTCCGCGTGCGGGAAAGCCGCAGCGCTGGCAAATGCCTGTTCGTGATGCCGGCCGGAAAAGACTTGGAAGCAATCAGGCGAAAAATTATAGGGAAATAATGCTGCCAATCGTATGAACAGATCACGGAGCCGGATTTTGACCTTGTGCTCCGCTTGCGCCGGCTTTGGGTTTGTGATAAGCTCAAATCAACGGTCAACCGGTGATGAGCGATGGCTTAAATGCCGGTTAAACAGGAATTAAAATTTTTGGAGCCGGGTCAGACGGCTGCCGGGCGGGCGGGAAGGCCTGTCAGGGAAACTGACTGATTTTAGGCCAATTG
The DNA here is from genome assembly GCA_964475285.1 of uncultured Bifidobacteriaceae bacterium. Lineage (GTDB taxonomy): Bacteria > Verrucomicrobiota > Verrucomicrobiia > Limisphaerales > UBA11358 > UBA11358. The sequence goes on along the minus strand of CAYYWB010000060.1, from coordinate 9,096 downwards.
TTCTTTGAGAATCAAGCAAGGCCCGATTTGCCAGAGGGGCCGGGATGTGGCAAAGACCATTTTTTGCCAAACGAACCCAACTGGAAACAGGATAAACATCAATGGCAGCGGGGTGAAAGGCGGGTTTTCACCAGTTCAAAGCTGGTCAAAACGAAGCCATATCGAAGCCAAAACGAACCCAAGTCCTGCCATGTCCGACCCTAAAATCCGGTCAAGCCCAGTCAAACCTAATCCGACTAAATCCGGGTAAATCCGGGTAAATCCGGCCAAAGAAAAATAGTTTTTAACCCAGCAATATGATTTTGCGCCATTTTGGCGCAGTTGGTGGTTTTTGAACTTTGGCCATCCCCTTCGATGGGCGGGAAGGCAATCGAAGTGGAAACGAAGGGGCGTGTGCTGTGTTCTCATGCAGCCAGTTAATCCATGTCCATTCCTGTTTATCCGTGGTTGCATTTTTTGCTTCAACGTTCCGCGTTGAAAATCAGGCGGGCGGCAAGTGAATCGTTGCAACTTGTTCCGGTGCGCGGTTGTGATAAACTCATGTCCATGAAGTTCAATTCCGCCGTGTTCGCCGCGCTTGGCGTAGTTCTGTTTTCCGCGTTCGCGGGGCGCGCGCAGACGACGGCGTTCACTTATCAGGGGCAGTTGAACAGCGGCAGCGCCCCCGCCACCGGCCTTTACGATTTCCGGTTCCGGCTTCTTGACGTGAACAGCAACATCGTGGCCGGGCCGCTCACGAACTCGCCCACCGGCGTCACGAACGGCGCGTTCATCGTCACGCTGAATTTCGGCGGCGCGGTTTTCGACGGCAGCGACCGCTGGCTGGAAATCGCCGTCCGGAGCAACGGCAACACCAGCGCCTACACCGTGCTCGCGCCGTCGCAGCAAATCACCTCGACGCCATATGCGATTCGCGCCCTCAACGCGGCAAATGCCACATCGCTGCAAGGGACGAACATCATCGGCACGATTCCATCCACGAATTTGCCGCCGAACGTGGCGTTCCTGAACAGCAACCAGACGTTCACCGCCGCGAACACCTTTTCCGGCGTGGTGACGGCGAACAATTCCGCGAACACTTTTTCCGGCGCGTTCACGGGCAACGCATTGGGCGCAACCAATCTTCAGGCGACAAATCTGGTCGGCACGCTGCCGGACGCGCGGCTCTCCTCGAACGTGGCGCTGCAAAGCAATCCCGCCTTGAGCTTTGCCGGCAGCATCACCGCCACCAATTTCATCGGCGCCGGCCACGGGCTGACCAACGTGCCGGGCGCTTTTTTCTGGGTGACGGCAACGGCAAACGTGCCGACGTCTTATCCCAACGTCGGCTACCTTTGCGCCAACGAAACAACGCCGGTGACGATTACTCTTCCGGCGTCGCCGAGCGTCGGGGATGTCATCAAGGTCGCGGGCGTGGGCGGCGCGGGCTGGATCATCGCGCAGAACACCGGCCAGAGCGTCCTCGCCGGAAATCTTTCGGACAGCATCGGCCAAAGCTGGACGCCGCGAGTCGGCAGCGCGGCGTGGTCTTCCGTCGCGTCCTCCGCCGACGGGACGGCGCTCGTCGCGACGGTCGGGGACACCTTGAGCGCGAGCGGTTACATTTACACCTCGACCGATTCCGGCGCGACGTGGACTGCGCGTGACAGCCAGCGGCAGTGGGTTGCCGTGGCATCTTCGGCGGACGGGACGAAATTGGTCGCTGCCAATTACACCGGTTCGGCGAATCCGGGCATTTACACTTCGGCAAATTCCGGCGCAAGCTGGGCGCGGCAGTTGGTTGTTTCACTTTGTTGCGCCGTGGCATCTTCGGCGGACGGAACGAAACTGGTGGCGGCAATCAACAGCGGCCAGCTTTATACCTCGGCCAATTCCGGGGCCAATTGGACGGCGCGCGACAGTGCGCGGATTTGGAGCGCGGTGGCATCGTCCGCGAACGGGACAAACCTGGCGGCGGCGGTGAATGGCGGGCAAATTTACACCTCGACGAATTCCGGCGCGAACTGGACGCCGAGCGCCGGCAGCCAGAATTTGAACTGGACGGCGCTGGCGTGTTCCGCCGACGGCAGCCGTCTGCTGGCCACGGCCAGCGGCGGGCAGGTTTATCTTTCGGTGAATGGCGGCGCGACTTGGACCCAAACCGTGCAACCCGCGATGGGGGCCTGGAGCTGCGCCGCGTCGTCCGCGGATGGTTCGCGTCTCGCGATTGCCTATGGCGACACCACCGCAGGCTACGTCAGCACGTCATCCGATTCCGGCGCGACGTGGCTGCAACGCACGAGCACGACCAACGCGGATTGGTCCTGCCTCGCGTCATCGGCCAACGGCAGCATGCTCGTCGGGGCGATCAATGGCGGATTCATCTACACATCGTCGCAGGCAAACACGACGACGGGAACCGCCGGCTACCTTTACGGCGCCCAGCAGTCGGCGATTGAACTGGACTACGCCGGCAACGGCGTTTTCATTCCGTTGAGCCACGAGGGAACCATTCGCGCGTATTGAAAATCGCATGAGTTCAAAAATGCTGGATCGCTGGTGTGAAATGGGCATTTTGGGCCTGGTGCTGGCCATTCTGGTTTTCGGCCCGCTGGCGATGGGCGCGGTGGATGCGCCGGCATTTCTCGTCGTCCAGGGATTGACCATCGGCGTGATGATTTTGTGGGCGGTGCGGATTTGGGCCGGCCCCAAGCCGCAATTGCTCTGGCCGCCAGTTTGCTGGGTGGTGCTGGCGTTCGCGATTTACGCCGTCGCGCGTTACCTCACCGCGGACATCGAATACGTCGCGCGGCTGGAAATGATCCAGGTGGTGATGTATGCGTTCCTGTTTTTCGCCATCGTCAGCAATCTTTACCGGCAGGAAATGGCGCAAATCATCGGATTCACCCTGATATTTCTGGCAATGGTGATTTCCGCCTGCGCGGTCTGTCAATTTTTCACGCACTCGAACCGCGTCTGGAATTCCATTTCGCCCTACGCCGGCCGCGCGTCGGGCACCTATATTTCGCCGAACAATCTGGCCGGCTTTCTCGAAATGCTTCTGCCGCTGGCGGCGGCCTATGTTCTGGCCGGCCGGATGAAACCTGTGATGCGGATTTTGCTCGGCTACGCGGCGCTGGTGATGATGGCGGGGCTGGCGGTGACATTTTCGCGGGGTGGCTGGGCGGCGGCGGCCGTCGGCCTGCTGGCGCTGCTGGGCATTCTGCTCGGCCATCGCCAGCACCGGATTCCGGCGCTGTTGCTGCTGGTGGTTTTCATCGGGGGCGGAGTGTGTGTCACAAAAATTTATCTGGAAAAGTCGCCCGCCTACATCTCGCGGATGGAAGGGGCGTTGAGCGCCGGCCAGGTGGAACTCGATCTGCGGCGCGACATATGGACGGCGGCGGAACGGATGTGGCTGGATCATTTCTGGTGGGGCGCCGGCCCGGCGCATTACGATTACCGCTTCCGCGAATACCGCCCGGAGCGTGTCCAACTCCAGCCCGACCGCGTGCATAATGATTACCTGAACCTGCTGGCCGACTGGGGCGCAACCGGCGGCATCATCGTGCTGGCGGGAATGGCGGCATTTGCCGCCGGTTTGTGGGAAACGCGAAAGCACGTCCGGCGCGCGGAAAAAGACCTGGGCGGCCGCGGCACAAGCAACCGCTTCGCCTTTTTCCTCGGCGCGTCCGCCGGATTGCTCGCGCTGGCCGTTCATTCCGTTGTTGATTTCAACCTGCACATTCCGGCGAATGCAATTCTGGGCGTGACGCTGCTGGCACTGCTGACCAGCAACCTGCGGTTCGCCACGGAGCGATACTGGTTGAGTGCGCGGCTGCCGGTCAGGTTGCTGGCGACGATTGTGCTCGCGGGCGGCGTCGCGTATCTGGGCTGGCAGGGCTGGCGGCGCGGCAATGAATGCGCCTGGCTCCGGCGCGCTCAATCGCCCTCGCTGCTCGTGCTGGAACGGGCGGCGCTGCTGGAAAAGGCGTTCGCTGCCGAGCCGGAAAATTTTGAGACGGCCTACGACATCGGCGAGGCGTATCGCCTTCAAAGTTTTGAAGGCGGGCCGGACCATCCGGCGCAGGCGGAAAAGGCCATCGGCTGGTATGCGCGCGCCCGGCAGCTTGACCCGTTTGACGGCTACAATGATTTGCGCACCGGCATGTGCCTCGACTGGCTGGACCGCCACGCCGAGGCCGGCCCGCATTACCGCGCCGCCGAACAGCTCGATCCCAACGGCTATTTCACCGCCGCCAACATCGGCTGGCATTACGTTCAGACGGGGGATTACCTCGCCGCGCGCGAGTGGCTGGAGCGTTCGCTGCGGCTCGAATGGGACCAGAACACCATCAGCCGCTCCTATCTCGACTTGGTGGATGAAAGGCTGGCCGAAAACGCCTCCGGCAAAGGCCTTCTGCCGCCGGGTTTTTGAGCCGAAAAACCGGGATTTATCGGTTGACATTTGGCGTTCCACTTTTATACTGGAGTCAGAAAGTAAAGTCCCGAAAAGCCATTATGAAAATTTTCCAAGCTTTCGTCGCGGCGCTTGTGGGTGGTTTTGTTTTGACGCTCGCCGCCGGCGCGCACGCCCAGTCCGCCACCAAGCCGGGTTATGCCACCATCGTCCGCATCGAGGGCGAGGCGCGGTATTCGCCCGACGGCGACATGTCGCACGCGCATCCGCTGACGGTCGGCCAGACGCTCGGCCCCGGCAATTTGATTCAAACGGCGGCCAATTCCAAGGTGGACATCGTTCTCGGCGACAAAATCACCGATCATCTTGTGTCCGTGCCCGACCAAGTGGCGCTGTCCTACGACAGCAATGTTCGCGACATGGTTTCCTACAAGGCCGTGGCGGAGCAGAACGTGATTCGCATGGAGGCCGACACCGTGCTGGCGATTGACAAGTTGTTGATTTCAAACACGGGCGTGGACGCCGTCAGTGACACGGAACTGGATTTGCGCCAGGGAACCATCTTCGGCAACGTCAAAAAACTCTCCGCCGCGTCGCAATACGTGATCAAAACGCCCAACTGCGTCGCCGGCGTCCGCGGCACGACGTTCATGATGAGCGCCAACGGCGACATCACGGTCATTTCCGGCTCCATGGTGGCCTCCCATGTCGGCCCCAACGGCCAGATCACCACCGTCGTTTTGGGTCCCGGCGAACAATACGACCCGGCCACCGGCCAGACCACCCAGCTCACGCCGCAGGAATTGCGCCAGGCGGAACAAACCGCCGTCTTTATCGTGACCTTGGAGGAAGGCATCATTTCGTTCGCGAGGGACCGGACCATCATTTACATTTCGCCCACCCACGGCAACCCCGGCAATCCCGGCCATCGGTGGTGGCCGTTTTAATGCCGGGGTGTTGGCAGCGGCGCCAGGGCGGACAAAACCGTGACATCCGGCGCGCCGGAGTTTTTCAACATGACCAGAGCAGCCTTGAGTTGTTCTGGTTTTTTGTTTAATCCAGCGCCGTGAAACTCAAGCCCTTCAAACGCGCGCCAATTCTTCCGGCCCTCGCCGTCCTCGCGCTCGTTTGCGGCCTGCGGCTGGCGGGGCTGGATTTTTTCGAGCGGCTGGAGCGGATGACCTGCGATTTGCGCGCGCGGACCGCGCTCCATTTTCCCGCGCCCGCCGCCACCAACCTCGCCTTCGTCGCCATCGAGGAATCCAGCATTGCCGCCGTGAAAGACGGCAGCGTCGGCTTTCATTTCGGCCTCTACTGGCCGCGCGAAGTCTATGGCCGGCTCGCCGCGGAATTGTCCGAACAAGGCGCGAAAGCCGCCGCGCTTGACATCATTTTCGACGAATTGCGTCCCGACCATCCGCAGGTGCAGATGGCGGACGGCAGCCTCATCGAAAATGACGATTATTTCGCCCGCCAATTGCGCCACGCCGGCAATGTGATTCTCGCCAGCACCAGCGACGCCACGCTGCCTGCGCTGTTCGCAACCAACGCCCTCGCCCTCGGCGACGTCACGGCCGAGAAGGATTCCGACGGCGTGCTGCGCCGCGTCCGGGCCTTCCGCGACTACCGCCGCTGGCATCCGCTGTTCCAAAAGGCCGCGGACCAGTTTGGCCTGGATCTGGCCGACGCAAAATTCGCGCCCGGCAAAATCATTTTGCCGCAAACCGGCGCGACCAACACCGTTGAAATTCCCGTGGACGCGGAAAATAATTTTTCCCTGACTAATTTTGTCGGCAACCAGCTTCCACCCGGTATCCCGTCCAAGGCCAAGGCTTTCACCGACCAGCGCGTCTGGCAAATGGGCATCGTCCTCGCCGCGCAGGAATTGAAGCTCGATTTGCAAAACGCCGAAGTGGATTTGCCTCGCGGCCGGATTATTTTGCGCGGCGCGAACGGAATCGAGCGCGCCATTCCCGTTGACCGCGACGGCTATTTCTACATTGACTGGCGGCTGAAGCCGAACGATCCGCGTTTGTTGCAGGCGCCGGTTGAAAATCTGCTCGCGCAAAATTTCCGCCGGCTGAACGGCGGGACCAACGGCTTGAGCGATGATTTTCGCGGCAAGCTCGTCATCGTCGGCTCGGCGGCGCAGGGAAGCGATTTGACCGACCGCGGCGCCACGCCGCTGGAGCGCGACACCTTTCTAGTCAGCAAACACTGGAACGTCGCCAATTCCGTCATCACCGGACAATTCATCCGGCGCGCGCCGCTGCCACTGGAACTGGCGCTCATCATTTTTCTCGGCGCGCTCACCGCGTTTCTCACCTGGCAATTGCGCGCGTTCTCGGCGGCGGGCGGAATCTTTCTGCTCGCGGCGGTTTATGTCGCCGCCGCGTTTTTCGCGTTTGTGAAATTCCGTTTCCTGCTGCCGCTCGTTTTCCCGATTGGCGGCGCGATGTTGATGGAGCATTTGATGCTGGTCGCTTATCGCGTCATGTTCGAGGAAGGCCAGAAGCGCCACGTCAAAGCCGTTTTTTCCAGAATCGTTTCGCCCGATGTCGTCAACGAACTGCTCCAGACCGAAAAACTTTCACTTGGCGGCGCGCGTCAGGAAGTCACGGTCTATTTCGCCGACGTGCGCGGCTTCACCGAATTCACCGACCAAAGCCAGGCGAAGGTGCTGGAATACATCCGCGCGCACAACCTTTCCGGCGCGGAGGCCGGGGCCGCCATCAACGAGGAGGCGCGCGAAACGCTCGCCACGGTGAATCTTTATCTCGGCGCCGTTGCTGACGCCATCAAACGCCACAACGGCACGCTCGACAAATACATTGGCGACTGCGCGATGGCATTTTGGAACGCGCCGATTCCGAACGAAAAACACGCCGCCGCCTGCGTGCGCGCCGCGATTGACGCCCAGCGCGCCATTTACGAAATCAACCTGAAACGCGCCGCCGAAAACCATAAACGCGAACTCGAAAGCATCATGCTCCACGGCGGAGCCCGCCCGAAATCCAGGCTGCCGGTTCTGGCGCTCGGCAGCGGCATCAACACCGGCATGGCCACGGTCGGGCTGATGGGTTCCAACGAGCATTTGTTGAATTACACCGTGTTCGGGCGCGAAGTGAATCTCGCCAGCCGGCTCGAAGCCTATTCAGGCCGCAGCCGCATCATCATCAGCGAGGCGGCTTACGGCCATTTGCGCCGCGACGATCCGGAACTGGCGGCAACCTGCATTGTTCTGCCGCCGGTGAAGGTCAAGGGCATCGTCGCCGAGGTGAAAATTTACGAAGTCCCGTGGCGTCCGCCCGGCGCATCGCCGTTTGACGAGGAGCTTTTTTCCGCCCAACCCGGCGAAGGCACCTCGTTCACGGGAATCATTCAGCGCGACGGACGGGGATAATTTTGAGTTTTGAGTTTTGAGTTTTGAGTTTATGCTCTTGCGCGGTCGAACTTAAAATTCAAAATTAAAGACTCACAACTCGAAACAATGCGCACGGCAATCTATCCCGGCAGTTTTGATCCGCTGACCAACGGCCATCTGGACGTGATTCAGCGGGCGGCCAAATTGTTCGACCGTGTCATCGTGGCTGTCGCCCAAAACGACTCAAAGCGTCCGCTGTTCACGCTGGCCGAGCGGCTGGCGCTGGTGAGGACCGCCGTCAAACACCTGTCAAATGTCAAGGCCGACACTTTCGACGGTCTGCTCATAGAATATGTTGCACGCCAGAAGGCGCAGGCGGTGGTGCGCGGGCTGCGCGCCGTCTCGGATTTTGAATTTGAATTCCAGCTCGCGCTGATGAACCGCAAGCTGGACGAAAACATCGAGGCGATTTTCATGATGCCCAAGGACACCTACACGTTTTTGAGTTCGCGCATCGTGAAGGAAATCGCGCGGCTCGGCGGCGACGTCAGCCCGTTCGTGCCGCCGCACGTGAAAACCGCCCTGGCAAAAAAACTGAAGCCGCGCAGAAAGCTTTGAATTATTGGTTTTTAGTTGAACGGTTTCGGCAGCTCAAAACTCAAAACTAAAAATTCAAAACTATGCTCTCGATAAATCTCCGCCATCTCGACGCGCACGAAATTCATCTGGAAGGCGAACTGGCCGCCGCCGAACTGGATTTCTGCCTGCGCGACGAAATACTGCGCGCGGAACGCCCGCTGCACTATGATTTGACGGTTGAAAAAATGCAGGATGCGCTGCTCGTGACCGGTTCGTTGCGGATGATTTTGGACTGCCAGTGCGTCCGCTGCCTGAAATCGTTCCAGCACCGGCTGGTTTTGGCGGATTGGACGTGCCATGTGCCGCTGGCGGGCGAGGACAGGGCGCCCGTGGACAACGATTGTGTGGACTTGACTCCATTTGTGCGGGAAGATATGCTCCTTGAGTTTCCGGCTCATCCGCTGTGCAAACCAGATTGCGCCGGATTAAAGAAGGGCCAGGCCCGTAAAACCGGCGGCAGGGACGCAGCAGCGTCCGCTGCCTGGGCTGAACTGGACAAACTGAAATTGTGATTTGAATTATGGGTGTTCCAAAACGCAAACCGTCAACGAGCCGGCAGCGCATGCGCCGCGCCTACAACAGCGTGCTCAAACTGCCGCAACTGGGCAAATGCCCGCAATGCGGCGAGCCGGCCATCCCTCACCGGGTCTGCCCGGCGTGCGGCTTTTACAAGGGCCGCCAGGTCTTGAGCGTC
>CAYYWB010000059.1:0-13737 GCA_964475285.1 uncultured Bifidobacteriaceae bacterium | reverse complement strand
GCATCATGGCCGAGGTTGGATTGGTCGGTTATCCGAACGCCGGCAAATCCACGCTCCTCACCGCCATTTCCAAGGCGCGTCCGAAGGTTGCGCCTTATCCGTTCACCACGCTGCATCCGCAGATCGGCATCGTCGAATATGCCAGCGATTTCAGGCGGTTCACCGTTTGTGACGTGCCGGGGTTGATTGAAGGCGCGCACCAAAATGTCGGCCTCGGTCATGAATTTCTCCGGCACATTGAACGCTGCAAAGTCCTCGTGCTGCTGCTCGACATGGCCGGCGCCGACGGTCGCGCGCCGTGGAACGATTACAAGCAACTGCTCAAGGAGCTGGAACTTTACGATCCGGCGCTGCTCAAAAAAGAGCGCCTCGTCGTGGCAAACAAAATGGACGAGCCGATTGCCGGGAAGAACTTGAGGCAGTTCAAGAAGAAGATCAAAAAAGTTTCGCCGCTGCCCATTTCCGCTGCGTTTGATCAGGGGATTGAGAAGTTCAAGGACACGATTCGCGAAGCGGTGGAAGAAGTGTCCGGCTGTTAATCTGGCGTGTGGATTTCGGTTGCTGCCCCGGTTGTCCGTGGTGATAATGAAAATATGTGGAAGAAATGTTCATTTCCCCTATGAAACGGATCTGGATTAACTGCGTGTTCTTATCGGCCATCGCTTGCGCGTCCGGGCTCCATGCCCAAACCAACATTTCGGTGGACGGCGTCACCGTCAAAGGCAACAAAGTGTATGGCATGCAAGGCGACGTGTCTGAAGTTCTTACGGACAACCTCAAACTTCCTTTTGACGTCGAAGTAATGACCAATGGCTCTTTCACAGTCGCGCATGGAAAAGAGCGGAAGCTTGAGGAGGGCCAATTGCTTCGTGGCGACGGCTGGTTGTTGAATCCAGAAGGATCAATGCAGCCTGTATTCGATCATGTGGCGATGCAGAACGGCCAAGTCATCGTGGTGCGTGATGGTGAAGCCACAATACTTGCCGAGCCAATGCGTTTCCCCAACAATTTAAGCATCGCACCGGACGGATCATGCATCTACCCCGACGGCAGTCCCTCACGTTTGGCAGACGGACAGGCGTTTCGTCTGGATGGCAGCACCATTCCCGCCAAAGACGCGGTCACCTTGAAAAATGGCCGGGTAGTAGTGCAAAAAGACGGCACTCTGATTCCCCTCTCTTCGGGTCAAATCATGGGCATGAATGACGGGACACGCGTGCATGGTGACGGCCAAATCCAAAAGCACGACGGCACAACGACCCAACTCCGCGAGGGGCAAACAATCCTCATCGAAGGCCCGATCATAAAACGTTGACTCCCTGTTACTGCGGAACAATGCCATTGGGTTTCCTGTCGTTGGCTGGGAAAACACCGGTGATTTCGGGTGCTCAAGTCTTTTTACATTGTCACCCGCATTTCAACGATCTCCAAAAATCTCATCACGCTGTCGCCGTGCTTGAGCAGCTTTACTTCCATCCACGGCGCAACAAGCTCCAGTGCGTCGCGCTTGGTGTGGCCAAGCACAAACCTTCCTCCGGGCACGAGCAACTTCGGCAGGTTTGGATGGTCGAGCAGTTGCTGCGCGAATGAAGTCGAGCGGCGGCTCACATTTTTTTCGCCGTATGGCGGGTCGGCGAGAATCAAATCGAATTGCCGTCCGCATTCCACGAGCTGGTTCATCACCGGAAAGACATCTTGTGTCCGCACTTCAATTTTGTCTTCAAAGCCGGCGGCGCGCGCGTTGTTGCGGATGAATTCGGCGTGGCGATGCGATTTCTCGACGCAAAACGCCGAGGCCGCGCCGCGGCTCAAGCAATCGAGGCTCAATGCGCCGGAGCCGGCAAACAGCTCCAGCACCCGCGCGCCGACTACCCGCGCGCCGAGTGAATTAAAGACCGCTTGTTTGACCAAATCAGGCGTCGGACGGACGTCGAGTCCTTTTGGAACCTTCAAAATTCGCCGTGCCGCGTTGCCACCGGTGATGCGCATGGGGAAAAATTAACCACGAAACACACGAAACACACGAAACAAAATCGCTTGCGAATTTCGTGCTTTGAATCTGCCATCCCAAATCAATTTGCCGGCACCGTGCGTTTCGGCTTTCCGCAAAACCAAAACGAGCTAGACTGTTTTCATGTATCGCACGCAGGATTTGCGGGTCAAGGAAATCGTCCGGCTGCCGACACCGCGCGAGTTGAAGGCGCAGTCGCCGACGCCCGACGCCGTCAACACGATGGTCGCGCACAGCCGCGAGCGCATCATCCGCATTTTGCGGCGGGAAGACCCGCGCCTGCTCGTCGTCATCGGGCCGTGCTCGATTCATGACGTTAAAAGCGCCATGGAATACGCAGCGCGGCTGGCGGCGCTGCAAAAGGAGGTTGCCGACAAAATGGAAATTGTCATGCGCGTCTATTTTGAGAAACCGCGCACGACCATCGGCTGGAAGGGATTGATCAACGACCCGCATCTGGACGGTTCGCAGGACATCGAAACCGGGTTGCAAATCGCGCGGAAGCTGCTGCTCGAAATCACCGGCATGGGGCTGCCGGCGGCGACGGAATTTCTCGATCCGATTGTGCCGCAATACATCGCCGACCTGATTTCCTGGGCGGCGATTGGCGCGCGCACGACGGAATCGCAGACGCACCGCGAAATGGCCAGCGGCCTTTCGATGCCGGTCGGGCTGAAAAACAGCACGGACGGAAGCTTGCAGGTGGCGATTGACGCGATTGGCGCGGCGCGACATCCGCACAGTTTTCTGGGCATCAACGAGGACGGCGTGACGAGCATCGTGCGCACGACGGGCAATCCGCACGGGCATGTCGTGTTGCGGGGCGGGCGCGCCAAGACGAATTACGATGCGGAAAGCATTCGCGCGGCGGAACAGAAGTTGATTTCCGAAAAATTGCCGCCGGTGCTGATGGTGGATTGCAGCCACGCGAACTCGGAGAAGCAATTTGCGCGGCAGGAGGATGTCTGGCGCAGCGTGATCCAACAAAGAATTGCAGACACGCATTCGCTCATCGGCCTGATGGTGGAGAGTCATCTTCAAGAAGGCACCCAGCCGATTCCCAAAAAATTGGAGGAATTGCGCTACGGTGTGAGCATCACCGACTCGTGCATCAGCTGGGAAACCACGGAACGGATGCTTCGGTGGGGGCATGAGGCGATGGGGAACGCGGTGACGACTGTAAAGACTGCGGCGTGAGAAAAAACTTGTATGGAAATTAAAGAGCGAGACACAGTGTTGCTGACCGGGGCTTCAGGCGGACTGGGCACATTCATGGCTCTTGCCTTTGTTGATTACAAAGTGAGGCAGGTGTTGGTGGCTTATCCAGGAATCGGCCTGGACGATTTGCGGAAAGCCGTGGAACAGCGGGGCGGAGAAGCGATTGCGATCACCTGCGACTTATGTGATGCAGCGCAGCGCAGACAGTTGCTTCAAAATATCAGGGAGCGGTTTGGGCCCATTGACATTCTCATCAACAACGCCGGCGTTGAGTTCACATCGTCTTATCACGAATTGAGCGAGGAGAACATTTGCAACATGCTTCGCGTGAACCTGGAGGCACCGATGATTTTGAGCCGGCTGGTTCTGCCCGAAATGCTTGAACGCAAACGCGGCCACATCGTGAACATCTCGTCCCTCGCCGGGAAATCCGGCCCGGCATTCCAGGAACCCTATGCGGCCACAAAGGCCGGGCTGATAGCCTTCACGTCTTCACTGCGCGCGACCTACCGGCCATTCGGCGTGAGCGCGTCCGCGATTGTTCCGGGGTTTGTCGAAGCCGGCATTTACGCGAAGCTCAAGACAAAATCCGGCTGCGCCGCGCCGGCGCTGATGGGCGCATCGCCCCCCGAAAAGATTCCGCAAGCCGTGCTGCGCGCCATTCGGAGCGACCTGCCGGAAGTCATCGTGAACCCGCTGCCCGTGCGCCCGTTGCTGGCGTTTATGTCCTTGTTCCCATCCATGGGCGAATGGGTGGTTGACAAGATCGGGACAAATGATTTCTTTCGGAAAGTGGTGGAAACGCAAAAGCGCAAGAAAGATTAGGCCGTTCACGATTCAATTAATAATGCGAATTTTTCTAACAGGAGCGAGCGGTTACCTTGGCAGTCTGCTGGTCGAACGCATGTCCGAATTGCCGGAGGTTGAGAGCATCACAGGCATTGCGACAAAGCCGCCTTCGGCTCCCCTCCCTCCCAAAATGAAATTTATACGGATGGACATCCGTTCACAGGACCTGACAAAGGTCATGTCCGGTCACGACGTGGTCGTCCACACGGCTTGCATCGTGCTGTGGCCGGCCAAGATGACAGCGGAAGAACGCGATGACATTAACCTGAACGGCGTCCGAAATGTCGCTCAAGCGGCACTCGCCAACAAAGTGCGGCATTTCATCCACACCAGCAGCATGGCGGCCTACGATCCAAAACTCGCATCTGGCCAATCGAACGTGACCGAAGATTTTCCGATCGGCGATGGCAATTCCCCCTTTTACTACTGGAACGCCAAAGCCGCCGCTGAAAAGACGTTGACGGAAATGTTCAGACCCTCCTCCGCCGTTCTGACATTTCTCCGTCCAATATACATCATCGGCCCGCGCAACCGGGCGAATGCAAAAAGCTACCGCAAAAACGCGATCAACTTTCCGGGCTGCAATCCGCGCCGGCAATTTGTCCACGAGGAGGATGTCGCCGCGGCCTTCATCCAGGCCTTGCGCACGGAAATGCCCGGGGCTTTCAACGTGGTTCCCGACGGTTTCATTCGGATGAGTGATGTCTGGGCAATTGTCGGGGCAAAATTCGTCCCAACCCTGCCTCTCTCGTTGGCAAGCTTGATTGCGGGTGTTCGTTGGCGCTATTTTGGATCGCCAATTCATCCATGCTGGGTGGAAGATATGCTGGTTGATTTTACGGGCGATAATGCCAAGCTAAAAAGCACGGGCTGGAAACCCAGCCATACCAGCGAGGAAGCGTTGCGGTCAGCCTTGTAAATCCGCGCATTCATGGCATTATCGGCACAAAACATATAGTCAGGTTGGTAATTAAACGAGAAAGAATAAGATTATGAAATGTTCCAAAAAATATCTGAAGTCCGTGAGCATGGCGGCCATCGTCTTGTTTGCCGCTGCCTCGGCTCATGCAGCAGCCTTTGACCTGCCGGATCAGGATGCGTTTGTCATCGGGCGCGGCATGGCGTTTGTCGCCACAGCGGACAATCCGTCCGCGATCTATTACAATCCCGCCGGCATTTCCCAACTTGCCGGCAACAATCTCCGCGCGGGGATTTACGGAATTGATCTTGAACCGAGCTACAAAAATCCAAACACCGGCCAGACCTTCGACAACCAGTTCAAGTATCACGCCATTCCGCAGTTTTTTTACACTTATGGCAGAACGAATTGGCCGGTAAGCTTCGGCCTCGGCTCTTATTCGCCATTCGGTTTGGCCGAGATATGGCCGCAAAACACCGGCTTTGCCCCCGTGGCCACGGAAGGACGGATATTCACCGAAACCCTCAATCCCGTCATCGCCTTCAAATTGTCGCCCGTGTTGTCCATCGGCGGCGGCGTAACGGTAAATTATGCCAAGCTTAATTTGCAGAACACCCAGTTCCAGTTCCACGGCGACGGCTGGGACGTGGGTTACAACCTCGGTGTGCTTTGGCAGCCGGTTGAAAAAATTTCCATCGGTGCCACGTTTCGCAGCGCCAGCACGATGGAATATCATGGCACAACCTCCGTCAGCGGGTTGGGATCATCCCCGTCGTATTCCCAATGGCCGTTTCCGCTGAAAGCCATTTTCGGCATTTCCTACCGGCCCACGCCCAAATGGAATCTGGAATTTGACGCGGATTATACCGACTGGAGCGCCTTGGGAACCGTGTCGGTCCATCAAACTTCGCTGCCGTTGTCGTATTTCGTGCCAACGATTTCCGACCCGCTGAACTGGCAGTCAAGCTGGTATTATGAATGGGGTGTGACGCGCTATTTCGACAACGGCTGGCACATTAGCGGCGGTTACATTTTTAATCAAAACTCCGTCCCAGATGCCAATTATTCGCCGCTGGTGGCGGATTTGGATCGTCACTTCGTTAGCGTCGGCGTAGGACACAAGGGCAGGAAATTCGATTTTGACATCGCCTACCAGTTTGGCTACGGCCCCACACGCACCGTCAGCAGCAGCGGCGGACCGCAAAATGGCGATTATTCCTATATCAGCCACGCCATCGCGGTGTCGGGGGAATGGCACTTCTAAATTTCGGCTGGTGTCCGATTTTAGCAACCTTGATTATATTCCGCTGGCGCCAAAGCACCTGAAATTGGCCAACAATCTCTTTGTTTTGGCGTAAAAAATGTTCCATTCTGGTCGCGAAATGAGCCAGATTCTCACACGCAACGGAAATGGATCGGGCGGCCACTTGCAACACACCAAAAAAAAGGCCGTGTCGCCCGCGCCTGCACCGCCCTCCGGTGACAAGGAAAGTTTTGTCACGTTCCAGATGGTGGAAGGCGTCAAATTGCGTGGCGCGTTGTCGCGCGTGACCCGCCATGTGGCTGTCTTCGAGATTATAAATCCCGGCGCCACGCCGCGCTTCTCCGAGGTGCTCGGCGAATTCACCATCGTGATGCAAGCGCGGACCGTTTATTCCGGACGGGCGGTGGTTTCCAAGGTGGTGGATGCCGGAGCCATGCTGGTGTGCGAGACCACGCTTGATGAAACTGGCTGGACGGATCTGAATTTCGGCCTCCTCATCAAGCAGGACGGCCATCTGGCAAAGGAATTCAAAACTTTCCTGCAGGACTGGCAGAAGCTCTACACCCTGTCGCCGGAATTCAAAATCGTCGTCGCCGACATGCAGACTTTTCTGCATGACTTGCGATTGTGGCTGGATCAGCTCGAACTGGGCATCCAGAATTTTCAGCAGCCTCTGCGCTCGGCCCTCGAAAAAGAGGCCGTTGAAAGCCTTTCAAAGCCGGTCATTCAATCCATTGACGCCTTCATTGACCGGTTTGAATCCATCGTGGCCGGATTGAAGGAGGAGGAGCATCCGCGACACTATGCCCATCTCCGCCGCCAGTTGCATCCGTTCCTGTTGATCTCGCCATTCGCCCATCGAGCCTTCACCAAGCCGCTTGGCTACGCGGGCGATTATCAAATGGTGGACATGATGATCCGCCCGCCCTGCGAAGGCGCCACGCTGTTCGCAAAAATCATCAATGTCTGGCTGCTGGGGCAGTTGCCGGCGCAGGCGCATCGGAACCGGGTGGATTATCTGGAACGAAAGCTGTTTGAAGAAACGGCGCACACGAGGGCCGCCGGACGCGTCAACAAGGTGTTGAACCTCGGCTGCGGCCCGGCGGACGAGGTGCAGCGATTCTTTGCGGAACAAAACATGTCCCAGCACGCCGCATTGACGCTGGTGGATTTTAACGAGGAAACGCTCCACTATCTTCAGGACAAGCTGGATGGCATCAAAAACAAACTTGTCCGCCCCGTGTCTTTTCAACTCGTCAAGCGCTCCGTGTATCAGATTTTGAAGGATGGCGGACGGACCCTGCGCCATGCTTCGGGCGAGCCATACGACTATATTTATTGCGCCGGGCTTTTTGATTATTTGTCAGACAGCGTCTGCAAGCAGCTCATGAACATATTTTACGAAATGCTGGCGCCCGGCGCCCTGCTTCTGGCGACCAATGCCACCGATGCGTTGAATAGTTCCCGCCCATTCCGCTATTCGATGGAGTATCTGCTGGACTGGCATTTGATTTACCGCGACAAGGCGCACTTTGCGACCGTGGCCCCGGATCTTGCCGATGCCGATAAAATTGCCGTGATTGCCGAAGACACCGGCGCTAATCTGTTCCTTGAGGTCAGGAAACCAAACGATGCGTGAACCAATCACCCATTCGCAGGAAATCAGCAAGGCGTTTGCCGAGTATGACCGGCAGGTCATTCTGAACAACGTCATCGTCGGCTGCCTGATTGGCATCGTGCTCATGCCTTTGGGCACACTGCTTGATTATTTTGTCTACCGGCCGGACGTGATTTATTTTCTGAAGCTTCGCCTTTTGTGTTCGCTGCTCATCGGCGCTTTTTGGTTGGTGGTCATCACGCCGTTTGGGCGCAGGCATCCGCGCGCGCTCGGTGTGTTGCTGGCCTTTTTCCCGGCGTTTTTCATGTCCTGGATGATTTACGCGACCGAGGGGGCGAGTTCGCCGTATTACGCCGGGCTGACCGTCGTGCTGCTGGTTGTCGGGCTGGTCTTGCACTGGACGGTTGTTGAAAGCCTGGTGGTGGTCGGCGTGACCATGCTGATGTATCTCGGCGCCTGCAAGCTGCACGGAAACATCTCCATCGTCAGCTTGGTGAACAATTTGTATTTTCTGATCCTGACCGGAATCATCATCATTACCGGCACTTATTTTCATAACAAGACGCGGTTCAGGGAATTCGCGTTTCGCTACGAACTGGACAAAAACAAACGCGAGCTGGAAGAGACCAATCGCAAGCTGGTCGAACTGGACCGGCTCAAAAGCCGGTTCTTCGCCAACATCAGCCATGAGCTGCGCACGCCGCTCACCCTGCTGCTCGCGCCGCTGGAAACATTGATGCAGCGGTTCGACCAATCCCTTGACGGCGGCGTCCGCGAAACGCTCGCCACGATGCACGCCAACGGCATGAGACTGCTCAAGCTCATCAATGATTTGCTCGACCTCATCCGCCTTGAAGCCGGTCGCATGGACATCAAGCGGGACCCGCTCGAAGTCGCCGGTTTCATCAAGGGCCTCGCCAGCGCCGTGCGGCAGGTGTTTGAAAACAAACATGTCAAACTCGAAACGCATACGGATTCGCAGCTCGGCGTCATGCTGGCTGACCGCGATAAAATTGAAAAAATCGTTCTGAATCTCCTGTTCAACGCCGCCAAGTTCACGCCCGCCGGCGGAAACGTCTGGCTGCGCGCCGAAAAACAGGGCGGCGATTTCGCCCTGATTGTCAGCGACACCGGCATGGGCATCGCTGAAAAAAACCTGCCGTTTGTCTTCGACCGTTTCTGGCAGGAAGACAGTTCATCCAAACGGAAATTTGCCGGCGTGGGCATCGGCCTGGCACTCGTGAAGGAACTGGTTGAAATGCAAAACGGCACCGTCACCGTGCAAAGCCAGGAAGGCAGGGGCACGACGTTCACCGTGCGGCTGCCTTATCAATCAGCCGCCGCACCGCCCAAACGCGAAGCCGCCGCACCCGCCCCGGTGGAGAATGGCGCGGCGGCCTCGGAGGAATGGCTGGCGAATCTTTACCGCCGCGCGGAATTGTTCCCGGCGGTGGCGGCCCGGCGCGGCAAGGCCAGGCCGGTGGACCCGGCCGGACGCCGCCCCGTCGTGCTCGTGGCTGATGACGAGCCGGACATGCGCCGTTTCTTGAAATCGGAGCTGGACGGCGATTACGACGTGCTCGAAGCGGTGGACGGCGTGGATGCGTTGGAAAAAACGGAGCAATACCTGCCGGACATCATTTTGCTCGACATGATGATGCCGGAGATGGACGGCATCGAGGTCTGCCGCGAACTGCGCAAACGCGAGGACACGTTGAGCATTCCCGTCATTTTGCTCACGGCGCGGGCGGACGAGGAGACCAAGTTTGACGCGCTCCAGATCGGCGCGAATGATTTTCTGGCCAAGCCCTTTTCCTCGACCGAACTCCAGGCGCGCATCAAAAACCTCATCGAGTCGCACCATTACCAGCGCAGGCTTTCAAGGCAAAACGTCGTGCTCACCTCGGCCATCGAGCAAATCAAGGAGACCGAAACACAGTTGGTGCAGTCCGAAAAACTCGCGTCGCTCGGACGCTTGAGCGCCGGCATCATCCACGAAATCAACAACCCGCTGAACTTCACGCTGACTGGATTGTTCGCCCTGCGCAGCAAGGGCAAACAACTCCCGCCGGAGCAGCGCGGCGAATACGATGAAATCCTCAACGACGTCGAGGAGGGTCTCAAGCGCGTCCGCAACATCGTGTCCGACCTGCGCACATTCACGCATCCGGGCGGCGGCGGCGAAGTGGTGGAAGTGGGCGCCGCCGTGGACATGGCGCTGCGCTTTTTGTCGGGCGAATGGAAGGACAAGGTCCGCATCGAGCAACATCTGCCGCCGGATCAAACTGTCTGGGCCAGCCGGAACAAGTTGATTCATGTCCTCGTGAACCTGCTGCAAAATTCCATTGACGCGCTGATGGAGAAAAAATTCGGGAATGAACAGCCGGCAATCCGGATTGAAGGGCGCGTGATGGATGACCGCAGCTTCATCGTCATCCGCGACAATGGCCCGGGCATTGACCCGAAAGTGATGGACAAGATTTTCGATCCATTTTTCACGACGAAGGAAGTGGGCAGGGGCATGGGACTGGGCTTGAGCATTTGCTACCGCATTTTGCAGGGTTACGGAGGCCGTATTTCGGCGAGGAGCGAGCCTGGAAAATCCTGCGAGTTCACCATTGAACTGCCCGTCAACAAACAACCAAACGCCGAACCGGAGACACAGCATGGTGAACCAATACGACTATAAAAAATTCGCGATTCTTTACGTGGACGACGAGGAAAAGTCGCTGAAAAATTTCGCGCGCGCCTTCGGCGGCGAATTCCGCGTGCTGACCGCCACAAACGCGCAGGACGGCCTCAAGCTGCTGGAAAAAAACGCCGATGAAACCGGCCTGCTGATGACCGACCAGCGGATGCCCGGCGAAAAAGGCGTCTGGCTGCTCGAACGCGCGCGCCGCCTGCGCCCGAACATCCTGCGGGTGCTCGTGACCGCCTACGCGGACATGGACGCCGCCATCGCCGCCGTCAACAGCGGCGCGATTTACAAATACGTCACCAAGCCGTGGGACCCGCCGCAGCTTGAACTCACGCTCCGGCAGGGACTGGAATTCTTCATGGTTCAGACCGAGCGCGACCAGTTGCTTCACGATAAAATGTCAGTGCTGCGCAACATGATGATTGCCGACCGCATCGTGAGCCTCGGCCTGATCGCCGCCGGCTTGAACCACCAGATCCGCAACTCGCTGGTGGCGGTGAAAACGTTCCTCGACCTCGCGCCAAAAAAAATGGCCGAGGAGCGGGCGAGCACGAACGGCCTGCGCAATCCCGAATTCTGGAAGGACTACCACCGGAGCGTGCAGGAGCAGATCGAAAAAATCAACAGTCTGCTCGGGGATCTCTGGACGGCCACGGAAAATCCCTCCATGCCGTTCGCCGACAAGGTGTCCCTGCGTCAGGTCGTGGACGACGCGGTGGACGGGTTTCACGACGAGTTTGCCGCGCGGCAGATCGAAATTGACAACCGGATTTCCGATTCGCTTCCCCTGCTGAAGGTTGACGGGACTAAATTTCACCGGTTGTTCGAGTTGTTGTTGATGGAGGAACTGGGCACGCTGCCCTCCGGTTGCCGCGTGTCGTTTGCAGCGGAACTGGAAGGCTCCGGCGCGAAAGCGAAAATCGTCGTGCAAATCGCCGACAACGGGCCGGGCCTGCCGCAGGACGCGCTTCGCGTCGTGTTTGACCCGTTCGTGGTGCGCGACAGCGTGCCGTCCGAATATGGCATCAATTTGATGGCCTGTTTCTTCATTGTCCATCACCACGGCGGAAAGATTGACGCCAAAAGCCGGCCCGGACGCGGCACGACCTTCACGCTCTGGCTGCCGTTGCACCCGGAACGCGCCGTGACGCCGCCGGATGAAGCCGACTTTCTGCAAAAGGCGCTGTTAAACGATGACCTGTGGCGCAAATTGACTGCCGGCGGCTGACGAATTTTCCCAGGCTGATTGCAAAAATATTATAATCTCCGTTTCAAGTTTCGATTGACCTGCGGGCAATGGCTGTGGAATGATGGAAGCGGTGACGGGCATGGGGTATAGTTTGACCTGTTGAGGAACTGATGAAAACCATTTTGGTTTTGTCCACTCATCCGGATTTCGCGGAAACAATTCGCGCGACTCTGAATCCGGAGCAATACCGTGTTGTCCACCGCCTCGGTGTCGAGGAGGCGGAGCCGCTGCTCACGCACGGACTGGCCGGAGTGTGCATTCTGGACATTGACCTGATGGGCGTCGAAGGCGTCTGGGTCATCGAACGCCTCCGCCGCCGCGCCGCCAAACTCCCGGTCATCGCCTACACCGCCTACAGCCAGTCCGAATGGGAAGAGGAAGCCTTCCTGCACGGAGTCACCCATGTGCTGATCAAACCCGTCCGGGGCCGGCTGCTGAATTCCCTTCTGGAACGCCTGTTCGGTGCGCCGTCCCAACGCGCCGCCCAGTTGCCGGGGCCGGCGCAAATCCCGACACAGGCGGCGCTCCGGGCCGCGGCGTCTTCCGCGGAAGCACGGCTCGTCAACGCGACGCAGACCCTCGACATGCTGCGCGATTTTTCGTCCATCCTCACGCACTCGCTGGACGCCGAGGCGATGTTGAAACAATTCCTGGTGTTTCTCCGCGAAATCTTGAGCGTCAACCGCGCGGCCATTTTCCTGAACCGTCCGGTCGCGCCGCTCGCCGATGCGCTCCCGCCGGAAGACGGCAGCCGGCTTCGCGCCGCCGCCGCCATCGGCCTCTCGTCCGGCCTGCTCGAACATTTCGAGCTGTCGCTGGAATCCGGCATCGGTGGCCAGCTCACCAAACTCGGTCGCATCCTCCGCCGCGACAGCGAAGAGGCCCGCGCCGATGTCGAAACGCAAAAGGAATTTGAACTCCTCGGCGCGCAGGTCGCCGTGCCAATTCCCGACCGCGAGAGAATCGCCGGCGTCGCCGTGTTTGACGGGCGAGTCACCGGCGAGCCGCTGGTGAACGCCGAACTGGAACTCATTTTCCACCTGCTCGAACAGGTCGGCCTCGCGCTCCGCAACATCTGGCTGCACGACCAGCTCGCCGGCAATCACGCCATGATGACCGACGTGCTGCGCGAATTGAGCAGCGCCTGCATCGTCGTCGGGCGCGACCTCAAGGTGCTCCACGCCAACAAGGCTGCGCGCCGCCATTTCGGGCAGAAAAACAAGCGCACCGGCGAACTGGAATTCAGCGACCTGCCGCAGGCGCTCGGCGCAAAAATTTACCAGGTGTTGAAGACCGGCGCGGCCATCGGGCCGTTCCGCCACGAACCGGAAAATTCGCCCGGCACCATTTACAACATCAGCGTCGTGCCGTTTCAACGCGGCGACTCCGCCGTGCCTGTCTCCGCGCTGCTCACCGCCGACGACCTCACGCAGACCGAGCAGTTGCAGCATCTGGAAGTCGAGGCCGCCAACCTGCGCCTCATCAAGTCCATGGCCGACCGCCTCGCCCATGAAGTCGGCAACGCCATGGTGCCGCTCTCCACGCACCAGCAGTTGCTCGGCGAAAAATTCAAGGACAAGGAATTCCGCGAATCCCTCGACCACGCGATGGCCGACAGCGTCAAGCGCGTCTCGCGTTTGATCAACCAGATGCGGTTCCTCGCGCACGAAGGACGGCTGGAGCAGGAGGCATTCGCGGTCGAAAATCTGGTGGAAGAGGCTTATCAGGAGGCGCGCAAACATCAGCCCGCCGAGGCCGCGCAATTGAAATGCGAGAACGGCGGCAAACCCATTGTCATCACCGGCGACCGCGCCGCGCTCAAGCACGCGCTGGCCGAAATCATGCTCAACGCGCTTCAGGCCAATCCCAAGACGCCGACGATTGGCGTGCGGCTGCAGACCGGAACCAACA
>CAYYWB010000058.1:0-14179 GCA_964475285.1 uncultured Bifidobacteriaceae bacterium | reverse complement strand
GTGGATTTTTTCGCAATCCACCGAATCGCTCGCCTGGATGGGCACGCTGCATCTGGTGTTCTGGTTCATCGCGACCATCTTCGGGCTGCGGTTTTTGGAGGTCGGATTTTCCCATTCGAACGCCCGGTCACACGCGGGCTTCCATACGTGGGTCGTCATTTTCCTGCTCGTCGCGGTGCAAATGACCACCGCGCTGCGTCCCATTATCGGCACGGCGGACACATTTTTGCCGAAGGAAAAACAATTCTTCGTGAGCCACTGGGGCGATTGCTTGAAGACAACGGACAAAGACTTGAAATCAAGGTCGCGGGAATAGAATCTTCCAACCCCGAACTGCATTTCAAATGTGACCGCTGCATCTGAAGTCCCAAAATCCATCGGCGGCTTTCTGCGCGCCAAGCCGGAGCGCTACCGCGAATGGATGCTGCGCCGGCAGAGAAATTTGGTGGGGTTCTGCGTCGTGGCCATCGTGGTGGGCGCGGGCAGTTATGGCGCGGCGATGGGCTGCTGGCGCGCTCCGTTGCAGGCGTTCTACACCGGCATCAAGCTGCCGCTGGTGATTTTGCTGACCACGCTGGGCAACGGTTTGTTGAACGGGATGCTCGCGCCGTTGCTCGGGCTGAACGTGACCTTCCGGCAATCGCGTCAAGCCCGGTGGCGCTGTTCATCGTGTGGAACACGCCGCCGCTGGCGGCGGGGACAACCATATCTTCGCCGGAATACGCGCTGTTGCAACTGACGCTGGCGGTGTTTGTGGCGCTGGCCGGCGTGATGGGCAATCTCCGGCTCGTGCCATTGCTGCGGCAATGGGCAGGCAGCGCGGCCGTGGCCCGCAACGTTCTGCTCGCGTGGCTGGCGGGAAATCTATTTCTCGGCAGCCAGATTTGCTGGGTGCTGCGGCCGTTCATCTGGGAGGCTAACCATCCCGTGGAATTCATCGGGCAAAATTGTTTTCAGGGCAGTTTTTTCGAGACAATATTCAACGCGATGTGCAGACTGATATTCTCATGAAGGCGCGAATGAAACGAATTCTTGCCGGACTGGCTGCCTTGGCCGTGGCCGCGCTCATCTGGCTGCCATGCCTGCATTTATTTTTCAGCAGACCGGTATCCGACTTCCGACAGGCTGAAGGCCTCTCGCCCAAGGCGCGTGAATTGGCGGCCCGGCATCTGCAACTCTGGACCGACCCCGCGTTGCGCGACGCGGAACTCAAAAAAATGCGCGCCAGCAACGCGGAATGGGATTTCATGGGACGCAGCTATCTGGTCTGGTCGCTGGCGAACATGAGCTTGCGCGAGCCGGCGTCCAAGCCGCTTTATCTGCAGACGATAGACCAGATCATTGACGAAACCCTGCGGCTCGAAAAATCGGAGGGGATGTATTTCTTCCTGATGCCTTACGCCAAGGATCGGCGTTACCTCGCGCAGCCTGCCCACAGTTTGTTTCTGGATGGAGAAATCGCCCTGATGCTGGCGTCGCGCCGGATGGTCGAGGAAAAAACGGAATACAAACCGCTGCTGACCGAGCGTGTGAACGCCATCGTCGGGCGTTTCCAGAAAAGTCCGCACATGATTCTGGAAAGTTACCCGGATGAATGCTGGATGTTTGACCATTGCGTGGCGCTGGACGCCATCAAGATGGCTGATTTTCTGGACGGCAGCGATCACTCGGCGCTGATTCGCAACTGGATTGCCATGGCAAAACAAAAACTCGTGGATCCCAAATCGGGCATCTTGATTTCCAGTTTCGAGGCGGATGGCACGCCAATGGCCGGACCGGAAGGCTCCAGCATCTGGATGGTGGCGCACAGCCTGCAATTGCTGGACGAGGATTTTGCCAGCGACCAGTATCAGCGCGCCCGGAAGGAACTCGGCGCCATCACGCTCGGTTTTGGCTACGCGCATGAATGGCCGGCAACATGGAAGGGCGAGGCCAACATTGATTCCGGCCCGATCATCCCGGTGTTTGAAATCAGCGCCGGTTCGAGCGGCATGGCCTTCATCGGCGCCAGCACTTTCGGCGACGACAAATATCTCGCATCGCTCGCGACGACGCTGGACTTTGCCGGGTTTCCGTCGCGAACGGGCGGGCGGTTGAAATACTGCGCGAGCAATCAGGTCGGCGACGCAGCCCTGCTTTACGCCGCGACGCTTGGGCCACTTTGGGAAAAAGTGAAAACAGGAGCCAGACCATGAAAATTTTTTCCGGGAAGAAACCCGCCATTTTCCAGCGGGCGGAATTTTTGTCGGCCAGGGATATGCTGCAGCGCGCCGCCGCCATCAGCGTGATATTCCTGCTGGCGCACCTCGCCGGATTCCGGGAATACACCGGCATTTTGAACGGGACGATCGGTTCGCTCACGCTGGGCTGGAATCTTTCGGCATTTCTGGCGGTCATTTACATCGTGTTTTATCTGGCGTTTGTCGTCTTGGTGCCCGTGTTGGTTTTGGCGGCGGCGATCCTAACAGTTTGGCGGCGGTGGATTCAAAAATTGGAAATTTCCCGTGAAACACCCAATGGAAAATCTTGAGAAAGAGACATTGTCAGTCAAACAAACTTCCGCGTTTTTTCTGATCGGCATTTGCCGCCATTTCAACGCGGTCGTGATGGTTTTGATTTCGCTGTTCTTCTTCCTGATTCCCGGCGTCATCGTCATCCACGAATTATCGGATTCGAACATCCGTTCCGCCGGCATCCCCCAATCTGCGTGGAAACTCCACCGAACTGTATCGCCGCAACTTGAGCGGTGGGCCAGGGAACGTCTCAATTCCAAGCGCGCGACTGAACTGTCCACCAGCAACATTTCGGGAACCGAATGGCCGCTGTTCGGGGCGGTCTTTTATCTCTGGTCAACGGAATCGCTGCAAGACGCCTGGGAAAAAGATCACTCTCCCGGCGCGGTTGCTCCCAATGTTTATGCGAAAGGCGCAATCGAGGCCGCGACCAGTCTGGTCATTGATCCCGCGCAGGCGAACTGGGTGAAAATTCATTGGGGCACAAATTATTTGAAGGCGGAAAATGTTTTCTACCGGATGCTCGTCATTTCCGCGCTCACCAGCCACGCCCGGCTCACTGGTGAAAAACAATATCTGCCGTTGCTCAAAGACCAGGTTGACAGTTTGTCAGCCGAACTTGATGCGAGCCGGCACGGCTTACTTGATGACTATCCGGGTGAGTGTTATCCGGGCGATGTGCTGACAGCGATTGCGATGATTCATCGGGCGGACAAGGTTTTGGGCACAGATCATTCGACATTTGTCAACCGGGCCATACGAGGGTTTCAGGACAAGGCATTGGATTCCCGGGGACTGGTTCCATATTTTGCCAGCGCTCCGGTCGGAGAACCCATCGGTCCCAGCCGTGGCTGCGGCAATTCTTATGTCTCACTTTTCGCTCCGGAAATCTGGCCCGAACAGGCGCAAAAATGGTATGACCTTTATTCGCAATATTTCTGGCAGGAGACCTGGACTTGCGCCGGATTCCGGGAGTTCCCAAAGGATTTGCCCGGCAATGAATGGTATCTCGATGTGGATTCAGGTCTGGTTCTCAAAGGATTTGGTTGTGCCGCCTGCGCCTTTGGCGTGGGAGCTGCGCGCGTCAACGGACATTTTGAGCAGGCCTATCCGCTAACCACCGAGATGCTGGTCACATCATGGCCTCTTCCAAATGGCAACCTGCTCCTGCCCCGGCTGCTCTCCAACACGGCTGACGCGCCCAATCTTGGTGAGGCTGGAATTCTGTTTAACCTCACCCGTTCGCCGGCGGAAGGAGTTTCTGTCAAGACTGGCGGCTCAATGCCGGGGTTTGTCCTGATTTGGCTGGCGCTGCAATTTGGGTTTGGCCTGATTCTACTGGCTACCGCAATCAAGTCATTCCGCCGGTGGCGGAAAAACGGCGCCTCCATGGTTTTCCGCCAGCCTCAGATACAATTTGGAATCTGGGCAGGACTGTTGGCTGTCTGTGCGCTCTGCTTGTTCTTCAGTCAGGCTCTCATCGCACTGCTTTTTCTGGCCTGCGCTCAACTTTTCCCAAGGGAGCAAGGGGGAAAAGCGCGGTTGTAGGAAAGCAATTTGATATATGTCCGCCCGATTGATTTCTGAAATATCACTCATGAATCGCGAACAAACATTGCGCCGCCGCATCAAGGTGCTGACGTGGCTGTTCATCGCCGGGCTGGTTTTGAGCGGCGCGACGGCGATTCCGTTGCAAGGCGAGTTGAATTGGCTGGTGAATTTCCTTGGGGCGGGCGGCGAATCATCGGAATTGGCGCGCTGGCTTTTGCGCGTGCGTGATGCCCTGGCGCAAACGCAGGCGGAGCACCCGTTTCTTTTCTACGGCACGGACTGGCTGGCGTTCGGGCTTTTTGTCATCGCGATCGCTTTCATCGGCGCGTTGCGCGATCCGGTCCGCAACCGCTGGCTATTTGACTTTGGTTTGATCGCCTGTGTGCTGGTGATTCCCTACGCGCTCGCGTTCGGCGGCCTGCGCGGAATTCCTTTCTGGTGGCGGTTGATTGATTGTTCATTTGGCGTCTTCGGATTCATCCCGCTCTGGTTCTGCCGCAAATGGACGGGTGAACTGGAACGGCTGGCTTGCGTTAAAAGCTAGACAAATCCCGCCGCCGGGCGCGTCATTATGAAAATGCCCGCCGGACTGGACATCGAACGGCTCTACGACGAACACGCGCAGCCGCTCCATGCCTTTCTCCTGAATTTCACCCGCGACGAGGCGGATACACGCGATTTGCTCCAGGAAATTTTCGTCAAGCTCGCGCGCGAGCCGGAATTGCTCGCCGGTGTCCGCGAGGAACGCGCCTTTCTCATCCGGCTGGCCCACAACGCGGCAATTGACCTCATGCGACGGCGCGGCGTGCGCGACCGGATGAAGGAAAATTTCGCCACCGAAATCGTTTCGCCGTTCGCGCCGGCGGGCGATCCGGATGAAAAGTTTTTCCGCGACGAACTGGCGGCGGCGCTGGGCGAATTGCCGGCGGAGCAGCGCGCCGTCGTGCATTTGAAACTGTGGGAGGAACTGACCTTTGAGGAAATCGCCGCCGCGCTGGGCATTTCGCCGAACACCGCCGCCAGCCGGTATCGCTACGGGTTAGACAAATTGCGCGACGGGCTGCGTCCCATTTACGAGGAAATGAAGAAGGCAGAATGATGAATGAAGAAACGGAACAATTTGAACACCGCTTGAGCCGCCAGCCATTGCGGCAGATTCCCGGCGAATGGCGCGAGGAGATTCTTGAGGCCTGCCGAGTGTCGAGCGCCGAGCGTCGAGAGCCGGAACGGTTTTTGCCCTCGACCCTCGTCTCTCGGCTTTCGACCATTTTCTGGCCTCATCCAAAAGCGTGGGCCGGTTTGGCGGCGGTCTGGATTCTGATTTTTGCCGTGGATTTTTCAATGCGCGACACAACGCCGGTGGTGACGGAAAAGGCCGCGCCGCCGTCGCCGGAAGTCATTGTGGAACTGAAACGGCAGCAGCGGATGCTGGCGGAATTGATTGGCGCGGGCCAGGCGCGCGAGGCCGAGACGCCGAAATTTTTGCCGCAGCCGCGCAGCGAGCGGGTGGAGATTTTGATGACATGAAAATCGGAGGGCCGAGTTCCACGAGGCCCCGACTGACAAAAATGGCGGGACTCGTGGAACTCGTCCCTCCGAAAATGGAATTTATGGACGAAAAAACGAAAAGCATCTGGAAAAAATCGCTGAAAGGCTGGCAAGCTTTGTTGCTTTCTTCTGCGATGGCGTTTGCCGTCGTCAAGGCCATAGGCTGGCTGGTTGGCGCTGACGCCGGTCTCACCTTGGGCTTTGCCGGAATACTCATCGTGGTTTCGTGGGTGCTGGCGTGCGGCGTTTGTTTATTCCGCTGGCTTTTCCGCTGGTTCAATTTGAAACGCTCGCTATTTGGCCTCGCCTGTTTCGCCACGCTGATTGCACTGATTTACGCCGAGGAAGACTGGCGCGGCTGGCACGCTTGGAACAAATTCAAGCACGAATGGGAAGCCAAGGGCGAAAAGTTCAGCTGGCAATCCATCGTGCCGCCGCCCGTGCCGGACGACCAGAATTTTGCATTCTCACCGGTTTGGATTGCGGAAATGAGAAATAATTTCCTGGATACGCCAAAGCGAGCGGAGGCATGGTATGGCAACCGAATTTACAGCGAGGAAGTTGCCAAGCTCCTGCCGCTGATGCCTGTTTCAGTGTCGGGATTGGTGGGGAAAAATTGGTGGTCGGTAGAATATTCACCCGATTTTCCCAAAGTGTCTGGTCAATGGGCAACGGCTAGTCTCACAGATTTGAAGCCCTGGCAGTCCTATTACCGAGGATTGGAAAAGACAAATCCTGCCGTGGAAATTCCCATCGCGCCACAGCCGCAATCGCCCGCCGCCGCCGTGCTGCTAGCGTTGAGCAAATTTGATCCGATCATTGAACAAATGCGTCAGGACAGCGCGCGGCCGTATTCGCGATTCCCGCTTGGATACGATGATGAAGACAAGGCCAGCATCCTATTGCCGGATTTGGCTGCCGTGAAACGATACTCCCAAGTCCTGCAACTGCGCGCGATCGCGGAATTGCAGGAAGGACAGGCGGACAGGGCTATGGCCGATGTGAAATTGGCGTTGCGGGTGATGGATGTAATTCACAGTGAACCATTCTTGATTTCACATTTGGTCCGCATTGCCGTGCTGCAAATCACGCTTCAGCCGATTTACGAGGGTTTGGCGGAACACAAATGGTCGGACGCTCAACTGGCCGGACTGGAAACCGAATTGGCGGAGTCGGATTTTGTGGCAGATTACGGTTTGGCCGTGCGAGGTGAAATGGGATTTCAAGACGGCCTTTTTGATTATCTGCGGCATCATCCGGAGGAACTCTCGAATATGTCGGGCAACTTTCCTGACAAACAACCGCCGTTGCCAGATCGGATTCTCATTCATTTGATACCCAGCGGCTGGTTTTACCAGAATCAACTCCGTTGCGCTCAAATGATGGTGGAACTGAATTTGCCTGTGGCGGACGCAAGCCAGCAAACTATTTCGCCAAAGGCCGTGCATCGGGCAGGTGCAGCGTCACAGGCCAATATAAGAAGGGTCACGCCTTATAACTTTCTAGAAAGATTGATATATTCCTCGTTCGGCAGTTCGGCAGAAAAATTCGCCTACGCCCAGTCTTCCGTGGATCTGGCGCGCACGGCGATTGCGCTGGAGCGCTACCGGCTGGCGCACGGCGAATATCCCGAATCGCTCGACGCGCTCGCGCCGCAATTCATCGCCAAGCTGCCGCACGATGTCATCGGCGGCGGGCCGCTGAAATACCGCCGCACAAGCGACGGGCAATTCGTTCTCTATTCCGTCGGCTGGAATGAAACGGACAACGGCGGCGTGGTTGTTCTCCAAAAAAGTTCGCAGCCGAGGGATGAAGGACCGCAGCCGGGCGTGGATTTGAACCAAGGCAACTGGGTTTGGCGGTATCCAAAACCAGAATGAAGAATTATGAATGAAGAATGAAGAAACCAACCGGCGGCGCGGCTCGCCGTTTTCCCGTTTCTTCATTCTTCATTCTGTCTTCTTCATTTTTATCTTTGTCCACCCGCCTCCATCCGTGGTTTAATGGAGCATGAAAATCAATTCTCAAAAACTGGTCGCGGCGGCGGCGCTGGCGCGCGAAGGCTCGGTGTCGCCGTATTCCAAATTCAAGGTCGGCGCGGCGCTGCTCACGAAGTCCGGCGAAATCATCGGCGGCGCGAATGTGGAGAGCGCGAGCTACGGTTTGACGTGCTGCGCGGAGCGCGTGGCGCTGTTCAAGGCGCTGACCGGCGGAAAGAGGGATTTTGTCGCGGTGGCGGTCGTGGCGCGCTGCGATGGCGGGCCGATGCCGTGCGGCGCGTGCCGGCAGCTTTTGGCGGAATACGCGCCGGATGCGAGGGTGTTTGTCGCGGACAGCCGCGCACCGGGCAAAATCCGGAAATTCTCCGTGCGGGGGCTGCTGCCGTCGGCATTTGTGGCGGTTCCGTAAAATTCAATTGAGAAACGGCTCCAAAGAATTAAGCTGTAAGGCAGGAATTGTTGATGAAACCGGATTTGGTTTTTATTTTGGAAAACGCGGGCTGGCCGGCGCTGCTGCTGGACGGGTCCGGCGTCATTCTCCGGGCCAACCCGGCGGCGGTCAAAACGTTCGGCCCGGTGCTGGAAGGCGAGGCTCCGCTGCTGTCGGCCATCTGGTCCGCGGAAAACGGCCTGACGCCGGAGCAGTTCCTCGCGCATTGGGTGCATTCGGCGGCGGGCACGACGGCGCTCAAATTTCTCGTCAGGGGCGGCGGCACGGGCGTGTTTTCAATCCTGGTCTGCTCCCTCATCCATGATGACGGGAAATATTTTGTCTTCCAGGCGGCACCGGAAGCCGCCGTGGCGGGCGACGCAAAGAGCCAGTCCCCGGAGGCCATCCTCGCGCAAAAGCAGAAACTGGACTGCGCGCTGCAACTGGCGCGAACGATGTCGCTTGATTTCAACAACGCGCTGACGGGCGTGCTGGCGCACACGTCGCTGCTGCTGGGCAAGGCGGAGCCGGGGCACCCGTGGCGGCAATCGCTGCTTGAGGTGGAGAAATCGGCGGAGCGCGCAGCGGAAATTTCCAACGATCTCGCGGCGTTCAGCCGCCAGGAAATGGAGGCGCCCCGCGCGGTGGCGGGGAATTTGAACGCGGTGGCGAACCACAGCGTGGAATTTTTCCGCAACGCGAGCGGCGCGGCCATCACCTGGAACTTGCAATTGGAAAAAGGGCTGTTCGGGGCGCGATTCGACGAGGCGAAGCTGCAGCAGGCATTGATGAAGATTTTGGAGAATGCCGTCGAGGCCGTCCCCGGCGGCGGCGGGCAGATCACGGTGCAAACGCGCAATCTGGAATTGCCCGAGCCGGCGCAGGACCAGAACGTGCAACTGGCGGCGGGCACTTATGTTTGCGTGGAAATCATTGACAACGGCATGGGCATCGGGCCGGAAGTTTTCCCCCGGATTTTCGAGCCGTTCTTCACGACCAAGGGAAAAACGCATCGCGGCCTCGGGCTGGCGCTGGCCTACGGCATCGTGAGCAATCACGGCGGCGGCGTGGCGGTGTCGGGACATCCGGGCGCGGGCACGTCGGTGCGGATTTATCTGCCGGCGGAAAAGCGGCTCGCCAGCGATGGCGCGGACGCGGGCGACGATCTGCACGGAACGGAAACAGTGCTGGTGGTGGACGACGAGCCGCTTGTGTTGACGATGATGGAAACGATCCTGGCCGAATACGGCTACAAAGTTCTGACGGCTGACAGCGGCCGCAAGGCGCTGACGATCCTGGCGCGGGACGACACGCGGGTGGACCTAGTGATCACGGACCTGGTCATGCCGGGCATGAGCGGACGGGAGCTGGCGGAACAAATCCGGCAGCTCAAGCTGGCGACAAAAATTCTTTGCACGAGCGGCTACGTGGTGCCGTTGGACAAAAAGGCGGAAGCCACCCATTTGCGAAAGCCGTTCACCAGCGTGGAATTACTGGCCAAAGTGAGGCGAGTCATCAACGCAAATCTTGGTGTTGACGAATAAGTTAATTTGTGCTTTAATACAGCTTATGCAAATTGAGAGCTTGAAAGTATTTTGCGACCTGACCGAAACGGAAAGTTTCACCAAGGCCGCCCAAGTCAATGGCGTCACCCAATCCGCCGTCAGCCAGCAGATCAGTTCGCTGGAGCGGCTGTTCAAATCGCTGCTCATCGAGCGGAGCAAAAAACGCTTCCGCCTCACGAGCGAGGGACAGGTGCTGTATGATTACAGCAAGCAAATTATCCAAACTTACGAGTCGCTGCACAGCAAGCTACAGGACTTGAAGGACATCATCTCCGGGACGATTCGCGTCGCGACGATTTATAGCATCGGCCTGCACGACCTGCCGCCCTATGTCAAAAAATTCATGCGGAGCTACCCGACCGTGAACATCCACGTCGAATACCGCCGCGCCAACCAGGTTTATGAGGACGTGCTCGGCAACGTGGTGGACATGGGAATGGTCGCCTATCCGACCAAGGACGCCAAACTGGAAATCATCCCCCTCCGCAAGGATGTGCTCGTGCTCATCTGCCATCCGCACCATCCGTTTGCCAAGCTGAAAAACGTCAAGCTCAAGCAGCTCGTCGGCCAGAAATTTGTCGGCTTTGAGCCGGACATCCCCACGCGCAAGGCGCTCGACAAAATCCTCCGCGAATACCACGTCAGCGTGAACAACGTGATGGAATTCGACAACATCGAGACGGTGAAACGCGCGGTGGAAATTGACGCGGGCGTTTCCATCGTGCCGCAGGGCACGGTCACGCAGGAAATCTCCAAGCAGACGCTGGCCGCCGTGACGCTAGAGGATGGATCATTCTTCCGTCCGCTCGCCGCCCTTTACAAAAAGAACAAGGTGCTGTCGCCGGCGATCAAACAGTTCCTCACACTTCTCAAGGAAGGACGCTGAAACCGGGCTTTGAATCGAAAGCGGGCGGCGCAAAACGCCGCCCGTTTTTTTATTCGCCATGACTTTTGCATTTCTCCGGGCGTCATTCGGCCCGGAGCGGTGTGGTGGTGGGCGCGTCAATTATTTCATCCAGCTTTCAAACCAGCCGGTCGAAGGGGCTGGCAACGTCAGCGGTTCGCCGTGGTTTTGTTCCTTGCAGACGGCCTGGATTTCCGAAGGCGAAAGCGCGCGCTTGTAAATTGCCAGTTCATCCACCAACCCCGCAAAAGCCCGGTCGGTGGACCAATTGCCCTGACTTCTGTCTATCTGGCTGATCCAAAGGTCGCCCCTGGTGGCGGCGACAAGCTGGCGGCCCAACTGGCGCTGGGCCACGACGACACCGTTCAAAAACAGCGTGCCGTCGCCGCTGGCCTTGTCGTATGTAAAGGCGATGTGCTGGAAAACACCGCTGGCCAGAACTCCGGGATGTGAAACCACAAAATGATTTCCCTCCACGCTCCCGATATCGGCGCGCAGCACGCCATTTTCGAAGGGCCGGACGCCAATCCATAAATTCAAATTGTCGCTGTCGGTCCATTGAAGAATCGGATGGAGGCCATTGATGTCCGACGGCTTGATCCAGGCCATGACGGTGAACCCGTCGCTCTGGCCGACATCCAAAGACCGGCTGGCGGGTATCATGATGCTCGAACTCCTTCCGTTGAACGAAAACGCCCGGCCCATTTTGCCTTCCGCAAAAGTTATGTCCATCAACTTTGCCTTGTTCCCGCCAATTGAATCGTCGCCCTTGCCATCGCCCGACCAAAACGCCACCAATCCCGGGGGAAAATCCGAGGGAAAATGTCCGCGCAGGATGATGCGGTTCCTGATTTGGGAATAACCCAGCCAGCCGGCGGTGACGAGTCCGGCGAGAACGACCAGCGATGCGGCGACGACCAGGACATTCCGCAACGTGCGCGACTTCGCCGGAGCCGGAGGTTGGGCGGCAGGCGCGCCGGAGCCGGGCGCCGCCGGCGCGACGATGGCCTGATTGCAGGCCGGACAATTGATTTGCGTCCCCGAATAGCCGGCGTCGCACTGGATTTGCTTGCCGCATAGCGGACAGAAGAATTTGAATTCAGCCATAAGTTTTTATAGAATTACTAATTCCATCAACTGGAGTCAACGTTTGCGAATTATCTGCCACGCGCGGCAAACACAGGGTTTTGGCGGTGGATGCCGCAAAAACCATGGCCAGAACGCTTCAGACTGCAACTCACAAGATTTGCGTCCATGTAAAACGCGGACACCGTCACGTTGCTCCAGGCCAGAGTGCCATCCGGTCGGAATGTGATGATGGTTGTCGCCGCCGATCCCGAAATGCGAAAGAGCCGCGTGCCTTGGGGCAGCGAAGCGTTTTCATGGCTGGTGACCGGATTGTTATTACGGAATTGCAAAACGATTCGTGGCGAGCGGTTGCTGTTGAATTGCAGAACTCAATTCACTTGTTTTAAGGAATTCAGCATGGCCGTCAGCAAACGACAGAGAACCACGACCTAAATGAATGTTGGGCATCCAACCGAAGTTCAGATTTGAGGTGACAATGAAAAGCCCGGGTTTCACAGGTTGTCCGTTTGCCACTAAAAAACGGTCCCCGGACAAAATCGAATTTAAAGACCTGTTTGTGGGCGCATCCACGTTGACGAAATAGCTGATGCTTTGGTCGCTCAAGGTTTCGTAATTTGTGGCGGCGTGCCGGCTGGAATCGGACGGACAAATGAAGGCGGTGAAACTTTTGACATACGGAAAAATTGGCCTGAACTGGGAAGATGGATGACCGTCAAGACTCAATTCCATCGCGCCGCCATTGGTCGCTGAAAGCTGCCACGGATATTTTCCGCCGTTATCGTCTTGGAACACGACACAGGCGACGGCGATTTGCTTTTGATTTAGCAAGCACTGGAATTGGCGTCCGGGTCGGGATCTGCGGGCAAATTCAGGAAGCAGCAACACAGCTAAAATGGCCAGCACAAATATCACCACCAACACTTCAACCAGCGTAAGTCCGCTGATTTTCGCTTTTGAAGGAAGCGTTTTCATGGCTGCTGGAATTGTAACTCCGCCCGCTCCGGCGGCAAGCCCGTTTTTTGCCAGCGCGTCTTGGACTGCGGTGGCAAGCGCAGCGCGACACCGCTTTTCGTCCGCTCGAAACGCGTGGAAATCCGCAAGCCCGTCACCCGCTCGAAAGCGCCGTCGCCGCTACCGCTCCAGTCTTCGCTGCGCTTCGCCTCGGCAGGCTGCCGGCGCAGTCCAAAATGTCACCAAGCCGGCGCACCTCAAAATTCAGCCAGCGGTTTCCGCCGATGGGAATCAGCCGCCGCTGGCACCTATTTTTCGCAGCACTTGCAGCAACCGCGGCAGAGCTTGCCCAAGCCGATCAAAATGACGATGACTGAAATGGCAATCCACAATGTCCTGTCGTTGATCACGTCAAGGTTGAACAGCAGCGCCGCCACGCCAATCAGGATGATGAACACGCCGGGCATTTTGCTGCAGAAACAGCAGCGGCTTTTGGTTTCACAACACTTTTTTTCCTCGGTCGGTTCCATGACTTGTTCCTTTCGGTTGGTGGTTTTGCGCGTCGGGCAAAATTGATCAGGCTGCGGCGGCCCTGGACGCCGCGAGGTCGCGCTTGCGCTCGTTGAGACTCTTGAAAAATTCATAGCCTTCGCGGCAGCGCCGGACAAAAATGTCCTTGTCCTCGAGCATCGTCTTGATGATGCGAAGGATCGGCTTCGGGCGCAGATAATACGCGCGATAAAAGCGGTCCACTTCCTCGAAAATTTTGTCCTTGCTCAAGCCGGGATATTCCAGCGTGCTTTGTTGCAGGCCGTCGCTCTCGACCAGATCGGTTTTGTCCTTTTTCACGAACCAGCCATTCTGCCTGGCCATTTCGTAAAGCTCCGTGCCGGGATACGGCGCG
The DNA here is from genome assembly GCA_964475285.1 of uncultured Bifidobacteriaceae bacterium. Taxonomy (GTDB): domain Bacteria; phylum Verrucomicrobiota; class Verrucomicrobiia; order Limisphaerales; family UBA11358; genus UBA11358. The sequence goes on along the minus strand of CAYYWB010000058.1, from coordinate 724 downwards.
GCGAGCGAGACTTGCAGGCTGAACACGTCGAGATCCTTGGCGAAGTTGATCGTGTTCTCGATGGACTGCGGCGTCTCCACCGGCAATCCCAAAATGAACGTGCCGTGAATCACCACGCCGGCCTGATGACACGACTTGGTGAACCGGCGCATCTCGTCCATCGTCACGCCTTTTTTGATGCGGGTGAGGATGTCGTCGTTGCCACTTTCATAGCCGACGAGAAACAGGCGCAGGCCATTGTCCTTGAAAGATTTTATCGTGTCGTAATCGAGGTTCGCGCGGCTGTTGCAGCTCCAGTGAACGCCGAGCGGGCCAAGTTTTTTGGCGATTTCACGGGCGCGCGGGAGGTTCGCGGTGAAGGTGTCGTCGTCGAAGAAAAATTCGCGCACCTGCGGGAAAATTTTCTTCATGTAGGTCATTTCGTCGGCGACGTTCTGCGGCGAGCGGACGCGGTATTTGTGTCCGCCGATGGTCTGCGGCCAGAGGCAGAAGGTGCATTGCGCCGGGCAGCCGCGGCCGGTATACATCGAAATATACGGATGCAGCAGGTAGCCGATGAAATACTTCTCAATCTGCAAATCGCGTTTATAGACATCCGCCACCCACGGCAGCGTGTCCATGTCCGCAATCATTTCGCGTTCGGGGTTGTGTTTGATTTTTCCGTCCTTCTCCTTGTAAGACAAACCGGCGATGGTCGAAAGCTCGCGGCCTTCGGCGACTTCCT
>CAYYWB010000057.1:0-14208 GCA_964475285.1 uncultured Bifidobacteriaceae bacterium | reverse complement strand
CAAATCGAACGACGTGTAGCCGTGCAGCACCTCGTAATCGAACCGCAGATTGTTAAAGCCGACGACGAGATCGGCGCGCTGCAAATCCGCAATGAGGTCGTTCACCTGTTTCTCGCCGTAAATCGTGTAATCGCCGCGCGCGGTGCTGAACGTGACGCCGACGCTCATGCCCATTTTTGAAATGTGGCTCCAGCCGCCGACCTCCTCCGCGGCTTTCTGGGTTTCCAAATCGAAATAAACAATGTTCTTCAAGGGCTTCAAATTTACGACATGTGATTTACGATTTACGAGCCTTTTCACAATTGCGCGTTGCGAAAATCATAAATCCAGAAACTTTGGACTTTGAACTTTGGACTTTGGACTTATATTCCAGACATGGCACTGACACCTTCGACCATGCTGCCGCTCGGCACGGCAGCGCCTGATTTCAAATTGCCGGACACCGGCGGGAAAATCGTCTCTCTCGCCGATTTCAAGGACAAGGCCGCGCTGCTCGTGATTTTCATGTGCAACCATTGTCCTTACGTCATCCACATCCGCCCCGGCCTGGCGCAGCTCGCGCGGGATTACGCGCCGAAAGGCGTCGCCATCGCCGGCATCAATTCGAACGATGTGGCGAATTATCCCGCCGACAGCCCGGCGAAAATGAAGGATGAAGTGAAATCCGCCGGCTACATCTTCCCGTATCTTTACGACGAGACACAGGCCGTCGCCAAGGCCTACCGCGCGGCTTGCACGCCGGACATTTATCTGTTCGATAAAAACCAAAAGCTCGTCTATCGCGGCCAGTTTGACGACAGCCGCCCGGGCAACGGAATTCCCGTGACCGGCAGGGATTTGCGCGCCGCGCTCGACGCCGTGCTGGCCGGCAGGCCGGTTTCGCCAAACCAGAAGGCCAGCATCGGCTGCAACATCAAATGGAAATCCGGCAACGAACCCGATTATTTTTGATCAACCACGACCGGACGCGGGGAATACAATTGGACCGAGGAACCCATCGTCCAATTGTCCGCCGAGTTAAAAATGAGTTCCAAGGTCACCTCCGAAACCATCCGCGCCATGAAGCCGCGCGGCGTGAAAATCGCCGCGCTCACCGCGTATGATTTTCCCATGGCGAAGCTGCTGGACGAGGCGGGCATTCCGCTGCTGCTCGTCGGCGATTCGCTCGGCATGGTCATGCTCGGTTATCCCGACACCACTCACGTGACAATGGCGGAAATGGAGCATCACGTCCGCGCCGCCGAGCGCGCAAAGCCAAACGCGCTGCTCGGAGCGGATTTGCCGTTCAAGAGTTACGAAACCGCCGACGACGCGGTGGCAAATTCAAAACGGCTCGCCGCCGCCGGCGCGGAATTCGTCAAGGCCGAAGGCGGGCGGGAAATTTTGCCGCAGGTGAAAGCCATTATCGCGGCGGGGATCCATTTTTGCGGACATCTTGGCATGCTGCCGCAACACGTGCTCGAAGAAGGCGGCTATCACGTCAAAGGGAAAAAGGACGCGGAGCATCAAAAGCTACTCGACGATGCCAGGGCTTTGGCCGGCGCGGGCGCGTTTGCGATTGTGCTGGAACTTGTGACGGCACCGGTCGCAAAGGAAATTTCCGAAAGCATTTCCATTCCCACCATCGGCATCGGCAGCGGGCCGGATTGCGACGGGCAGATTCTGGTGACGCACGACCTGATCGGCGCGTTCCCGTGGTTCACGCCACGGTTCGTGAAGCCGCAGGCGGACTGCGCGGCGGCCATCAAATCGGCGGCGACGGCGTGGAAAAAGTCCTTTTCAAAATTGTGAAAAGACTTTTCACCGGCGGCGGTGTTGGATAAAGGAAGGCAAATGGAACTGGACACATTAATTGAATCAGCGGCAGCCGGCGGCGCCAGCGACCTGCATCTGGAACCCGGAATGCCGGCGGCGGTGCGCATCCGCGGCGCGCTGCGGGTCACGGGCGAACCTGTCGCGCCCCGGGCGCTTACGGAACTGGCGCGCAGTCTTCTCGGCGAGGAGCAATGGCCGGTGTTCCTGGAGCGGCGCTCGTTTGACATGTCGCGAACGATTCGCGGCGTCCGCTGCCGCGTCAACATTTTTCAAACCGCGCGCGGCACCGGGCTTGCCATCCGGTTGTTGAGCGCGTTTCAGGCCACGGTTGAAAAGCTCAATCTGCATCCCGACCTCAAGAAGCTGGTCAAAAACACGCACGGGTTGATTCTCATCAGCGGGCCGACCGGCTGCGGCAAATCCTCGACCATGGCGGCGTTGATCCAGGAAATCAACCTGACCGAGACCCGGCACATCATCACGGTGGAAAGCCCGATTGAATACACGTTCCGTTCGCGGCGCGCGTTCATCCGGCAGCGCGAGGTCGGGCGCGACACGCCGAGTTTTGAGCAGGCGCTGCTCGACGCGCTGCGCGAAGACCCGGACGTGCTGATGGTCGGCGAAATGCGCGATCCGGAAACGATGCGCCTGACGTTGAGCGCGTCGGAAACCGGCCATCTGGTGCTGGCCACGGTGCATTCCTCGACCTGCGCCGAGGCGGTCCAGCGCGTGGCGTCGGCGTTTCCGGCGGAAATCCAAAGCTCCGTCTGCTCGCAACTGGCCGACTGCCTCGTCGCGGTCGTTTCGCAGCGGCTCCGGTTTTGGGACGATTTGAACATCCGCGTTCCCGAATGCGAAATCCTCATGGCGACGCACGCGGTGAAAAATTTCATCCGCTCCCGCGAATTTTTCAAAATCGTCTCCGCGCTCGAAACCGGCGCGGAGCACGGCATGTGGAGTTTCCAGCGCTACACCAAGTGGCTCGAAGGCCGGACCAATTTTTTTGTGCCGGGCAAGAGCGCGGAGCCGCCGGACAGCGAGCCGTCCGACGACTCCCCGGCCAATCCGGCGCTGCCGCCGCTGCTGGCCGCGCCGAAAACGGAACGGAGGCCGGCCGCGCCCAATCCGCCCCGCGCTTCCGGCGCGGGCGAAGTCCACCGGATCGAGATTGAGCCGGATGAAACCGGCTTCGGGAAAATCCTGAAGCAGCCGCAGTAAAATGAACCGGCGCGGAACAGCTATTTTCGTTCTGGCGCTTTCGATTCCAGCGGCGGCGCTGCTCGCCGGTTGCACGACAAAATCAACGGCACAGGCAAATGCGCGGCAGGCCTATCTCGCCGGCCAAAACGCGGCTCTGCGGCGGCAACTGGAACAGCAGCAGCAGGCTTCGCAAGCGCCGGGCGTCACGGTGGTGGGATCGGTGCAAAATTCCCAGGTGCCGTGGGTGGCCGGCCTGACGCTCGCGCAGGCCGTGGCCACGGCGAATTATCTCGGCGCACAGGCGCCAAAGGAAATCATCCTCACGCGCCAGGGCGAAAGCGCAAGGCTCGGCGCGGACGTTTTGCTCAACGGCGTGCCGGTGCCGCTGGAGCCGGGCGATGTGGTCGAACTGCGCTGATTTCGCTGAACGAAGGAACATCCAACACTCAACACCCATTTTTTGCACCGGGCATTGGGTGCAGGTTGTTGGATGTTTTGCCTCAAAATCCCGCCCAAAAAGTTTTCCAATTTATTTTTAGCCTTGGACAGCCTTTGTCCAACCCCACCTGTCAAAATGTCGCGCAAGAAAGGTTAAACATGACGACAATAAATGCGACAGACAAACAACTCGAACTCGGATTCAACGGCCTTCCGCCGCGCGCCGCCGCCGGACGCGAAGGGCGCATCGCCCGCGCCAACTGGTGGTTCGCCCGGATGCGCGCCATTGTGGAAAACGCGATGGACTGGAGCGCCGCCGCCCGGCCGCGTCCGGAGCAAATCTGGATGCCCGGCGCGAACCGCGAAGTGAAGGTGTGACCAGGAAAGGCAGAAGAAAGAATTAAAAATGAAGAAACAAACTTTGCACGCTGCGCGCAAAATATTTCCTCATTCCGCCTTCTGCCTTCTTCATTGCCCGGCATAGCCGGCGCGCACGAATTCGCGGAGCACGGACAATTCCTGCTCGCCCGCGATGGTGTGGTCCTTGGCAAATTCGCGCCATTCGACATTGACGCCGGCGGCCTTGAGCAGCGGGATTTGGGGGCGCACCTTCGCGATCGGCACCATCGGGTCGCCGGTTCCGTGCGTCATGAGAATCCGCTGCCGGCGCGCGGCGGGCGAAAGCTCCTTCAACAATGTTTCAATTTCAAAAATCCAGCCGCTGACGCCGACGACGCCCGCGAACCGGTGCGGATAACGGAGGCCAACTTCGACGGCCATCAAACAGCCCTGCGAGAAGCCGCCGAATGTGATTTGCTCCGCCGGAATATTTTTCGCCCGCAAATCATCGAGCAAATCAAAGAGCAGTTTCCGGCTGCGCCGGATTCCGGGCGCCATGTCATCCAGCTCAAACCACGAGTAGCCGCCGTAGTAATCGTCCGGCGCGTTGACGAGCAGAAAATTCAGCCAGGGCAGATTCATCGCCTCCGGCATCCAGCGGTAGCCCTCGATGCTGTCGCCCAGGCCGTGCAGCATCACCATCAGCCGCCGGGAATCTTTTCCGGCGGCGGGAATGAATTCAGAGTGCAACATTGAATTTTCATCATGTTGGGACGGGATGGCCGCGTCAATTCCCAAACTGGCATCGGAACGGCGCGAAAATCAAACGCCTTCCCTTCGCGAACGAAGGGAAGGCGAAGATGCGCTTCCAACAACGGCCCAATGCCGTCGCATTTCGAATTTTACCAGGAAATGCTCAATCCACCGGAGATGGTTGAGGACTCGTTTTTGGAATTCAGGTTGGCGTTGTAATTCGCAAAACCCTGGATTGACTTGTTGAATCCCACGGTCAGGCCGGCGCCCAAGACCGCGGTGTCGGCGCCCAGTTCCACGCCGCGAACAACAAAGTCGCCGCTTCCACCGACGAAATTGGCATTCAGATCGGCATATCTATCCGCGAATTCATGTTCCCAAACTCCGTGCAACGCGGGAATGATTTGGACGCCATCCGGCTTGCCGAACTGCGCGGCCAGTCGCACGCCCAATTCGGAGCGGACACTGTCCATGTTGACATGGTTCACGTTCAGGCCGTAATTATTGCCGTCCGATGCGGTTCCGGTTTCGCTGAAACCGCCCTGAACCAGGTGCGCGTAGTCCAGCCCGATGGTGGGTTCGACCGTCAGGCAGTTTAACTTGAAGGCGTAACCGCCCTCGGCGGACAGCGACAGCACGCCGCCATTATACTTGCCGTCGGCCTCCTGATAAATGGGCATCGGTCCGGGCACATTGATGAACCGCTTCGTGTCCGTATGGAGAAAGCCGTAGCTCAAAATGCTGTCCAAGTGCCACGGGCCGCTGACATATCCGCCGTAGCCGCCAATCTGGTAGGCGTCCACCGCGCCGTTCGCGCCGGGTCCGCCGACGCCCGCGTTGTCATGCGAGTAGCCCCCGGCCAGGCCGACAAGCAATTTGGGGCTCACGCGATAGTCCATGCCGCCGCTCATGCCGCTGATGGTGTAGTTGCCGCCGGTTGCGTTGCCATCATTCTTCAACTGGCCGAACGAGCCGATGCCCTGCATCCAGAAGTCCAAAGGCTGGTTCACCTGCTGCTCCGGCATCGGGGGCGGCGTCGAACCGGCGCTGGCCAGCAGGACGGGCTTCCAACTGGTGGCAAAATCGCCGCTTCCACCTCCGACGCTGATGCGGCCCGTGCGCTGTGCCATCGTGTTGTTGAAGGCGCCCTGCTGCTGCACGTCCAGCAGCCCCATGGAACCGTGAATTTCGCCGCTCAAGCTGTCCAGCGACTGCCGCGCTTGTGGAGCCGAGCCGAGCCAGTAAAATTCATAGACCAGATTGGCCATCGTCGGCGACAAACCCACCACGCCAACGTTGTCCAGCGCGCCCGCGACGGAATTCTGGTTGAACGTCTGGGCCACGCTGGTGAAAGGCGTCCGGTGCAGAACCAGATAGACGTTGTTTGGGTCATAGAGCAGCGACGACCCAGTGAGCGGGAACAGCACCGACTGCGGCCACGAGGGCTGGATGATGCTGGACGTGGTGAACATCCCGGAACGTCCGTTCGTGGCCGTCAGGATGTTGTATGTGGTATTCACGGCATAAATTCCGGCAATTCCGTGGCTGGGGTCGAAAATCGGCTGGCCGGCGCTCACAATGACATTGCCGCTGTTGATCGTTGCCGTGCCGCTGACCGCGAGGTGGTCGGAAGCTCCCGTGTTGGTCACTTCCGCATAATAATTTCCGCCGTTGGTGTATGAGCCAATAATGGTCAATGTGCCGATGGAATTGCCCGGACTGACGTAGCCATGGTTGTCCACGATGCCGGTGATGACGCCCGTGCCGCCCAAGCCGGTCGTATCCGAGGCCAGAATGGCGTTGTAGTTTGTCAAAATCGGGGCATCCAGAATGGGACTTGGAACGCCGTCCACGGTCAACAACGGCGTGGTCAGGCTCCCGTTGATCCGCAGCAAACCGCTTTCCACCGTGGCACCGGTGGAGAACGTGCTGTTGCCGGTCAGATTCCAACTGTGCGCCGGATCATTCCATGCAGCCGGAGTCCCTTGCACGGTCAGGGTTTCGAAGTTTTCGAAGCTGTAATCGTATTCGCCGTGACCTTGGAGGATCGCCGCATCCCAAGGGGTGGTGCCGCCCACGATGTTGCCTTCAACGTCCGAGCCGGTCCGAAGCGTGACCGTGTTGGTGTAATTGTCCAGTTGAATGGCCGTGCCGCTGTTGCCGATGATTGTGCCGGAATCAACCACGGTGCCATTGCCGCCACTAATTTCGATGCCGTATTGAGCGCCCACAATGGTTCCGGTCCAGTGATTGTCCACGCTGCCGCCGTCACCCAAATAAACACCATCGCTGTTGGTGCCGGTGATCGTGCCGTGATTGCTGACCGTGCCTGTGCCGCCGGTGATTTTCACGCCGCTGGTGTTTCCCGCGATCAATCCGCCCCACCCGTTGTCCACAGTGCCGCCGTCCCACAATCTGACACCATCGCGGCTTTGGCCTGAAATGGCGCCGTGGTTGTCCACGGAACCCGTGTCACCGGAAATTTCAACGCCATACTGGCCGCCCACAATGGTTCCGGACCAATGATTGTTCACGCTGCCACCGCCCGACAGGTCAACGCCGGCATGGTTGGTGCCGGTGATCGTGCCGCGGTTGCTGACCATGCCCGGGCCGCCGGCGATTTCCACGCCGTTGACGGTTCCCCCGATGATGCCGCCCGACAAGTTGGTCACGGCGCCGCCGCCCGAAAGGAGAACGCCGTCGTTGCCGCCATCAAGGATCGTGCCGGCATTGACCACTGTGCCATAGTCACCCATTTCCACACCATTATAGCCGCCGGTAATGGATGCGTTGGCCAGGTTGATCACGCTGCCGCCGCCACTCATGTAGACGCCGTCGTTGTTGGTGCCGGTGATGGCGCCGGCATTGACCACGGTGCCGGTGCCGCTGCCAAGCCACATGTCAACGCCATCATTCGCGCCGGTGATGGTTCCAGTTGCCGTGTTGGTCACGTAGCCATAATACATGTAAATACCATCGTTCCCCAGCCCGGTGATGCTCCCGGCGTTGGTCACCCAGCCAGGATAGTCAATGTTGATGCCATAAGTGCCACCGGCAATGACTCCAGTCTGCTGGTTATCCACGTAGCCGTCGTTATAGATGTAAATGCCATTGCCGTTGGTGCCCGTGATGGTTCCGGCATTTAAGACAAATCCGGTATCACCGACATGCACGCCATTATTGCCTCCCGTAATAATCCCATTCGTTTCATTTTCAACGCTGCCGTCAAGTGTGTAAACGCCGTCGTTGCCGGCGCCAGTGATTGTGCCGGCATTGACCACGGTGCCGACGCCGTTGATCTCCACGCCGTCATTGTTGGTGCCCGTAATGGTTCCGCCCGGGAGGTTAATTACGGTGCCGTCGGAATACATGTGAACGCCGTCGCCAGCGCCCGTGATGGAGCCGGCGTTGGTCACATAGCCGGCGGCGTTGTGAACGACCACGCCACCGCCGCCGGAACCCCCGTTTTCGGCAATGACTCCGCCCGCAAGGTTGATCACGCTGCCGCCATTAAGCAAATAAACGCCATCGTGGCCCAAGATTGTGCCGGCGTTGACCACGGAGCCGCCGCCGTCAATCTCCACGCCTCGTTCATAACCGCTGCTCCCGCCCATGATGGTTGCGCCCGCCGTGTTGCTGACGCTGCCGCCGCTGCCCAAATAAACGCCGTCGCTGTTGGTGCCGATGATGGTGCCGGAATTGATGACCGTGCCCAAGCTGCCGCTGATTTTCACGCCGTCATTGTTTCCAGCAATGGCGCCGCCTGCGTTGTCCACGGTGCCGCCGTCCCACAATCTGACACCGTCGCGGCTTGCGCCTGAAATTGAACCGTAGTTGGTCACATAACCTGTGGCGCCGGACATCTCCACGCCATATTCGCCGCCCGCGATGGTCCCGCTTGCCGCGTTGTTCACGCTGCCGCCGTCATACAGGTCAATGCCGGAGTGGCTGTTGCCGATGATCGTGCCGGCATTGGCCACGGAGCCGCCGTTGTAAATCGTCACGCCATTATTCCCGCCCATGATGGTTCCGCCCGCCGCGTTGCTGACGCTGCCGCCGCCGCCCAAATAAACGCCACTGCCGTAGTAGCCCGTGATCGCGCCGGCATTGATCACAGTGCCCGGAGCTCCTTCAACTTCCACGCCATTGTATGCGCCACCTGGCGCGTTGGATCCAATGATCCCGCCCGCCAGATTGTTAACGACGCCGCCGGCACCAAGGAGGACGCCGTCGCCATAGCCGGGAACCCAACTGCCCGAAATCGTGCCTGCGTTGGTCACATAACCGGCCCCACCTTGAATCTCCACACCGTTTCCGCCGGGGGACAAGGCACTTAATGAATTTCCAACAATAGTTCCTCCCGCCAAGTTGTTCACCACACCTCCAGCACCGAGGAGAACGCCGTCGTTGCCGGTTCCCGTAATCGAGCCGGCATTGACCACATTACCCGGGCCGCCTTGGATTTCCACACCATTGTTTCCGCCGCTGATGGTTCCACTTGCCGCGTTGTTCACGCTGCCGCCGGAACCAAGGAGAACGCCGTCGTTGTTGGTGCCGGCAATCGTGCCTGCATTGAGCACGATGCCGGGACCGCCTTGGATTTCCACACCATTGGTATTACCCGCGATGATACCTCCCAGCAAGTTTGTCACGCCGCTGCCACTGGGAGGATCTATCAAGACGCCATCGTTGCCGGTGCCGGAGATAGTTCCGGCATTGACCACGGAACCGGAGCCGCCCTGAATTTCCACGCCATTGTTCGATCCCGTAATGATTCCGCCCGCCGCGTTGCTCACGCTGCCGCCACCGCCCACATAAGCCCCATCGCCTCCATTGCCCGTGATTGTGCCGGAATTAACCACGGAACCAAAACCGGCGATATTCACGCCATTGCCCGCTCCGGTGATGGTTCCGCCAGTCTGGTTGTTCACGGCGCCGTTGGTAGCCAGATAAACACCGTCAGCGCCGGTTCCCGTAATCGAGCCGGCATTGGTCACATAGCCTGTGCCGCCAATAATCACGCCATACCAGCTGTTTCCCGTAATGGTTCCACCGGACAAATTGTTCACGCCGCCGTTGGAGCCGATGTACACGCCCGCGCCGTAGCCGCCCGTGATCGAGCCGGCATTGGTCACGTAACCCGTGCCGTTAATATCCACGCCAACAGTTCCCCCCGTAATCGTTCCGCCCGACTGGTTGTTGACGCTGCCGCCGCTGCCGTCAATCTCCACGCCATTACCCGTCGTAATACCGTTTCCAATCCCCGTAATGGTTCCGCCGGACTGGTTGTTGACGCTGCCGCCGCCCGACAGGAGAACGCCGTCATTGTTGGTGCCTGTGATCGTTCCGGCATTGACCACGGTGCCCAAGCCGCCGGTGATGTCCACACCATTGTTATTTCCCGCGATAATGCCGCCCGCCAAATTGGTCACGCCGCCGCCGCTGACTGGATCTACGTAAACGCCGTCGTAGCCCTGGCCCGAGATGGTTCCGGCATTGAGCACGGAACCGCCGTTGGTGATATAGACCCCGTAGTTGTTTCCCGTGATAATTCCGCCAGGCTGGTTGTTGACGCTGCCGCCGGCACCCAGGTAAACGCCGCCGTAGCCAAACGAGCCGCCCGTGATCGTGCCGGCATTGGTCACGGCGCCGGGCAGGTTCTGAATATCCACGCCACTGTAATTTATCCCCGTAATGGTCCCGCCGGCCATGTTGTTCACTGTCCCGCCGTTTTGCAGCCAAACACCGTTGTTGTTGCCCGAAATGGAGCCGCCGGCCTGATTGATCACATTGCCTGCGCCACCGGAGATCAGGACGCCGGCATTGTTGGTGCCAACGATCCTGCCTGCGTTGAGCACGGTGCCCGGGCCGCCGTCAATCTCCACGCCATTGTTGGTTCCCCCAATGAAGGCGCTTCCACCCAGATTGGCCACGACGCCGCCGGCACCGAGGAGAACGCCGTCGTTGGCAATGCCCGAAATGATGCTTTGACCGGAATTGGTCACATAGCCCGTGGCGTTGTCAATCTCCACGCCATTACCGGCGCCCGGACCAAGTGGGCTGCCATTTCCCGTGATCGTCCCTTGAATAAGGTTGTTCACGACGCCGCCTTCATCCAGCAGAACGCCGTCCACGCCGCTGATTGCGCCGTAGTTGTTGTTGAGCACGGAGCCTGTGCCGCCTTCGATATCCACGCCGGCTCCAAGACCTCCCGAAATGGTTCCGTGAGCATAGTTGTTCACGCTGCCGCCGACATCAAAATAGATGCCGTTGCCGAAGCTGCCGGATATCGCTCCGGCATTGGCCGCGGAGCCTGGGCCGTTATAAATAGCGACGCCGCTTCCCAAACCTCCCGAAATGGACCCGCCGGCATAGTTGAGCAAGCTGCCGCCGTTATTGAGATTAACGCCGTCACCAATCCCGCTCACCGTGGCGGTGCCATCTACCGTTAGACCATAAAATTGGAAACTGCCGGAAACGCCGCCTATGCTTACGCCCCCGTTCACGGTTACGTAAGTGGGGGGCACCAGCCCGAAATAGGTGTCCAAATTGACATCGCCCCCACTGCTTGTAATTACGCCCTGGCCCGGCGCTTGAAGAGGACTGGCCACCAGCAGGGCCAGCAGAAAACAGCCCACCGCGCTTTGACGCCACACGTTCCGTCCGGCACGCCATTCGATTGTCATTTTTTTCTTCATAGTTCTGACTCCTTTTAATTTGGTTTGAAGTTCGGTTAATACACCTTGTTCGGTCAACTTTTATTATAAGTCGGGAAAAAATCAAGCTTTTTTTATGTTTTTTTACCTTTTTTCCTAATTTTTTTTCCTAATTCATTGGCGGGGAACGAAATACAAGCAGCCGGAAACCCCATGTTCATTGAGCGGAATGCAAATCTAAAACCATAATGTCGAATCCAATATCTAATCTTGTCCGACTTTGGAAACCGCGCCAGCCGTGCGGCGTCCGGCGGCACCCGCCAGAATTGCGGGAGCGGCGGATCGTTTTCCTCTGCCGGCTATGGATTCGCGCCCGCTGCCTTCAATTTCTCCGCCTCCTGATCCGCCCAATGAATCAATTCCTGCCGCTGGCTGTCCGTGAGCCGCGCGCCGGCGTGGATGAGGGTGTATTTCTTCGGCGGCATTTCCTTGTAATCCAGTTCCTCGCTCATCCGCTCCAGCCGTTTCGCCGCGCGTTCGGGCAGCGCGTGAGGCCAGTCGGAAAAGTTCAGCCGCTCGCGCCCGTCATTCACGTCGCCGACCACCAGCCACGACACCGGCGCAACATGGCCATACCACGGCCATTTGGTTTCGTCCGAATGGCAATCGTAACACGCCGCGTGGAGCAGCGCGGCGATTTGCGGCGGCGGCGGATTTGTGGCGGAGATGTCGCCGCCCGGCGGCGCCGGCGGGTTGGTGCGCGCCGGATTCGTGAATTGCAGCAGGACGAACACTGCGGCAATCGAACCGGCAATCCATTTCAATTTCTTCTTCATTTCATTATCAGGACGCGCCAACAATGGAAAAAGTTCCGGCGTGAAGCAAACCTGAATTGCATCGCCGCATGGCGCGGTCTGCGGGCCGCCGCGGTTCCCCGGCAAATTGAAAAGCGCGGCTTTCTGCCGGGAAGCCTCTACGCTGTCTCCACGCTCACTCCACACTGACGCGCTGGACAAATTCCTTTTGTTGCGGCAAAATTCATTTCAAACATGAAACGCAAACTCATCCTCGGCCTCGCACTCATTTTGAGCGGCGGGTTGCTGCCGGATTTCGCGCAAACCGCGGATCAAACCACGGCTCCGGCGACGAATGCCCCGGCGCGCCCCCGGATGCGGGAAAATGTCCCGGCCAATCCCAATCTGCCGTCGCTTTATATCATCGGCGATTCCACCGTCAGAAACGGACAGGGCACCGGCACGGGCGGACAGTGGGGCTGGGGCGACGAGCTGGCGCCGCTCTTCGACACGAACAAAATCAACGTAGTGAATCGCGCGGTGGGCGGCACGACCAGCCGCACTTTTTACCGCGACCTGTGGCCGAACGTGCTGGCGATGTTGAAGCCCGGCGATTTTGTCCTCATGCAATTCGGCACCAACGGCGGGGCGGTCAACGACGCCAGCCGCGCGCGCGGCGAGATTCATGGCATCGGCGGCGAGACGCAGGCGATCACCAATCTGGTCACGAAAAAATTCGAGGTTGTCCACACCTTCGGCTGGTATGAAATGCAGATGATCGCGGACGCGCGGGCCAAAGGCGCGACGCCGATGATTTGCTCCCTGATTCCGCGCAACGCCTGGCGCGATGGCAAGGCCGCGCGCAGCGGCGCCGACACCGCCGCCGACTGGGCGGGGCAGGCCGCCAAGGCCGCGAACGCACCGTTCATTGACATCAACGAAATCATCGCGCGCCAGTATGACGCGTTGGGCCAGGAAAAAGTGAACGCGCTGTTTGTCGCCGGCGCCGGTCCGCACACGAGCCTGGCCGGGGCGCAGACCAACGCCATTTGCGTCGTCGCGGGCATCAAGGGCCTCAAAGATAATCCGTTGACAGCCTATCTCTCGGAAGCCGGCAAAGCCGTCGCGCCCGCCGACTTGAGCCAGCCCGCCGCCAAATAAATCCAAAAAATCAAAACAAATCAAAACCATGAAAACAAAACTGACCAGCCTACTTCTTTTCTTAACCGTCGCCAGCGCCGGTTTGCTCCGCGCCCAGGATGCGCGTCCCGCCGCGGACGCCGCCAACGCCGCGCTGCCCACGTTCCACATCCTTGGCGATTCGACCGTGCGGAGCGGCGGCAGCGGCGGCAATTGGGGCTGGGGCGAGCGCATCGCGCCGTTTTTCGACACCAACAAAATCAACATCGTCAACCAGGCCATCGCCGGACGCAGCGCGCGGACGTATTTCACGGATGGCCACTGGCAAAACACCATCGCGTCGGTCAAGTCCGGCGATTTTCTGATCATCCAGTTCGGCACCAATGACGGCGGAAAGATCGGCGATCCGAACGCCAAAGGCCGTCCCGACGGCGCGGGCATCGGCGACGAAACCGTCGAGGACACCAAGGCCGACGGCACGAAGGAAATCGTCCACACGTTCGGCTGGTATATGGCGCAATTTGTCACGCAGGCGCAGGCCAAGGGCGCGACCGTCATCCTCGTCTCGCCCATTCCGCACAAGGATCACTGGGAGACAAGCCGCGATTTCGCGACCTTCGCCCAGTGGGACGCGGAAGTGGCCAAGGCCCACAACGCGCTATTCTTCGACCTCACCATGGTCATCACCGACGCCTATAAAAAAGTTGGCGCGGAAAAGGTGGCGACTTTCTTTTCCGACCCGCGCACGCACACCAGCGACATCGGCGCGCAATTCAACGCCGCGTGCGTCATCGCCGGGCTGAAAAGCCTGCCGGGCGATCCGATGGAAAAATATTTTTCCGACAAGGCCAAGGCGGTTGAACCCTACAAACCGGCTGCCCCGACCGCTCCAGCCAGCACGCCCGACAAAACCAATTGAACCATTCAACCAACAAATCCAACAAAACCAATTCGACAATGAAAATCACCCATCGTTTCCCAACTGGAATTCTTTCGGCAATCATTCTGGCCGCGGGCTGCGCGGCGGTTTGCGCCCAGACCAGCTACAAATTCAACTTCGGCGGCAAGGCGGA
>CAYYWB010000056.1:0-14224 GCA_964475285.1 uncultured Bifidobacteriaceae bacterium | reverse complement strand
TGAGCGTGGCCGGGTCCGTGATGCCGGAGCCGTCCAGGTCGGAAGGCGTCATTTTTTGCTCGTCGGCCAGCACGCGGATTTGCGCCGACGCGCCGTGGACAAGCACGACGCGGATGTTGAGCGAACGCAACACCGCCACGTCCAGCAGCAGCGTCGCGAAGTTTTCGTCCGTGACGATGGCGCCGTCCACCGCGAGGACGAACGTCTTCTCGCGGAATTGCGGAATGTATTGCAGGATGCCCCGCAGGTCGGTCGGTTTCATTTCAACCCGGAATAACTAGCCGGTTTCGCGCGGGATTCAACAACTAATTTCAATTCCACGGCTGCCGGATGAGGCAACCAACCTCTCAAGCGTGAGATTGACTTCCCGTTGTCATCAACATAGCCTTGACAAATGGGCTGGCAAATCCCGGGAACATCCCGGTTTGGCCGACCCGATGGCACATTCGTTTTGGTTTTAATTTTATGCGCGAGGATTCCTTCCTGTCCGCCCCGGTCTTCTCCAAGAAGAGCGGGCCGCTGACCCCATCAGAAATCCAATGGATTTACAGCGGCGACGGCGGCGGAACGCCGGAAGAAGTGAAGGATTACCGGATTGAAAAGATCCGCCGGCACTTCGCCGGCATGACGGCCGGGCGGAAGGTGCTGGATGCCGGTTGCGCAAACGGCGCCATCCTCAAGCCCTTCAACAAACGCCACGAGCTTCATGGCGTGGACATTTCGGAGGTGCTGGTGCAACAGGCCAACGCCAACGGCTTCAAAGCAAAAGTGCATGACCTGATGCAGGGACCGCTGCCCTATCCGGACGGCACGTTTGATGTTGTGTTCAGCGGCGAGACCATTGAGCACCAGCTCGACACCGACTGGCTGCTGCTGCAATTCAACCGCGTGCTCAAAATCGGAGGGGAACTGGTGCTGACCTTTCCCAATGTTCGCACGCCGGTGGGCATCGCCATGATGTTGTTTTTCGACCTGCCGCCCATGTATTCGGCCCGGTATCGCGCGTCGCATTTTCGCGATTTCACCCTGCGTTCGATCAAGCTGGCCTTTGAAAAACACGGGTTCCGCCACAAGCAGTCCTGGGGCAGCGCATTTTTCCTGCCGCGAATCGGGGAGTTTGGGTCGGGACTGGCCTCGATCCTGCCTTCATGGGCGCACACCGTCGTGACCACCGCCGTCAAAATTGAAGACTCCAAATACACGCCGAGGGAGCTGGCAACCGACAATCATCCATTCCGTTTCTGATCAAACCGGCGGCTTGGCCAACAAGACTTCCAGTTCCGCCAAGCCCGCCGGCGAGCCGATTTCGTAGAACCGTTCGCGCACCTCGTAACCGGCAAGTTGTTTTTCCCGGACGAGTTTGCCCATGACTTCCGCCAGGTCGAACGGCTGGCCGGCGGGATACGAATCGAATGCCGCCCGCTTGAACAAACTTAAGCCGTAATCAATGTGGCGCATCTCCGGCAGTTTCGCCTTCTTGTCATAGACCTTGATTTCGCCGCCGGCAAAAAAAACGTTGCTGGTGTCGTATTTCCCTTCGTTGCGATAAACCGTCATGCAGCCGAGCTTGCCGCTGCGCCGGAAAAATTCCGCAATGGGCGCGTAATCCACCGGCAAATAGGAATCGCCATAAAGCACGAAAAATTCATCGCCAAGCAGCGGCAGCGCACGTTTGATGGCGCCGCCGGTGCCGAGCAGTTTTTCGCCGTCGAAGGAATAATCCAGTTTCACGCCATATTTTTCGCCGTCGCCGAAATCGCGCCGGATCATTTCGCCGAGATAGCCGACGCAAAGCACGGCGCGCCGGACTCCGCGCGACTTGAGCAATTCGAGCTGA
The DNA here is from genome assembly GCA_964475285.1 of uncultured Bifidobacteriaceae bacterium. Classification (GTDB taxonomy): domain Bacteria; phylum Verrucomicrobiota; class Verrucomicrobiia; order Limisphaerales; family UBA11358; genus UBA11358. The sequence goes on along the minus strand of CAYYWB010000056.1, from coordinate 12,387 downwards.
TGCGCGAGAAACGGTTTGCCGGCGACGGGAACCAGCGACTTGGGAATTTTTTCCGTGATGGGCCGCAGCCGCGTGGCGAGTCCGCCCGCGAGGATGGCAACCGGAATGTCGAGCGGCAAAATCTTCATTGGCTTGAGACAAATGTGTAATCGCCGGAGCCGATTGCAAACATCGCCCGGCCATTTTTCATCCGTAAAAATGTCACGCCGTCGGTTTTGACAGCTGCGGCGGATATGGCGGGAACAAAAACCGTGGCCGTCGTGTTCGCCGGGATGGAAACCTTCAAGGTGAACTTCCCGGCTTCGCGCTTCCAGTCGCTCACAATTTTTCCACGGATGGAATTGTAGCTGGCGTTCACCCGCGTCACGTCGCCGACCGGCTGCGGGGCGATGACGATATTTTTGAAGCCCGCGCTGCCCGGCGCATTTTGAATTCCGGCAAGGTCGTGGTAAAACCATTCCTGAATCTGGCCGAGCATGAAATGGTCTTGCGAAGAACCGGGGCCGGCATCCCACGCCTCGGTCAGGCTGGTCGCGCCGCGTTTTAGCTGCATGCCGTAGCCCGGCTTGTCGGACTGGTTGTTGATGTCAAAAATCACATCGCTGCGCCCGCCGTCGGCAAGCGCGCGGAGCAGATAACGGTAGCCGACGTCGCCGGCGGTCAGCGCGTTGCCGCGTTTGTGAACGTCGGCAACAATCGCATCAACAACCGCGGCTCGATTTGCCGGTTCACAAATACCCATCACGAGCGGGATGGAATTGGCCGTTTGCGAGCCGGTGGCGTAAATGTGATTGGTCGTGTTGTAAAATTTTCCGTTGAACGCGGCGCGGATTTTTTCCGCCAGATCGGAAAATTGTTTCGCGTCGTCCGTTTTGCCGAGCAACGCGGCGGCGCGCGACATGATTTCCACGTCCTGAAAATAAAACGCCGTGGCGGTGAGCGCGACCGGCGTGAGCTGCGAGACGCCGGGCGGTTTCGGGCCGATGTCATACCAGTCGCCGAGGCCGTAATTGACAATGCCGTCATTCGCGCGGCTGCCGAGGTAGGCGATGTAGTTTTTCATCGCGTCGTAGTGGAGGCGGAATAAATTCAGGTCGCCGTCAAATTCATATTGCTGCCACGGCACGAGGATGAACGAACTGCTCCACTCCGGCGAATCGCCGAAATTATTCCGCAATTGGTCCGGGCGGTCGCGAAAAGGCGTGTATTCCGGGGCGGTCGTCGGCACAAGTCCGTTGGCAAGCTGGGAATCGCCAATGTCGTTCAGGGTCTTGGTGAAAAGCTGCGCGAGGTCGAATTCGTAACGCAACGCCGGGCCGTTCAAATGATCCTCCTCCAGCCAGCCGAGGCGTTCGCGGTGCGGGCTATCGGTCATCAGGCTGCCCATGTTGCTGCGCTGCGCCCAGCGGACGAGCGTGCGGATGCGATTGAACAATGTGTTTGAACATTCAAATTCTCCAACCGGTTCGGATGCGGAATTGACAACGACGCCCGCGAGCGATTTGATTTTCGGCAATGCGCCGTTGGGCTTCGCCGGAATGAAATGAACCTGAATGTAGCGGCAGCCGACGTAGAAAAATTTCGGCGACCAGTTTTCCACGCCGTCCGTGCCCTTGATGAAATCGCAACGAACGCTGTTCCGGCTGGCGTTCATCGAACCCTGCGAGACCGAGCCGTTGCGGTTCGTCAACTCGGCGGGAATCAACTGAACCCGGCTGCCTACCGGGCCGGTCACGGAAATTTCCGGAACGTGCGAGGCGTTCTGGCCGAGGTCGAAAAGGATGTCGCCGTTCGTGAGCGCGCGCGTGGCAACCGGCTGGTGAATTTCAAATTTGCGGATCGGCGGGGCGGCGCAGGAAAGCCCGCGCAATTCCCCGCCCGGCCCGTTGACGATTTGCGCGATCTGCCATTTTGAATCGTCGAAACCGGGTTTGTTCCAGCCGTTCTGCAAAAGCCGCGCGTCAACATCTTCGCCGCCGTAAATTGAGGAGAACGTGATTGGACCGGCCATCACGCGCCAGCTTTCATCCGTGCCGATGATTTCCACCGAGCCGTTGGCGTATTCGAGGCGGATTTGTGCGATGGCCTTTTGCGGGCCGAACGAGCCGGTGAACTTGGTGTAGCGTCCGCCGCCAAGCACATTATACATCCCGTTGCCAAGCTCAATGCCGGCGGCATTTTTGCCCTTTTTCAAATCCGCCGTGATGTCGCGCGTGTCGTAAAGGCAGGTCTTGTCGTATTTCGACCAGCCGGGCGAAAGAAAGTCGTCGCCGACTTTTGTGCCGTTGAGCGTCAATTCATATTGGCCGAGGCCGCAGATGTTGACGAGGGCGCGTTTCAATCCGGGCTTCACGGTGAATTCGCGGCGCAACAACAGTGACGGAATGTTCGTGTCCGCCGCGCCAATCCATTTCGCCTGCCAGTCTGAATTTTGAAGAACTCCCATCGTCCAGGTCGCCGGTTTGCTCCAGGCGGATATTTTCCCGTCCTTGTCCCACGCGCGCGCCTTCCAAAAAACCTGCTGCGACGATTTCAAAACTACGCCCGCGTAGGGAATTTGAATCGTTTCCTCCGAATCCACCTTGCCGCTGTCCCACAAATCGCCGGTGCCACGCGCCAGATTTTTCTCCGACGAGGCTGCGAGAATTTGATACGCGGTCTGCCGCTGGCCGCGCGCTGTGCTTTCCAATCTCCAAAACAGGCGCGGGTTTGCCGAGTCAACGCCCGGCGGATTGACGGCATAATCGCAACGCAAATCCGCGACCTTCATTCCCGCAAACGCCGCGGTTGCCATGCAAAGAAACAAAACCACCGCCAAAGCGGCGCGGCCTGGTTTGAGGATCGTTTTTGCCGGCACGATATTTATGAGATGACGAGCTTCGTCCCTTCAAAATCAAAACGGAAACGGACTTCCGCCAGCCCGGCCCCGGTCATCGCCTGACGCAGCCTCGTTTTATCCCCGGCGTAAAACATCAGAAATCCACCGCCGCCCGCGCCGATGAGCTTGCCGCCAAGCGCGCCGCTGGCCATGGCGAGGTCATACCAGTCATTGATTTTCGGATTGCTCATTCCGCCGCTGCGCTGTTTTTTGCGCTGCCAGTGCACGTCCATGAGCCGCGCAAATTCGGCAAGATTCCCGCTTTCGAGCGCCCGCTGGCTTTGCAGTCCGAGGTCCTTGACAAAGTGCAGATTTTCAATCATCGCCCTGTCGTCCGACTTCGATTTCACGTCCTGCTCCTTCAAAATGGCCGACGCGCTGCGCGAGTAACCGGTGAAAAATAAAAGCAAATTGTCCTCAAGTTCATCGCGCGTTTCCTTGGAAAGTTTCAGCGGCCACGCCTCGACTTTGCCATTCTCCAGAAACCTGAAGCAGGTGATGCCGCCATAGGCCGCGATGTATTGATCCTGCTTCCCAATCGGCTCCTTGAGCCGCCCAATTTCGATTTCGCACGCCTGCGCGGCAAGTTCAGCGGGGTGGACGAGATTTTTTTTGTGCGCGTGCAGCGCCTTGAGCAGCGCCGTCGTGAAGCTGCCGGACGAACCGAGGCCGGTTCCGGCCGGGATGTCCGCCATGGAAGTCAGTTCGAGCGAATGGCCGTCCATGCCGACCATCGCAAACGCCTCGCGGAGGATCGGATGCTTTAATTGCGCCGCGTCCGGCACACGTTCCAGCTCCGAATATTTCACGATCAAATCCGGCACAAAGGTGTCGTGCAGCGTGATATAGACGTATTTGTCAATCGCCGCCGCGATGAGGAAGCCGCCGGACTTTTCGTAATACGACGGCAAATCCGTCCCGCCGCCGCCCAGCGTGACGCGAAGGGGTGAACGCGCAATAATCATAAACCCAATGAAAAGCGAAAAGCGGGAAGCGGGAAAGCGGAAAATCCGGAACTCTTGAACACCTCGTCGCACAGCTCCATGAAGCGTTCCGCGTGGTTGCAGTGGACGGCGCGAATGGCGTTGATGCTGGCCGGCCTTGCGGCTCAAAGCGCACACTTGACACTTGACACCTTCCTCCACCGCCTATCAGCATGGGGCCAAGTATGAGTGCGGGCGAAGACCGAGTTATTTGGTTCCCACTCGCGCAGCTTCGATGAAGTGATGGCGCGGCAAAAGATCGAATTCTTATCAATATCAACAACCTAATTAATGGAGGATTGGCCCATGTTCCGAAAAGTATGCACAATTGCCGCAGTGGTTTTGGCGGCTCTCGGCAGTCCCGCCCTGGCAACCGCCCAGGAACCCGCGCAGGCGGGCGGCAACACGAATAGCCTGCCGAAGGAATTTACGGCGGATTTGGGCAGGGGCGTGAAGATGGAGATGATCCTGATTCCGGCGGGCGAGTTCCTGATGGGCTCGCCCGATTCAGACCGGGCTGCGGCGAACGACGAGAAGCCGCAGCACCGGGTTCGGATCACCCAGCCATTTTACCTGGGCAAATATCCGGTGACGCAGGAGCAATGGATGGCCGTGATGGGCAACAATCCGAGCCACTTCCAGAATCCGAAGAACCCGGTGGAATGGGTCAGTTGGGAGGATTGCCTGCAGTTTCTCCGGCGGCTCAACGAGAAGGTGGGCATGGGGAAGTGGCAGTTTCCCACCGAAGCGCAATGGGAATACGCCTGCCGCGCGGGGAGCACGACCATTTACTGCTTCGGGAACGATGAGTCGGAGCTGGGCGACTATGGGTGGTATGACAAGAACTCGGGCGGCAGGCCGCACCCGGTGGGCGAAAAAAAACCGAATGCCTGGGGATTATACGACATGAACGGAAGCATCTGGCAATGGTGCCGGGACTGGTATGATCCCGGTTATTATGCGCATTCGCCCACGGACGATCCAGCGGGGCCGGCCACCGGCACGGAGCGCGTCAGCCACGGCGGTTGCTGGTTCAGCCCGGCGAGGAGCGCCCGGTCGGCGAACCACGGCAGAATCGAGGCCGACCACCACGGCAGTCACCTGGGCTTCCGCGCCTCGATGGTTCCGATGGACAATTGAGCGGGCGAAGCCGGCGGCGTTGGGGATGTCATCTGGTCCTCCGACGGCATGGCCGGTGCCTTCCTCCATGTGACCAGCTTGCGCATCAAGAACTGACAAGCTCGCGCTTCTCCCGCCTTGCCGGCATGCGTCAGGGCGGGCGGAGGAAGCCGTGTCTGTCAATCGGGCGGGAAACCGCAAATTCGTCCAATGTTTTTTGCAGAAGGATTCAACGAGCTTGGGGCGGCGCATCCGCCCCAACGCCCGGCGAGTGTGTCACGTGCTTGATTGCCTTTCTTCTTTAATCCGGGATGGAGTGTCAACGGTCACTGGCGCACCAGACGCACACGCAGCAGCGCGCCTTGGGCCGGCAACATCACCCGGTTGGGGTGCTGCGCATCAGGCTCAAGCGTGCGGGTTGCTTTCCATGTTTGACCTTCATAACTCCCTTCCTCGGCCAGCAGAATTTTGGCGCTCATTTGAGCCGAGCCGAATGACGGCCGGAAATCAACTGCCGCGTCGAATCCGAGCACGACGAACTCATCGGAGCCAGTCTGACCGATCAGGACGCGCCCGCTCAACGGACGCGCGTCCGCCTGCGGCTGGTAAGCGGCGCCAACGCGCGCCTGAAGCGCCGGCGGGAACATGACGTGCGCATCGTAACCGTCCAGCATCAGCATGCGCGCCGGAATGTATTCCTCCTCAATCGCCGACTGCAGCCTAGGTGTGCCGCGAACCTCGAGCAGCGCCGGCATGGCCGCCCGCAACAGCATGAAATTGGCGGCGACATCACCGAACTCCGCCGGAACTGCGCCCGGGGCGTTGGTCGCTGCGCCCGCTGCTGGTGCTTCCCCGCGACGCCCGCCAGTGGCTGATTCAATGCCGAACTGCGAAAACCCAAGCGAGCCGAACTGGCCGATGGCCATGAAGCAGTAGCGCGCGAAGTCCAGCCCGCGACCGGTCTCGACGATCAGCAGCGGATTGTCTGGCCGGGCATACCGGGAAAGAATCGTGCGGTAGATTTCGGCCGAATGCTGGTAGATGTCTGGCGCAATGAGATCAATGTGGGGTGCCGCCGCGCGCCAGAGGTCAAGCGTATGCGATTGCGCGCCGCCGGAGGGGTAGCTCTCGCCCGGATAGTCGAAGTCGTTGAAGCGGTCATTCGTCCCATCGCCGCCCATCCAGACGTTCACATACATTGGAAGCGGGTAGGCGGCTTTGCCGCCGGCCGCCACAGCGTCAATGTAACGCGCCATGTAGTAGGTGGTGAATGCCTCCTCGGCGAAACGCGAGCCGAAAACCTGCGTCCAGGTTCCGGATTGCTTGTGCAGCGCTTTGACCAGACTGGCCGGGACCCTGCCCGCGAACAACTTGTTCGCCGCCGCCGAATGATCGCGCACCGGACCGAGCACACCCGGCTCGTTCTCGACTTGAACAATGATGACGGCATGCCGGGTCGCGTCCACATCCTTGATCGCCTTGAGCAGTCCGGCGAAGGCAAGCCGATCCGCCGCCAGAGTGGCCTCGCCCCAGGGCGAGAGAACCTGGGCTTCCTTGCCGTCGGCGAACGTCGCGCGTGGGAACCGGGTTTTATTGTCCAGCACCCATTGCGGGATGTAGCGATCGAACGTGCCGCCTTTCCAGGTTGCGAACCAGACCGGAATCAGGTGCAGGCCGCTGGCCTGGGCCTGCCGGACAATCGCCTGCACGTTGGTGAAATCGAATTGGCCTTCCACCGGCTCCACGTCGCGCCAATAGACGGGGAACTCCATTGTGTTGGCGCCGTAATTTTTGTAGATCGGCCAGGTTGCGGTCAACTGACCGGCGAGGTGCGTGCCATTGCCAACCTGTCCGCCGAGCATCATGAACGGCTTGCCGTCCACGTAGAATTGATAACGCCCGTCCGTCTTGCGAATCTGCGGCATCGCGGCATCCTGCGCAAGGCCCGGTCCGGCGACGGTTGTTGTCAGCAGGCAGGCACAAACGATCCGAATAATCCTGAATTTCATAAACGATCCTCGTTAATTGACATTTCCCATTTGGATTCTTGCCCACGACCAGCGTGGGTCGTTTTCGTGATTTTCTTCCTGCTCCACAGGTTTGCAAGCCCTATTTTCGGTTCGCCTTGAGTTTTTATCGGCGACCGCACCGGCGAAACTTCGGCGCAAGTCTGCGGGCGTGCCAATGCCGGCACACGCGGTTCGCGGACAAGCCGAAAATCACCTGCAACGCACGGATGGTCCTACCGAGCCAGCACGCGAGGTGTGGAATTTTTGAGCGTCCAGGTTTGGTCAGACTTTTTCCGGCACGACAAATGGCTTGCGGTATTCGCGCGTCAGAAGGTCATTCGCCTTGTTGTTATTGGTGAAGCGCTCGGTTTTGGTATTCATTTTCAAGAGCGCGCCCAGCATCAGCGGCGTCTGGCGCAAGTCCACCTTGTTCGCGCCAAGATGTTCTTCCATGCGCCCCAGACTTTCGGCCAGTTCGCTGTTTCCTTTGATGGCATCCAGAATGCCTTCCGGCGGCAATGGCTGGCCGAGGCGGTGGGAGATATTGCCGGTATGGCACAGCGCGGCGGAAATGTGTCCTTCCGCAATGTCCGCGTGCAGGTCGGTGTGCTTGCGGCTGCGGACGGCTTGAATGAAATTCGCAAAATGGTCGCCGCCCTCCTCGTAAGTTTTGATTTCCTTGCCGGCCTTGTCATGGACAATCGCCTTGGTGTAACTCGGAATCACGATGGAGCCGCCCTCGCAATCCACCACCACGCCAATGCTCGCGCCGTGATACTCATCCATTTTTGTTGAATCGCTGGCAGTGGGCAGTCCGCGCACTTCAAAGATCAGCGGCGCGGCCTTGTAATCGTGAAAAATAATCTGCGTGTTCGGAGTCATGCCGTCGTCGTCATAACCCAGCCGCCCGCCGACGCTGATGACGCGCGGCGAAATTTCCGGCTCGCCCAGCGTCCAGCGCGCGATGTCCATCTGATGGATGCCCTGATTGCCGAGGTCGCCGTTGCCGTATTCCCAGAACCAGTGCCACTCGTAATGGACGGAGCCATTTTTTTTGCTGTTCCGCCGCGGCGGGTCGTTTGACGCGGGGCCGCACCATAAATCGTAGTTGACCGTTTCAGGAACCGGCTGCGGGCCGGTGGTTTTGCCGATGCTTTCGCGGCGTTTGTAGCAAAGCCCGCGCGCCCGGATGATTTTTCCCAGATGCCCTTCGTGCAGCCACGCAATTGCCTCCTGCAATCCCACGCTGGAGCGGCACTGCGCCCCGGTCTGCATGATGCGATTGTATTTGCGCGCCGCCTCGACCATTTTCCGGCCCTCCCAGACGTTGTGCGAGGCCGGCTTCTCGACATAAACATCCTTGCCGACCTGCGCCGCCCAGATGGCGCCGGTCGCGTGCCAATGGTGCGGCGTCGCGAACGTGACCACGTCAATGTCTTTGTTTTCCAGCAGCTTTCGGACGTCGGTGTAGCCCTCAACTTTTCCCCCCGCGTCGTTTGCCTTTTGCAATTCCTTTCCGAGAACGGCGCTGTCCACATCGCACAATGCGACCAGCCGCGCGCCTTTCATCGTGCTGAATGCTTCGATATGACCTTTGCCGCGGCCGTTGAAGCCGACGACGGCGACGCGAATGTCGTCGTTCGCGCCGACGATCCGCGACTTGACGGAAGATTGGGCGATCAACGGCCAGGTTTTGAACGCGGCAGCGGCCAGGATTGAATTGCGGATGAACTGGCGGCGGTGGATTTTGTTCATAAGCAGTAATGGGCAAGGAAGCTATTTCACTTCGTCCACGAACTGATGGTATAGAGTTTCCACCTGGTTTGTCGTCGCGGCGCCTTCGAGGATGACCAGGCGATACCGGAACGTGGCCGATTGTTTCGGCTGGATGGTGAAATTCAATGTTTCCTTCCCGTTGCTGAAAACTCCCTGGCCGAGCGGATTGACCGCGAACAAGCCGTAGCCTCGCGCGTGCCAGTAGGTCGGAAAGCCGGCGTTCAGGGGATTGTCGAGCATGACGAGCGTGATGTCCTCCTGATTCACCTTGCCCGTCAATGTCGTCCAGCGTCCGCGCGTGGCCCAGACCGCGTCGCCGGTCTTGCCCTCGCTGCTGCGATACAATCCGGTCACGCCATTGGTGTCCATCGCCTTTACCGTGGTGGGCCGGCCGCTCGCGTCGGTGTAGGTGACCGCATCGGTCGAGGGTTGCTCAAGTTCCCGCCGCACGCGCAGACCCAACATGCCATCCTTTGAGTCCTTGAAAACCACCGGCTTGTCCAGCGCGGTGAGGGTGGAAATCCGGTCCACCACGCGCCGGCCCGGCCCGGCCCGGAAGATGAAATCCGCCGTTTCGTGCAGAATCGGCTGGCTGTCGGGCATTATCCAGTCCATTTCGACTTGAAGCTCGCCCTGGTCCGCGCCACTGCTTGTTTTGACAATGCGCCGATGCAAGATCGTGCCCATCTTCGCCTGCTGGTCCGCCGGCAACGCGGTTGAATTGTTCCAGAAATCCACGCCGTTGACGTTTTCGTAATTGAGCCAAAGCCCCACGTGATGCGGATGGTCCGTCCGCTCGCCCGGGCGCGGTTCAAGCGGGTAACCGCGCGTGATAATCGTGCCGCTCGCCGCGCGCAGCGGAAACAGCACCGGCTTTTTCAACGTGTCCGGCCAGATGTAGGAAGTGAACGGCTGGCCATCCACGAGCACATCCACGCGGTTGGAGGCTTCGTTCGGCACGACCTTGACGCCTTTGTCCGGCGCGGCTGGCGCGGCGTGAAGACCAGAGGCGATGATCAAAGAAAAAGTGAGCACACCAAGGCGGAGTAGCTGGGTTGTCATGGGCAAAAGATTCGCCGCGACCGGGCGGAACGTCAAGCGTGTCAATTTTGTTTTTCGGCGGCTGGTTTTGGCGGCGTCGCCGGCGGACGGAACGTGATGACGTGATAAGTGGCCGGGCCGTCGCCCGCGTTCCGCATGGATTGGGGAACGTTGGCCGCGTTGAAGATGACCGAACCCGGCCCGACGCGCACCCATTTGTCTTTCACGAATGCCTCGATGGTTCCCTCCTTCACGATGATGACCTCATCGTTGGTGCGCTCAAGAATCACGTGGTTGGTGGCGCCCGGATTGAGGGTGGAGGCGTGGCACTCCAGCACGTCGAGTGTGGTGGTGGGGCCTTCGAAAAACTTCCGGCTGGAGCCGGTCGCGTTCGTCTTGGCTTCGATGGAATTCCATTCAATGGCGGTTGAGGTCATGGCGGAGGTTTTATCAGATTGAGCCGGCGCGGCAAGTCCGGCGGTGTTCAAGGCGGCCAATAAAATCAAGGTGAATTCTTTTCGGTTTGGCATACAAGTTTGTCCTTTCCAAAATGGTTCCTGAATTTACAGCGGTTCAAGCCCGGCTGGAAATCATTTCGCCGGCGCGGGCAATGGTTCCAGGAAAATATTCCGGAATTCCACCAGCTTTCCCTCGGCCTGCAATCCAATCGCGCCGGAATCGGCGGACGTTCCGGTGATTTCGTTCTGCAACGTGCCGTTGACGCGGACACTGATGGTGTTGCTGCGGCAAAGGATGTCGTAGGAATTCCATTCTCCGGCGGGCAGTTCCGAACTCGGCTGCTGGCGCGGAAAACTTTTGGGATTTGCCGGCGTCAATCCGTTTGCCTTCGAGCCGCCGTTGCAGCGGATTTCGCCCGCGCTGCCCGCGAGCAATTGCGCCTCGTAACACAGCGGCCACACCTTGTCCGGCGGATTGACGTGAAGAAACACGCCGCTGTTGCCCGGGCCGTCCGGCCAGCGCCACTCGGCATGGAGCCGGTAATCGCGATAAGTCTGGAGCGTGCGCGCGTAACCGTTCGGCCTGCCCTGGCACGTGATGACGCCGTTGGTCACCGACCAGATGGCCGCCGCGGGCGCGTTTGTGTCAATTGAGACAAACGTCCAGCCGGAAAGACTCTTTCCGTCGAACAAGTCAATGCGGTTTGCCGGCGCGATGGGCGATTCGTTTGTTTGCGCAATCAAGGAGTGAACCGCCGTAGCGGATAAAAATGCCAGCGCCAGCCGGAGAATCAAAACTGGTTTCATGCGCAAAGAATGTCCGCGTCCGGCAAAAACGACAAGCCGGAAACCGGGCGGGAGAGGAAAAATCTTTCGACCAGGGAACTGCTCCGGAACGCGATGGCGGATTTGAACCTGTCCTTCATTGCCAACAGCGATTTCCACAAGCCCAGGCACATCTACTCGTGGAAGACGCTCATCCATGCCGCAAAAGACGCCGAGGCCATCAAGGACTGCATCCGCCGGAACGAACACGTGGCCATCACCCTTTACCGCGACTTCCCAGTTCCTCTCCGCCTCGAACGGGGAGAGGAATCAAAGGTGAGGTGTCGAAATCAAGGTCATACATTTGCTGATGCCCACCAGCCTGCCGCCATCAACACTCAACCGCCCGTCGCGCCGAAAGCTGGTGAAGGCGGATCAGCCTCTGGCCATCTTCCGTATTTTCAAGATCGGTTACCTTTGCGGGTGGTCAACCATTGAGAAGGGAAAAAAAGTTGGTGTGGTTGGCGGAGTTGGCAGTTCCGCGAGAGTTGTTTCGGCCATTCTTGAAGTATTGGGCGGCTGATATTGGCAACGGTGTTTTCGGGATGAAGGAAACGACTCAACCATCGCGGGGGATTACCGGAAACCACGGAGGCAGTGTCTTCACATCCGGGAGAAAAAGGGCATTGGAGCCAAAAATGGCATCGGAACACCCCCCTGCGCCGGGAAAAAACCGATGGAGGACTGGGAAAAAGACTTGCAAACCAGCGCAGCGCGAGTATAATCCAAAAAAGGAGTTTACAGCGCTGTAGCTGTAGTGAGCGAGGAACCAAATGGGAAATCCCAGATTAGCGGGTCGCACCGCAATGCGGTTCAGAAACAACGCAGTGGTATCCTTGCGTCCATTGCCAAAGTTTTGCAGATGGCGGCGCGGGCCACGCCGTAAATAGGAGAATTCACCACGAAAACCGGAAAACTCACTGTCACCGTTGGCATCACACTACTGATGGTGACACGGGCGCCCGCTCCCGAGTTTGTTTCCATTGGCAATGGCGCGCAGTTGGCAAACGGAACCTATCTGAATGCGCAAAGGATTGCAAATGATCTGGTCGTTACCTCAGTCCACGCGGAGGCAACCGGCGCAATAACCATTGTTGATCCTTCGGATTTATCAACAAGTCCATCAGGCACGCCGCAATACAACCTTTCATTGGTCGCGCCGACTTTGAATGTAAGTAATAATCTGAATATGGCCGCTGAGAGCAATCTCTATCTTACCGTGATCACGTTAAATCTGAACGCTGAGTTCACTTCCGGCGGAACATTGATTGATCCTTCGCGCGTCATCGGCACGGCCA
>CAYYWB010000055.1:0-14265 GCA_964475285.1 uncultured Bifidobacteriaceae bacterium | reverse complement strand
GCGCCATGGGCATCAAAATTTCCTTCCGTGATTTTGCGCGGCTGGGCGTTCCGGTCACATTGGCCGCGCTCGCCGGACTGCTTGCCTGGATAGCCATCGTGACTTGAAATTACACCGCCTTTTTTCAGCCGGGCTTGACATGATTGTGGCGTGACTTACGATTTCGGTCGTGAAACTCCGAATCAAGCCATTTATGAAAACCAACCTGCTGTATCCGTCAAAAATCCTTGTGACCGGCTTTTGCGCGGCGTTGATGTCGGCGATTGCGTTCGGGCAATCCACTTTCCCTTTCCAACCCTACGCTTGGAAAAATGTCACGGTGAAGGGCGGAGGTTTTATTTGCGATGTGGTCTTCAACACCACCCAGCCGAACCTCGCCTATTGTCGCACGGACATCGGCAGTTCTTACAAATGGAACAACCAGGCGAAGAAATGGATTCCGCTGACCGACTGGTGCGGCATCGGCAATCTCCACGGCTCGGAAAGCATCGCGACCGATCCGATTGATCCGCAGCGCGTCTATATCGCCGCGGGCATGGGGCAGGGCCAGCCGGCGGCCATTTTGCGTTCGATGGATCAGGGCAATACTTTTCAGGTCGTGGATGTGCCGTTCAGAATGGGTGGCAATGAAAATGGACGCGGCGTCGGCGAACGCCTGGCGATTGATCCGAACGACAACAACATTCTTTATTTTGGCTCGCGCGCGGCCGGGCTTTGGGTCAGCAAAGACGCCGCGCTGGCTTGGAGCAAGGTTAATGATTTCCCGCCAGCCTCGACAACCGCAGCAACAGCTCCCGCCGCCGAAGCTGGCGCAACGGCACCGGCGGCAGGCGCGGGGCGCGGGCGCGGCCCTGGCGGCGGCAGAGGCGCGGGCTTGAGTTTTGTCGTTTTCGATCCCAGCACCGGAACTCGCGGCCAGCCTACGCAAACGATTTACGTTGGCTCGACCGATTCGGGAGCCAGCCACCTTTTTCGCAGCACCGACGCGGGCCAGACATGGCAGCCCGTTCCCGGCCAGCCCGCCAATTTTCTCGCCATTCATGCCGGGTTTGACACGCAAGGAATTCTCTACATTGTCTATGGCAGTGGCGTTGGTCCGGGCGGCGTGACTGACGGCGCGGTTTGGAAATTCAATCCCAAGGACGGCGCGTGGACGGACATTACTCCGGTGAAGGATGCGAACCGGTTTCCTGGCGGCTACGGCGGAATGGGCGTGGATCGCCAGCATCCCGGCACGGTGGTGGTGGCTTCGTTGGACCGCGTGAATCCAAATCTGCCCGCGCGAGCGAACGACGATGACCGCATTTACCGCACGACGAACGGAGGCCAGACTTGGACTGACATCACGCCAAAATCCCACCGCGATTCATCCGCTTCGCCGTACGTTCCGTGGGCGGGAGTGTATGATGCCAACGTCGCGAAGCCCGAAGCGTCGGTTGGCTGGTGGATTGACGGGCTGGCCATTGATCCATTTGATTCCAAGCACGTTTGCTATGCCACCGGCGCAACCATCTGGAACACCACCGAAATGAATAACGCCGATTCCGGCGGCGACATTCGTTGGACAATTTGGACGGACGGCATCGAGGAAACCGCCATCATCAACCTCATCAGCCCGACGGGCGGCGCGCACCTCATCAGCGGCTTTGGCGACATCAGCGGCTTCACGCACGATGATCTGGACGTAAGCCCTCCTGACGGGCCGAATAAGCATCCGTTATTCGCAAACACCTCGTCGCTGGATTTCGCCGAGAAAAATCCGAACGTCGTCGTCCGCATGGGCAGCGGCCCGTTTCATCCACCCGACGAAGGCACGATGGCGTATTCTTTGGACGGCGGACACAATTGGAAACCGTTCACCCTCGGCGCGCAACCCGCCGCGGGTGGCGGGCGCGGCGGATTTGGAGGCGGCGGCAGCGGGCGCGTGATTTTGTCGGCGGACGGTTCCGTTTTCATGAGCGCCGGCGGAACTCCGCGAATTTCCACCGACAACGGCGCGACTTGGAAAGATGTGACCGGCCTGCCGGCTGGCGTCAGTCCGATTGCGGATCGTTCCAACCCGGCGAAGTTTTACGCGCTGGATTTCGCTGCGCATAAAATGTATTTGAGCACCGACGGCGGGGCGACGTTCACGAACGGCTACGAAGTGACCGGCCTGCCTGAAGCCGTAGGCGGCGGCGGGCGCGGCGGGCGTGGCGGAAACCGGTTGGTCGCCGTTGGCGGCAGGGAGGGCGACCTGTGGATTGTTGGCCAGGCGCTTTGCCATTCGAGCGATGGCGGCCGGACTTTCAAGGAAATTCCCAATCATCCGCCGATTGGCCAGTTGAGTTTTGGAAAGGCCGCGCCGGGCAAGGATTATCCTGCCATTTTTGTGGCCAATGGCGACCAAAGCGGCGGCCCGTTGGCGGGCATTTATCGTTCCGATGACGAAGGCGCCACCTGGGTCCGCGTCAACGACGCGCAACATCAATGGGGCAACCGGTTCGATTGCCTCTCCGGCGACCCGCGCATTTATGGGCGCGTGTATGTTGGCACCAATGGCCGCGGAATTCTTTACGGCGACATCGCAAATTGAACAGTGAAACCAGAAACAAATTAACACCATGAAAATTCAAATCAGCAAACGCTCGTGCGGCCGGCTTGGTGCCACCGCCCTCACCAGTCTCGGCCTTGTTTTTTTCAGCGGTCAATTGCCGTTGCAGGCAGCCGATCATCCGATGCCGCAGGTGGTCACCCAAAACGGACACCACGCGCTGTTCGTGGATGGCGCGCCGTATCTCATGCTCGGCGCGCAGGCCCACAATTCGAGCGCGTGGCCGGGCACGCTCCCCAAAGTCTGGGCGGCCATTGATGATTTGCACGCCAACACGCTGGAAATCCCGGTCTATTGGGAGCAGTTCGAGCCGGAGCCGGGCAAGTTCGATCCTTCGATTGTTGATTTGATGATCAAGGGCGCGCGGGAACACAACGTGCGCCTGGTGTTCCTCTGGTTCGGCACCTGGAAAAACGGCAGCGGCCACTACATCCCGCTCTGGGCCAAAAGCAATCCGGCCATGTTCACCCACATCACGGGCAATCGCGGCAGCTCCGTTGATTCCCCGTCGCCGCTCGCGACGGCGTGCATGGAAGCGGACAAGAAAGCGTTCAGCGCCTTGATGCGCCACATCAAATCCGTGGACCCGGTTCACACCGTCATCATGATCCAGGTTGAAAACGAGCCGGGCGCCTGGGGCAGCATCCGCGATTATTCGCCGGAGGCGGAAAAAGTTTTTGCCGCGCCGGTGCCGGCGGATTTCTTGAAGGCGCTGAACGGCAGAAACGGCGCTTTGGCCGCCAGCGGAAATTGGCGGGAAGTTTTCGGCGACAACGCCGATGAATATTTTCACGCCTACTGCGTGGCCCATTACATCGGCCAGGTGGCGGCGGCGGGCAAGGCGGAATATCCGTTGCCGATGTATGTCAACGCCGCGTTGCGCGATCCGCTGTCCAATCCCCGCGCCGGCACCTACGAAAGCGGCGGCGCGACCGACAACGTGCTGGACATCTGGAAGGCGACGGCGCCGGCGATTGACATTCTCGCGCCCGACATTTACCAGAATGACAGCGCGAAATATCTCGCGGTGCTGGATCATTATTCGCGGCCCGACAATCCGTTGTTTGTTCCCGAAACCGGCGGAACCGGCAACGGCAGCCGGATGTGTTTTGCCGCGCTGGGACGCGGAACCATCGGCTGGTCGCCGTTTGGCCTGGACTACACGCGGGCGACGCCGGAATCCATCGCGCCGGTCGGGATGAATTACCGGATGCTCGAACCGATCATGCGCGAAGTGGCGCGGCTGAACTTCGAGGGCAAGGTCAAGGCGGTTGAAGAAGAGGCGGGCCAGACGAGCGCAACGCTCGATTTTGGAGCGTGGAGCGCCATCATCAATTTTACGGGATCGGGCAATGGTCGTGGCGGACGCGGCGGCGGGCCGGCGGCAACAGCCAATCCGGCGGCGGGAGCGCGTGGCGCGGGTGGCGCGGCTCCGGATGCGGGAGCAGCCGCAGCGCCGACGGGCCGCGCGCTGGTGGCGCAAATTTCGGAAAATCAATTCTACATTACCGGCAGTTCCTGCACCATCGAGTTCAAGGCGTCGTCGGGCGGCAAGCGCGACTGGTTCCGCGTCGAAGAAGCCGAACAATTGGAACGGACGCCCAACGCTTCACACGATGGGCGCGACTACTCGGCGGCCTCCGACTTCCGGGTCATGCGCTTTCTAAACGGGGACGAGACCGACCACGCGCTGCCGTTCGGCACGACCCCGGAAACCCTGCGCGTCACGCTGGGCACCTTTTGATGCGCGATGAAATGAACCCAAGCCATTCCTGACTTCAAAAAATTATGAGCCTATTCTCCAACCGCGAGTTTCGTCGCGGCCAAAATAATTGTTGTCTTCCGTCGCCTGCCGGCATTTTCCAAATCGGCCTTCAAGCGAAATTAGTCGCCGGCTTAATTTTGCTGGCAGCTCTGATTTCAGTTCCGCCGGCGCAGGCGCGGGGCTACACCAATTTCAGTGTGTGCGTCTATTTCCGGTATCAGGAGGTTCACTCCATTCCCGGCAACCTGACGCAGTTTTCCAACCAGTGGGCCAATCTCGAAAAACAGGTGAAGGTGGACAAGGTTTATCTCGAAACCACCCGCAACGCGGAACTCGCCACCGATTCCGACGTGGAAACGTTGAAGAAATTTTTCAACGACCGCGGCATCAAGACTTCCGGCGGCATGGGTTTGACCGCGCAGGAAAGCAACGGCTTTCAATCTTACGACTACAATTCGCCGACGGACCGCGAGAAAATCAAGTCCATGTCCGAGTTCACCGCCCGGCATTTCGACGAGATCATTTTGGACGATTTCTTTTTCTCAAATTACAAGGGCGAAGATGCCATTGCGGCCAAGGGCGGCCGGAGCTGGACGGAATTCCGCACCGCCTTGATGGACGACGTTTCCAAAAACCTGATCATCGCCCCGGCCAAGGCGGTCAATCCCAAAGTGCGCGTCATCATCAAATATCCCAACTGGTATGAAAGTTTTCAGGGCCTGGGTTACGATCTGGCGGTCGAGCCGAAAATGTATGACGCGATTTACACCGGCACGGAGACGCGCGATGCGAACGGCGGCCAGCGGTTGCAATCCTACCAGAGCTACCTGCAAACGGTTTATTTCAACAACATCAAGCCTGGTAACAATCAGGGCGGCTGGATTGACGGCGGCGGCGATGCGCGTTACGCGGAAATGTTCTGGGACACTCTGTTTGCCAAAGTGCCGGAAATCATGCTGTTCAACTCGGTTCAAGTCTCTGCCGGGCTGCGCGGCGCGGGCGGCGGCTCGGACACCAATGCCATCCTCGCCAACCTGATGGCGCCCATTCCCCAGCCTGATGGCTCAACTTACACTCCCAACATGGTGGCCCGCACCGCCGGTTATTCGGCGGAAATTCTGGACCGCTTTCTCGGCAAGCTCGGCCAGCCCATCGGCGTTGCCACTTACAAGCCTTGCAACTCCGTTGGCGAAGCCTTTCTGCCGGATTACCTCGGCATGATCGGTGTGCCGGTCAATCTGGTCCCGGAATTTCCGATCAACGCCTCAACCGTTTTGCTGACCGCCGCGTCCAGCTATGACCCAAACTTGGTTGCCAAGACCGAGGCATTTGTGCGGAACGGCGGCCAAGCCATCGTCACGAGCGGCTTGGTTGAGGCGTTGGGTGCCAGGGGATTTCAGGGCATCGCCGAAATTCAAGTGACCGGCCATCGCGTCATGGCCACGCGCTTCGGCGGCGGTCGCGGCGGAAACCCGGCCGGGAATTCGGCGCAAGCCGACCTCAACATTATCCTGCCGCAAATGCGTTATTTTGAAAACGATTCTTGGCCCGCCATCAATTTTGAAACCGCCATGTCCGGCTATGCGATGGCTATCCGCGCGGCCTACGGCAAAGGCACTTTTTACGTGCTGGCGGTGCCGGACGATTTTGCGGACATTTACCGGCTCCCGCAAAGCGTGCTGACCCAAATCCGCAGCCTGCTGGGCCGCGACATTTTCGTCAACCTGGACGGCCCGGATCATGTCAGCCTGTTCGCCTACGACAACCGGACGTTTATTGTCCAGAATTTCCAGTCGCAACCGGTGACCACCCGCGTCTCGGTCGTGCGCGCGACGAACCTGCGCGATCTGCTCAACGGCCAGACGCTGGCCGCGGCCCAGCGTGGCGGCGGAGGCGGCGCTGGCCGGGGGGCCGGTCGCGGCGGCGGTCGCGGCGGCGGAAATGCCGGCAACGGCGGCAGTTCATTCGAGGTGTCTGTTCCCGCGCATTCCTTCCGCGTGTTTGCGGCGGAATAAAGAACTGGCTTCACAGCCAAATTTCCGCCTCGCGTCAGAGCTTTGCAAAACGCGTGCGATGTTCCAAAGCCGCGTCAAATGAATTCCCAGCGGTTGAACATCGCCGCCTGGCCGCAGGGTTTGCCGTCCGCAGTCAATAAATTCCAGACGGTGGCGCGGGAAATGCGGAAACGCCGGCCGCTTTTTGAAATCCGCACGCCGGAGTAATCGTCAATGAAGCCGCGCCGAGTCACGGCTTCCAATAATTTTGCGCGTTCCTCGCGGTTTGGCGCTTCGGCGGTGAGCCGCGACGGCGTGCGGGTCAGTTCCTCCCACGACATCTCCCAGAGCGCGAGCGCGGCGGCGTTGCCATAATTCAAAACCGGATCCGCTTCCATGCCGTGCGACATGACGACGAACGGCGCGTGGAAAATATTTCTGGCAAAAATATTGGGGATCTTGCCAATGGGTGGAGCGCCGGCCTCCGGCACGGCGTGGGCCGGCAGCCCGGTTGAACAAGCCGTGCCGGAGGCCGGCGCTCCGAAATGAGTTGGCAGCAATTCGCGCCCCGTCCAATGCTTCAAGCTGCGCGCCAGACAAACCGTTTGCGCGACGACAAAATCCGTCTGCCAGATGGGATTCATTTCGCGCGGTTCACATGTGGAACCAGTTGTATTGGCTGAAGAAAACCGGCCAGTCCACGGCAATTTCAGAAATGAGCATGAACAAAATCATTCCGGCCAGCGCCAGAAATTTCGCCCGATTCCCAAAACGGGTCAACGCGCGGTCCATTCCAAAAACAAACAGCAGCAGGAACGGGATCAGCACGCCCAGCATCATCCGGCCCGCGTGAAAATACGGGTGCTCGCGCGATGGATTGTGGCAATCGTGAAAATCGTAAATGACGGACATGAGCGCAAAAAATCCAAACGCGGCGGCAACGCCGGCAAAACTGAACCACAGCATCTGCCGCTGCGGCGGGGTTATATTTGCAGACAGCTTGAATGATCCGGCCAAAGCCAGAATAATCATGGCCGGCGGCAGGATTGAATAAATGATGTCCATCCCGTGAAAAGCGAGCGGCTGGTTGTGCCACAGAAGTTCTCCCTGCCAGAATGTCGCCAGTTGCCCGGAAAAATAGGTCCAGGCACCGTCCGGCGTAAAAATCGGATGCCGCCACCATTCGGCGAACGGCTTGAGCGTCCAGCCGAGGAAATGAACCTTCGCCGCCGAGCCGGTGAAATCGCCAAAATGAATCCGGCACCACGCCGCCCAGGCGGCCATCGGCAGGGTGGCGCAGAAATAAAGCGAGGCGAGCGACGGCGCTGACGCGCGCAGTTTTTTGATTTTCGCCAGGCGGACTATTTTCAGCAGCACGGCCAGCGCGGACACGGCGAGCAGCGGCAGGTTGGACATTTTCGTCAGAAAAGTTGCAGCCAGCGCCAGACCGGTGACCGTTCCCGATCGCGCGTCCGGAATTTCCGCGCGCAGCCAGCGGGCGAGACAGACAAATGCCGCGCCAAAGCAGAGCGGCGAGAGCACGTCGTTGTTGATCGAATAAAAGACCGTTTGCGGCAGAAACGCCAGCAGTGCCGGCACGCCCAGCCGTAAGAAAACATTTTCCGGAAAAACCGTCCGCGCCGCGAAATACCCCAGCCACACCAGCGCCGCGACCAGCAAAATGTTCAGGAACCGCAGCCAATAAAACAGGCGTCCGCCTTCCAATCCGAGCTGTTGTCCGGCGTTCCACCACAGACCGGCCAGCGTGTAATAAAGCGGCGGCTGGGAGCTTTCGTGGTTCACGTTCTGCCATTGCGCCTCTCGCGCCAGCAAAATCGGCGCGATTTGCTCCATCGGCTGCGTCCACGGCGGCGGCGGATATTGTCCGCCGGGAAAAACTTCCGGCGGCCAGAGAAATTCCTGCGAGCCGTAAATGACGATGAATTGCATGGCCTCGCGGGAAATCGGCTCAAGCCCGCGCGGCACTTGCCCGTGCGAATATTTCACCGCCAGATCGAGATGCGCGTATTCATCCACATTGTTGATGGGCGGAAAAGCGGCGGAAAAGATGAAAACGCGGATGGCGGCAAGACAGCACAGGAGCAGGATGATTTTGCGCTCGTTCGATCCTGGAGGCGCGGCGGGCGGTTGTGATTCTGCGGTGTCCATTTCAGTCACAGGTGGAACCAGTTGTATTCGTTGGAAAAGACCGGCCAATCCACGGCGATTTCCGAAAGTAGCATGAACAGAATCAAAACACCCAATGCGAGCGGACGCGCGCGGCTGTTTTTCAGGCGGCCCAGCGCGCAATCCAGTCCGTAAAGAATAAGCAGCAGGAAGGGAATCAACGCGCCGAGAATCAACCGCCCGGCTGTGAAATACGGGCGCGCCCGCGATGGATTGTGGTCGTCGCCAAAATCAAAAATGATGGAGAGAAAACCGACAAACGCCACGGACGCCGCGACACTCCAAAAAGCCAGCCAGAGCGCCCGGCGTTGCGGGCGCGGCATTTTGGGAAATTTCAGCAATGCCATTCCCACACCGCCAACGGACAAAACGATGTAAACCCAGTCAACGGCGGGCAGCGACAGCGGCCGGCCATGCCACAAGAATTCGCTTTGCCAGAACGTGGCGATCAGCGACGGCATGAAAACCGAAAATCCGCGCAATGTAAAAATGGGATGCGGCCACCATTCGGCAAACGGCTTGTGTGTCCAGCCGAAATACCCGGCCTTCGCCGCAGAGCCGGTGAAGTCGCCGAAGTGGAGTTTGCACCACGTCATCCAGCAGGCCATCGGCAGCGCGGCGCAAAAAACCAGCGCCGCCAGCGCCGGCAGCGCCGCCCGCAGTTTTTTTTCTCCAGCCATCTGGAAGATTTTCAGCGCGATGAAAATGGCCGAAACGGCCAGCAGCGGCAAGCTGGTCATTTTTGTCAAAAAAGCCGCCGCCAGCGCCAGACCCGTCGCCACTGCCAGCCGGGCATCGGGAATTTCGGCGCGCAAAAATTGGAGCAGGCAGATGAACGCCGCGCCGAAGCAGAGCGGCAGGAGCGCGTCGTTTTCAATCGAGTAAAAGGCGGTCTGCGGAAAAAAGGCGATGACCGCCGGAATGGCGAGGCGCAAAAATGGGTTCTCCGGAAAAATCAGGCGCGCGGCGCGGCAACCGAGCCAGACGAGCGCCGCGACAATGAAAATGTTCAGGAAGCGCAGCCAATACAGCCGCCATCCATTTTCGAAGCCGAGCCATTGTCCGGCACGCCACCAGCAACCCTCCAGCGCGTAATACAGCGGCGGCTGCGATGATTCGTAATTGGTCACCGTCCTCCATGCCGCTTCGTTGGCCAGCAGGGTCTGCCGGATTTTTTCGACGGGTTGTTTCCACGGAGGCGTCGGAAATTTGCCGTCCGGGAACATTTCCGGCGTCCCGAAATACATCCCGGAGCTGTAAAGCGCCAGGTAAGGCGTCGAATCCGTCGAAAGCAGTTCCAGCCTCCGCGGAACATGACCTTGCGAGTATTTGACGGCCAGATCGAACTGGGCGATTTCGTCCACGTTGTTGAAAAATGGAAATGCGGCGGAGAAAATGAAAACGTGAACGGCGGCGAGGCAGCAGAGGAGCAAAACAATTTTGCGCTCCTGCGCCCCGGAAAAACCGGCGGGCGATTTGGTGTCGTCGGCGTTCACGCGATTTGCGCCAGATTAAAGCGCGCGCGGCAAATCACAAGCGCCGGCTTACAGCGCCAGCCCCAGCGTTGCGGCCAGTTCATCCGGCGCGAGCATGATTGGATTGGCCTTCATGCTACTGGAGTTCGCGGCTTTCACAACCAAATCCGGGACGTGTTCCTCGCGGACGCCGTAGTTGCCGAGGCGCGGAATCTGCAAATCGGCAACCAATTTGGAAATCCATTCCACGCCGTCATCCGCAGTCGCGCCGGCGCTGCCGGTCAGCAACCGCGCCACCCCGTCGTAACGCCGCAGCGCCGCGCTGTCCGGCGCGCGCTGCCGGAGAGCGTGAATGTTCGCCGCCATGACGTGCGGCAGCAGCGCCGCGCAAATTGCGCCGTGCGGCGCGGAAAAACTTCCGCCAATCGGCCCGGCAAATCCATGCACCGCGCCGAGACCGGCGTTGGCCAAAGCCAGCCCGCCGTGCAAGCTCGCCACCGCCATGTCTTCGCGGGCGGATTTGTTTTTGCCGTCGGCGAACGCCACACGCAGCGACCGCGCGGCGCGGCGGATTCCCTCGACGCACAAGCCGTCGGTCATCGGATTTGCGTGCGAGCAGACGAATGGCTCGATCAATTGCGTCAGCGCGTCCAGCCCGGTGCTGGCGGTCAGCGCCGGCGGCAAATCGCAGGTGAGTTCCGGATCCACAATCGCCATTTTCGCGAGCATCAGGCGGCTGCGCAGGCTCACCTTCAATTTGTGTTCCGGCGACGCCAGCACCGCGTTGCGCGTGACTTCCGAGCCGGTGCCCGCCGTGGTGGGAATCGCGAAGAACGGCGCGGACCATTTCTTCAACGTCTGGCCGCGCCCGATGATTTCGAGGTAATCGAGCAATTCGCCCTCGTTCGTCAGGAGGGCGGCGATGGCTTTCGCGGCGTCAATGACACTGCCGCCGCCGAAGCCGATGACGGAGTTGCATTTCTCCGCCTTCGCGAGTTTGATTCCCTGTTCCACCGTCGCAGTCTCCGGCTCGCCCGCGACGGCGAACGTGACTACGCCCGTGCCGCGCTGCCGCAAATCGGCGATCAATTGTTCCGCGCGCCGCGGGTTGCGTCCGGTGACGACGAGCGCGCATGCGCCAAAAACTTTTGGGTTCTCGCCGGCCACCCTGACCGCGCCCGCGCCAAAAAGGATGCGCGGGACGGTTGTGAATTCAAATTTCAGGTTCATTGACGGCCTTAATCATCGGGAGAAATTTTGTCGAACCTCACTCCTTGGCGCGGCATGGCCATCATCGGCGCAACGGCATCGCGCCAGACGGGATAATGCTCCGTCGCCTTGTGCGCGGCGGCGGCATCGGCGTCGCGATAGATTTCCACCAGCACGAACCGCGTCGGGTCGTCCTGCTGCTGCAAAACATCAAAGCGCAGGACGCCCAGTTCGAGCAGGCTCCATCGCGCGTTGAGCCGCGTCGCCTGTTTGAACGCCTCGACGCAATCCGGTTTGACATGGACGTGAACGTGAACAATGAGCATAAATCGCCTTTCGTCTGGCCTACAACGGAAGTTTTGTTCAGCGCGCCGGAAAAATCAAACTTTTGCTCCCAAATGAATCATGGACTTTGCCCCCGTTGTCGGCGATAATGAGTGTGTTCCCGCCCAGCGCGCCGGTTCAAGGGATTTTCCAATCCAGATTTTATGTTAAAAAAACCAGCGGCCACCGCGCCGGCAGTCCATCAGCCTCCGGTTGATGAAACCGAGCAGCAGCGGTTTGAGCGCATCCTGTCGCGCGGGCAATTCAAACCGCTGAAGGGCGTGTTCGACCATCTTGGCATTGCCGTTCCGGCGATACTGGCGGCAATTATCACGACAAATTCCTATCAGATTTTCCTGGCCAAGCTCGGCTATCGCGTCATCGTGGTGAAGCAAATCCACGAGCAGGACTGTTACTCCCGCCTGGGGCCGGTCGGCGGCATCCGCGCCGTGGTGCCGCTGCACGACACGGCCACCTACAGCACGCTGGTGACGCTCGTGAATTTCGATTCCACGGTGACCACCACGCCCAAGGCCATTGATTACTACGACAGCCAGCTCGCCGAATTCAAAATCCAGTTGATGAACCGCTCCGGCAACGCCGGCTGAAATCGCGCGCGGCGGCATCCTTCCCGCGTTTGCGTTCCCGCGCAAAAAGTGCTTTACTGTCGGAACGATGGATTTTTTCCTCCAACGCAGCGAATTGCGCGACATTTACGACAAGGTCGCCGCCGGCGAACGCATTTCCGACGCCGACGCGCTGCGGCTGTTTGAATCGAAGGATCTGAACGCCGTCGGTGCCATCGCGGATTTCGCGCGCCAGAAAAAAACCGGCAACAACCGCGCCAGCTACATCATCAACCGCTACGTCAACTACTCGAACTACTGCATCCTGTCGTGCCAGTTCTGCTCGTTCGCGCGCAAGAAACGCGACGCCGACGGCTTCCAGTTCACCGTCGAGGAGATCGTCCAGAAGGCGCGCGAGGCGCTGGCCATCGGCATCACCGAACTGCACATCGTCGGCGGATTGCACCCATCGCTGCCGTTCAGCTATTACACGGACATGCTCAAAGCGCTCAAGGCGCTCAACAATGATGGTAGGGCCGCGCTGCCGCGCGGCCAGGACGACCAGCAGGTCGTCCCTACCAATAAATTGCATCTTAAATGTTTCACCGCCATTGAAATTCTCCATCTCGCCTGGCTCGCAAAAAAATCCGTCGAGCAGACGCTGATTGAACTAAAAGCCGCCGGCCTCGACTCACTCACCGGCGGCGGCGCGGAGATTTTCCGCAAGGAAGTCCGCAGCGCCATCGCCAGGGGCAAGGAATCCGCCGAGGAATATCTGGACGTCCACCGCACCTGGCACCGGCTCGGCGGGCGCAGCACCTGCACGATGCTTTACGGCCACGTCGAGAGCCTCGCCGACCGCGTGGATCATTTGCGGCAATTGCGCGCGTTGCAGGACGAGACGCATGGCTTCACCGGCTTCGTGCCGCTGGCGTATCAGCCGGAGGACAACGACATTCCCGTCACGCACCCGCCGACCGGCTTCGATTCGCTGCGCACAATCGCCGTGAGCCGCATCTACCTCGACAACTTCCCGCACGTCACCGCGTATTGGGTGGGCCTCGGGCTGAAGCTGGCGCAGGTGGCGTTGAGCTACGGCGCGGACGATTTGCACGGCACCATCATCGAGGAACACATCTTCCACATGGCCGGCGCGACCTCGCCGCAATTGCAGACCGAGGCGGCCATGCTCAAGGCCATCCGCGAAGCCGGCCGCACGCCCGTCCAGCGCGACACTTTTTACGAGCCGATCAGAATTCTCGAAGACGCGATTCCTGCCGTAGACACGGAAAATCCCACGCGCTCGAAAGTGCTTGAAGATAATCTCGCGACGGCGTGAACAAGAATGTCGTCTGGTTTAAGATTGTTTTGGCAACGCCATGCCGCAGCCGCTCCGGGCGAGCCGGAGGGCAAGGCGCAGAAAATGGGCGCGCGCACTCTGTTTTACAGTAATCATCTACTTCTGAAAACTTCCCGAATAAGAACTATAATTCCAGGGTATCTTCTGTCGTTTTCCCACTCCATTTCACGGGCATCATCCGGGAAAAACCAAGCGATGCTGTTATAATTGAGTTTGTTTTGATTTTGTTGAAGACACTCCAAATAATTTTCCAAACAACTGTCCATGTCTTGAAATTGCGAGGGAGCAAAACGCGGTGTCACAAAACAAATACCTAGCCGCCGACCTTCTTGTGGTAACAGATTTCTTGCGTCGTCGCAGGCCAATTCAAATTGATCATTAACGTTGGAGATGTCATCGGTCTGGCCATATTTAAGCCTCGGGAAAATTTGCTTAAACTCACAAGCAAATTTGTTTCCATTTACATTAACGAATAAATCACAGCGACCTGTTCTTTGCTTCTTCTTCTTTTTCTTTGTCGTTGAATATTCCTCCAAAGCAACTCCACCAGACGTCCACGCCGCTGCTGCAAAAATACTTGTAGATGCTCTTTCGTTAGCCCACCAAGCACAGTCTTTCCATCGCATCGTTTTACCATAAGCGCGATTAAGACGAATCCATTCTTTTAAAACCGGATGCAGACTTCTCAAGTTGCCGCTATTAACATAGGAATGACGCATAAGAACTGTATGTTATTCCTCAAACAACGCCTGCGCGAATTGTTTGGCGTCGAAGGGCTGCAAGTCGTCCGGC
>CAYYWB010000054.1:9124-14392 GCA_964475285.1 uncultured Bifidobacteriaceae bacterium | reverse complement strand
ACATCTGGTCACGCACAACACGCGCGACTTTGGGCGGGGCGAACTTAAATTTGCCGCGCCGCGCGTGGTGACACCGGCCAACATCTGAAAATTGTAAAATGAAAACCATTCCCTATCGTTGTGACAATTCACGGCACAAAGCGCTGATGGGCGCGGCGCGATCCACCGGCACGAGCGTGCAAAGGCTGTTCGACAACTTTGTCACGCACATCATTGCCGAGCGCCAGGCGGAAGCCCGTTTTATGGCGCGTCAGCGGCGCGGCAACCCGGCGCGCGGACGGAAAATCCTTGCTGAAATCCGTCAGCGCATTGTGTCTCGCGCCAGGATATAAACGCTTAAACACGCACGATTGGCGGCGGCAAGCCGGAGGAACAATCAAAAACCGGCAAGCTGTCGAAAAACCCGGCGCGCCGGAAAGCAGGGCGGGACGCCTGCCCTGCTTTATCGCGCGGCTGAACGTCCGCGTTCCGTCACCGTCGCGCGCTTGACAGGCGAAAATGGCGTGGGAAATTGCTTCAGCTTCTTATGATTGCGGCCAGCGATCCAAACATGATCATTGCCGGGTTTGCCGTGGGCGGCCTGGCGCTCGCGATGTTCTGGCGGTTCATTGTCTGGATCCGTGAAGCGCCGGTCAGGCCGGATCCGTGGGACGCGGAGACTGAACAAAAAATTTCGGAACCGGAGGCGCAGGAAGTCTGCCCGCATTGCTCGACTCCGCAACCGCCTGCCGCCTGGTTTTGCGCTCATTGCGGCCGGGCCGTCGGCCCCTACAACAACCTGATGCCCTACGTCCAGGTTTTTTCCGAAGGCGAAGTTTTCCGAAACGGCACCAGCGGCCGGTTTCGAAAACGGCCGGTGATTTTGATCGGCTATTTCCTGATGACCTTGGGAACATACCCGATTTTCGCGCCGATTTACCTGCTTTCGCTTTTGCTGAACTGGAAACGCCCTGCCGGCGAACCAGACGAACCCGTTGGGGGACAAAACGTCCAGCCGTAGTCAGCTCACTTCGCCGGATTCGCGCCTTTCAGGTTCATGCGAATCGAATAAAGCGACGTGCTCGCGGTGATTGGGAGAGCGCGGCCGTCCCGGCTGCCGTCCGGTGCGTCCCGCGCCGGACATCTTTCTATTGTTGCAGCGGCGGGCTGTGACCGCCGAAATCGGCGCTCATAGGGCGCCGCTACAATGTTTGCCGCGAGACGCGGCAAACTGCGCCCGGGACGGGCGCGCTCCCCAAAGTTCACAGCAAGCCAGGTCCGGTCAATTCTTCCGCGAGCATTTTTGGTGAAACGATTTTCACGCCATCAATGGTCTTGCCGAAAAATGGTCCAAAATCCTTTTCATCGCCGGTCAGCAGATATTTTGCGTGAGCCGCCAATGCGCCGCCCAAAATTGGCGCGTCTTTCAAGGCCAGCTTCACCTTGAAATCCATTTTCACCGCCGGAACGAGTTCACATTTCTTGACAATCGCATCCAGATGCCGGAGCGCGCCCGGAAATTTTGCCGCAAGATTGCGCCGGGCTTCTTCCACGGCATAGGCGTTGGTGACACATTCACATTCGCGGCACAGAAAATCCAAGAAGGCGCGCATCCGGCTTTGCGGCAGCGCGCCGGAAAAAAGGATGTTCGCGTCGAGGAAAATCCTCATTTCTTGAAGCGGAATTTCTTCAGCGCCTTTTCGTTGTTGCGCACGAACTCCGCGATGCGCTGATCCGTGTAGATTTCGACCGGAAATGTGGCGCCGCCCCGGATCAAAATTCCTTCCGCCGTTTCCTCGGCAACGACCTGCCCGCCGCCGGCCAGGCCGATGCGCCGCCGCAATTCCTTCGGCAGCGTCAGCGTTCCGCGTTCATTGATGCTGATTACTTTTGTCATCAATTCATCATTTCACACTTTCAGCATATTCGCAACAAGGGAAAGGCGGCGCTCCTGATGAAGGATTTACTTCGCCGGATTCGCGCCCTTGTAAATAAGCTGGATCGAGTAGAACGATTTGCTGGCGGTGATGAAAAGCGTCTTGCGGTCCTTGCCGCTGAAACAGACGTTCGCCGTCCATGATTCCGGCACGTCAATGTGGTCAATTTGTTTTCCGGCCTTGTCAACAACGATCACGCCGCGGCCGCACAGATAAAGATTTCCCTCCTCGTCAATCGTCATGCCGTCCGAGCCGAGCGCGCAGATGAAGGTCTTGTTCGACAGCGAGCCGTCGGGCTGGATGTCGTAGCGCCACGTCTGGCCGGCGCGGATGTCCGAAACAATCAGATTCTTCCCGTCCGGCGTGCCGGTGATGCCGTTGGGCTGTTTCAAATCATCCGTCACCATCACGAGGTTTTTACGGTCGGGCGAAAGATAAAAAACCTCCTGGTTCGTCAGCGCCATCGTCGTGTGATCCCACCAGGTGCGCTTGTAAAACGGGTCGGTGATGAACATCGCGCCGTTGGGCGCGACCCAGACGTCGTTCGGGCCGTTGAGATACTTGCCCTGGTAATTGGTGACGAGCACCGTCATGGTCTTGTCCGGCGCGATGGACCAGAGCTGGTTGTGCTCGTCCGCGCAGGCGATGAGATTGCCGTTCGCGTCAAAACACATTCCGTTCGCGTAGCCGGACGGCTGCATGAACGTGGACAGCTTTCCGTCCGCGCTCCACTCCATGATGCGGTTGTTGTCCTGGTCAACGAAAAACACGTTTCCGTTTTTGTCGCACGTCGGGCCTTCGGTGAACTTGAAATCGCCCGCCAGTTTTTGGAGCGTCGCGCCGGGCGCAACCACGCCTTGGGCGGAGGCGGAAATCGCCGCGGCAAACAATACTCCCAGCAGAATCGGTGTCATTTTCATAAGGTGCGGACAAATTGCGCCGGGCGCGGCCGGGAATCCAGCAAAAAACGGGATGATGCGCATGACGGATGATGCGGCCTTGAATCCGCGGATTTCGCCGATTTCAAGGATTGCCATCCGCGCCCGTCTGCGAAATCTGCGGACAACAACCTTTGCGTCCTTCGCGTCTTTGCGAAAGAACGATTCGCCGGGATTGGCATTTTCGAGTGTGCGTGCAACATGGCTTGACACGTGCGGAGTAACGGCGTTTGACATGCCAACTGGATGTGTTATGAATACAGCAATGGGCAATTTAATTCAAGTCAAGGGCGCGTCGGAAGCCTTGCGTGACCGGCTGGTTTCCAGCGCGGAAAAAAACCATCGCAGTTTGAACCAGGAAACCCTGGAGCGGCTGGAACGAAGTTTTGAAATTGAGGACGCGTTGGTGTCTGTGCGCGATCAAAAATGGATTGATGAAGCGATGGCCGGTGAATTCCGGCCCGGCAGTCTTGCCCGGCTGCGGCGGATTGCCGCCAAGGCGCGGGAGGCCGTTGCCGCGTGAATCTGGTTTTCAATTCTGTTTTTGAAAGAGACTTCGCGGAACTCATCGGTTATTTCCATGAACAGGGTGGCGCGGTGGTTTCGGTCAAATTTGAAGAATCCGTCTGCCATTTGACTGGGTTGCTGTTGAAAAACCCGGAGCTTGGCCGCTTGCGCCGCGATCTAAAACCCGAAGGCGTCAGGTCTTGTTTGGTCCCGCAATTCCGAAACTACGTTTTGTTTTACAGAATCTCCGGCCATGATCTTGTTTTATTTCGCATGAGATTTGGCGGCATGGATTTGCCGGCGCTCTTTCAATCTTAAAACACCTTCCCGGCGGGCAGGCCGCAACCAAAACATTCAACATTCAACCCCGAACATCCAAGTTCGTCACGTTCGGGCATTCATTGAATGTTGAGTGTTCGATGTTGAATGTTGAATTTTTTCCTCAAGGCAATCCGTGTCCATCCGTGTCCATCCGTGGTTGAAAAACTTTGCCTCCTTCGCGTCTTTGCGGGAGAACCGGTTTCCGTGTCTCTGCGCCTCCTCGGCAAAAAACCTTTCTTGTTTTTGCCGCCGCGCTGCCGCATTTTGAAGGTGCCGATTTTCGGCGGAAACCATGCAGCCCGGCGCCAAAAAACTTTTGAGCTTTCTGAAAAGCTGGATCGTCAACACCCTCGCGGTGGCGCTCGCGGTGTTGATTTTGCGCGGCCACATCCATTGTGAAAGCAACGGCGTCCTGGTGATCGCGGCCCTGCTGCTGGGCATTCTCAACGCCTTCGTCCGGCCGATTTTGATGCTCCTGGCGCTCCCGCTGCTGATTTTCACGCTCGGCCTGTTCACCCTCGTCATCAACGCGCTGCTCCTCTATTTCGTCGGCTTTCTGCTCAACCCCAATTTCTACGTGGACAGCTTCGGATACGCGTTTCTCGGCGCGCTCATCATCGGCATCGTGTCTGTCGCGCTCAACGTCCTCACCGGCGGCGCGCGCGTCAGCGTCCGACGCCAGCGCCGTCCGCCGCCGCAAAATAAATCCGACGACGACGACGACGACAAGCCGGTGATTGACGTTTGAACAAGTTTTGAATTTTTAGTTTCACCGGGCGGAAATCCACCGTTTCAATTCAAAACTCAAAACTCAAAATTCAAAACTTCGATAGGCCGCGCGCAAAGTCCGGATTCCCCGCGCATTAAACTCCCGCTCGAAATCCGTCGGCAATCCCGCCAGCTCCGCCGGCGTTTCGATTTCCTGGAAATTTTTGTCCGCGCCAAACACCTCCGTCATCTGCCGGAAATAATCCGCGTCGTCCGTCCGCAAATAAACCGCGCCGCCGGGCGCGAGCGCGGCGCGGGCCAGCGCGGGAAAATTTTCGCCCACGAGCCGGTGACGGCGGTGCTTCTGCTTCGGCCACGGATCGGGAAAATAAACGTGCAGCGCCGAGGCGGAGCGCGGCGGCAGGAGCCATTGCAAGAAATACGACGACTCGATGCGGACGCCGCGCAGATTGGCCAGCCCGGCGCGCCGGCCCTTGCGGTCCAGCTTGGAAATGCGGCCCAGCAATCGCTCCACGCCGATGAAATTTATTCCAGGATTGCGCCGCGCGTATTCGACCAGAAACGACGCGTCGCCGCAGCCCAGTTCGACTTCGAGCGGCCGCGCCTGGGGAAACAACTCCGCCAGATTCAACCGCTCGACGATTGAGGACAATTGGACGACCAGATTTTCAGGCATTTGAGATTGATCCTATAAAACGCAGTTCAACCACGGATGGAAAACAAATGAATCCGCGAATTGCGCGAATTTCCACGAATTATAATTCATCGGAAACAATTCGCGATAATTCGCGAAATTCGCGGATAAAAATCCGTGTCCATCCGTGTCCATCCGTGGTTGACTGATTTTTCCATTCCGC
>CAYYWB010000054.1:5971-9024 GCA_964475285.1 uncultured Bifidobacteriaceae bacterium | reverse complement strand
ACTCCGCATTCCTTGCCGCGTCGAAGCAAAGCGAAGACGGGCGCATTCCGCACTTCCTCCGTCCGGGTTTTTCATTCCGCACTCCGCATTCCTTGCCGCGTCGAAGCAAAGCGAAGACGGGCGCATTCCGCACTTGAAGAAGATGGTCGGGACGGTGAGATTTGAACTCACGACCTCTTGGACCCGAACCAAGCGCGCTACCAAGCTACGCTACGTCCCGACATCGGGCCGCATTCTGACCGTTCAATCCCCGCAACGCAATGCAAAAAGCAGCCATGCAAAAAGGGAGCCTCGCGCAAAGACGCGGAGGACGCAAAGCTTTTTGGACTGCAACCCGGTGGGGCTGACCTGCTGGTCAGCCGGTCCGGCGGCGCGGCAGCGCCGCCCCAACAAGCGGTGCGCCAATGTTGTTGTAATTTGCCATATTGCCGCATTTTGGCGTTGTTCTGGCATTCCAGCGTTTCAGTTTTCAGCTTTTTCTCCAAAAACCCTCTAAAACCGCCATTTTTCGCCTGAAATCCTCCTCGTCCCCGTTCTCGTCCCCGTCCTCGAAAAAAACGTTCAAAAAAAATCAAAAAAAATGTTGACGCCGCCCTTGCCATTTGCGATATTGTGGCCACACACGGTAACAACCGAAACAACACAACACACAAAATGAGAACAAAAACACTGCTCTTAATGGCCGCCGCGCTCCTTGCGGCGGGTATCGTCTCCTCGCAGGCTCAATCGCCTGTTTATTCCCAAAACGTCGTGGGATATGCCTCGGTGGCGGCACCTGGTGGCGCGTATGTCATGATGACCGTCCCGTTCGTGATTGGGGTCAGCAACGGGGCCAATGAAGTTTTTGGATCGAGCCTTCCTGCTCAAAGCACAATCTTGGTCTATAGCACGGCAGCTACTACCATACCGTTGAGCAATGCCGGTCAGGTTCTTGGGGCGACTGGGACCTTGAATGTTCCGGCTCAAAGTTATATCACTTACTATTATGATCCGCAATTTGAAGGCTTGGGTTATGGCGATTGGTGGACTGATGCCAATGATGGCAACAATGTGCCCACCCCGAAACTGCCGGTCGGTCAGGCCTTCTTCCTATTGGCGAACGGAACTTTCACGACCACGTTTGCCGGGACGGTGGCTGTTGGTGTTGGTGCCACTAATTCGATGGCTTTGTCTGGCGGTGCCTATGCCTTGGTTGGTTCGGTGATTCCTTATGCTGGTGACATCACTGCCGGAGCTACAGGCGCCCTCACCAACAACCTTCCTGCTCAAAGCACAGTCTTGGTTTATAGCACGGCAGCCACCACCATACCGTTGACCAATGCCGGTCAGGTTCTTGGGGCGAACGGGACTTTGAATGTTCCGGCTCAAAGTTATGTCACTTACTACTATGATCCGCAATTTGTCAGCTTGGGTTATGGCGTCTGGTGGACTGATGCCAATGATGGCAACAATATGCCGGCACCGTCATTGAGTGTGGGGCAGGGAATGTTTGTTTTGCCCAACGGAACTTTCAATTGGAAGCAATCTTTGCAGAGCAACTAATTTAACAGGAGAACAAAAAAACTAACAACCAACTAACGAACAACATGAAAAAATTAGCATTAACAATCGTGTCTGCGATGGCCATGACTGGCGCGGCGTTCGCTCAGGGCTACGTCAACTGGGCTATTCCTACTTCGCAAATCACTTTTCAAACCAATTCAACGGTGTATTCCCCGCTTTTTGGTGGTGGAAGTGCCGTCGGTGGCACTGTGGGTCTGACTGAAAGTGCTAACGTCGGCTTCGATTACGCCTTGTTGTTTCAATCCACCCCGAATGGCGTGCTGTCATCTGACACCTCTGTTTGGGATGGAACGTGGACGGGTGCCGCTGGTATTAATGGCGTCAATATGACGGGTGCCAATACCACCGGCTTAAATCATGGTGGTGTTGCGCCTGCGACTGTTAACGGCCAGTCTGGAAATGGTGTGCAGGTCAATTGGGCGAATGGCGTCACCAATAGCGTTGTCTTGGTTGGCTGGTCAGCCGATTTAGGCTCGTCATGGGTTGGTGTTTCAAACATCTTGGCTGCGTTGGCTCTCGGCAATACGGCACCGCTGATTGCGCAGGTGGGCAACTCACAGGCCTTCTTTGGCGAAACGCCCATCGGGAATGTCAATCCGGCTGCTGGAGCACCTGGCAATAACATATTCGCTGCCAACGGCACTGCTACCGGAGTTGGAACGCCTATTTTCTCTCTGAATACGCCGTTGTATTTGCTGCCCGTTCCAGAACCGGCCACGATGGCGTTGGCCGGCCTGGGCGGTTTGAGCCTCCTGCTCTTCCGCCGTCAGCGGAAATAATCTCGTAATTCTCCCGCAACCCCGCTCCCTCACCGGAGCGGGGTTTTTCATTTCCATCTTGGTAGGGACGCGCTGCCGCGCGTCCGCGAATCGGTAGGGACGCGCTGCCGCGCGTCCGTCCGGCGGCGCAGCAGCGCCGCCCTACCAGGTTGGCGCTTGCCTCAAAGTTGCCAGGAAGCCATTCTCTCGTCGTGAACAATGACCTTCCACAGCGCCACACACCGGCCAAAGGCGTTCACGTTTCCATGGGCGGACCGAACTGGGTTTTTCTTACCGTCTGCACGGAGCAACGCGAACGCTGGCTGATTCAACCCTCCATCCAACACGCACTCCATGACATTTGGAAAAACAAGGCCACCGCCTGGCTCGTCAGCGATTATTTGCTGATGCCCGATCACCTGCATTTGTTCTGCGCCCCGCATGATTTGAAATTCACCATCGAACGTTGGATTGGTTTCTGGAAGGATCGGCTGGCAAGAACGTGTCCCGATGCCGGCGCATTTCAACGGGGTGGCTTTCATCACCGGCTGCGGGATGGCGAGAACTACCACAAGAAATGGCTTTATGTTCAGAAAAATCCGGTGCGCGCCGGATTGTCGGTAAAGCCGGAAGATTGGCCCTATCAAGGCCGTGTGCATGAAATTCATTGGTAGGGACGCGCTGCCGCGCGTCCGCGAATTGGCGTCCGTTTCGGCGGCGCGGCAGCGCCGC
>CAYYWB010000054.1:0-5871 GCA_964475285.1 uncultured Bifidobacteriaceae bacterium | reverse complement strand
CCTACCGGGTTGGCGGTAGGGACGCGCTGCCGCGCGTCCGCGAATTGGCGTCCGTTTCGGCGGCGCAGCAGCGCCGCCCTACCGGGTTGGCGGTAGGGACGCGCTGCCGCGCGTCCGCGAATTGGCGTCCGTCCGGCGGCGCAGCAGCGCCGCCCTACCGGGTTGGCGCTTGCCTCAAAGTTGCCAGGAAGCCATTCTCTCGTCGTGAACAATGACCTTCCACAGCGCCACACACTTGCCAACCGAATCGCGTCGCAAATTGGAATCGCGTCGCGATTGGCCGATGGTGGCCTGCAAATCAGGGGCGGTTTTTTTACAGTTGAAGTTCAAATTTCAGGGGTTACTTTTAAGGTCATGAAACATACCGACAGAATCACATTTGATCCGGAGCAATGCGGCGGGCGGCCGTGCATCCGCCATTATCGCATTCGCGTCAAAGACGTCCTGGATATGCTGGCTGCGGGTGTCAGCGAACCGCAAATCTTGAAAGACTATTCTTTTCTTGAACCCGATGATATTCGCGCTTGTCTGGAATTTGCTTCCGAGCAGGTGAATTATCCTGTGCTGGTGAGTGCTTGAGCCGTGCGCTTTATTGTTGACACACAACTGCCGAATGCGCTGGCCGGCTGGCTGCGTGAACGGGGGCATCAGGCTGAACATGTCTTGGAAATCGGGTTGGCGCAAAGCAAGGACAGGGTCATTTGGCAGCATGCCCAAAAACAGGGAGCCGTGATTGTGACGAAGGACGAGGATTTTGCCGAACGGGTGCGTCGTGGTCGTCCCGGTCCCGCTGTCATCTGGTTGCGCATCGGTAATTGCTCCAATCCCGCGCTGTGCGCGTGGCTGGAACCGCTGTTGCCTGCCATTATTCGCCAGCTTGAAAATGGCGAACGCCTCATTGAAACGAGATAAATTGCCGCCCGTTCCCGAACTGGCCACGATGGCCCAGGCGGGCTTGGACCGGCCTTCGCCAGCAACCCCGCCCATGCAAACCAGTGGCGGGGTTTTTCATTTCCGCGTAGCGGCGTCTCGGCAGAGCGCCGCACAAATCGGAATCGCGTAGCGATGCTCGACGGTAACCGTGGGATTCATCCCACGGACGGGAATGGCGAATGGAAATGAAATCGCGTAGCGATGATTTGACGGTAGCCGTGGAATTTATTCCACGGATTGGAAATGGCAAAGGGGGAATGGAATCGCGCAGCGATGACCGATGGTAGCCGTGGGATTCATCCCACGGACAGGCGCGTCAAAATGGAAATGCGTCGCATCGCGACGCTTGAAACCGGAACGGCAACGCATCCTTCACCCGTCGCTGACGCGACGCCGGCGATGTTGTGCATCGCCTGCCCGTGGCTTGAAAGCCACGGCTACCATCATGCATCCGCTCCGCGCGGCGTAAATTGGAATCGCGTCGCGATTGACCGACGGTAACCGTGGGATTCATCCCACGGACGGGAATGGCGAAGGGAAATGCGTCGCATCGTGATGAACCGCCGCCCGATTCATTGAAGCAACCCGGTTGCCGGCGAAAAGCCGGAGCCGTTTTCTTGCGGAGGACAATTTCCAGCAATTTTCAGGAAGTCGCCGCCCGCCGGCCCGCCGTCCTCTTTCCGGGCATTTGTCATTTATCAGGACAGAAAGTGTCCGGCCCGCCGCCAATTCCCGCTTGCCGGGGTGGCATGCGTTGTGCTAGATTAAGACAAGTGGATTTGAGAAATTCCGAAAGGATTGCGACTAATTGAATATGCTGGTGCGTTGCAGACAAATGGACGGGCGCCAGCCGCGCGTTTTGCGCGCGGCATTCACGCTGATTGAGGTTCTGATGTGCATTACCATCCTGGCGCTGGTGATGGCGGGGGTCATTTATGGCTACGCGCAGACGAACCGGTTTGCGGAATGGAGTTCCATGTCGCTCGCGGCGCAATCGTATACCTTGCAGGGTTTGGAACAGGTGCGCGCGGCCAAGTGGGACATGTGGCAAAATCCCGTGGTGGATCAAATGCCGGTTACGGCGGGCGGGTTCACCAATTTGAACCCCGATGTGGACATCATGGATATTCCGGTGTCGGGCGCCCCGTTTTATGTGACCAATCACATCACGTTGTATTCACTCTCGACCTCGCCGCAACTGCGCGAGGTTTGGTCGCAAACCGTCTGGGTTTTCCCGCCCACCGGCAGGTCATACACCAATACCGTCATCACTTATCGCGGCCCGGATCGCCAATGAACCCTCCGCCTTCCAACGTCACATGAAACCCGCCTTGAACCATCCCCGCGCCCGGAATGGCGGTTTCACGCTGGTGGAAATTTATATTGTCGCGGCCATTTTTGTCATCCTCGTTACGGCGATGGTGGCAAGCCAGTTCCTGGCGTCGCGCGTCTATACCCTCGCGGCGACCAAGCTGACCGCCAATGCGTCCGGACGCAAGGCCATGAACGACATGCGGGACGCAATCAAATCGTCCACGGGCGTGCAGGTTGGAATTTACAACACCACCGCCAACAGTTTCTCGCTCATCGCCAACGGCCAGCCCCAGATTGGCAACGCGCTGGCCATTTATCCCAACATCCCGGTGAACACCACCAACAACAGCTACACAAATTTTGGCACCGTCTATTTCATGAACCAGGCGACGAGCAATCTTTGCAGCGTGATCATCTCCAACGGCGCGATAACGACGGCAACGCTGGCCAGAGACATCATCAGTTGGATCACCAACTATTATGTTTTTGACGCCGAGGATTCCTTCACCAACGTCCTGACAACCTACACGGCCAACCGCGTCATCCACATCAAGCTCCAGTTCAGCCAGTGGGAATATCCGCTGGCCGGGGTGGTGGGCCAGAACGCCCTGTATGACTACTACCAGTTGCAGACCCGGGCGTCCATGCGCCAGCCAACCTATTGAACGCCGGCACCATCATGCGCTTATCACATCCATCCGACTCCCGCGTCCGCCAAGGATACGCGTTGATCATGACCCTGGCGTTTCTAACCGTCAGCCTGATCACGCTGGCCAGCCTCATGTGGTGGGCCTCCTCCAGCGGCAGGGTGACGCAGCAAAACGAACTGTTCACCACGGCCGAGGCCGCCGCGGAGGCCGACACCGAGCAGGTGGTGGCCACGCTGGATCGCGATTGGACTTATGGCCAGACCCTGCAGGCCGCAAGCGTCTATGCCGCCATGATTCCCCCACAGACAAACCCCTGGGGCAGTTGGCCCATCACCTTCCAGTTCAGCGACGGTTCGAACAACAACAACCTGACCGGCATCAGCATCGGCGTCGAAACCTACACCAACCAACTGGGATCCACATTTGCCAATCTGGCGGGTTATTTCCAGCCCTGCACCATCACTTCCAAGGCGACCGCGCTCGGCCAGCTTTACAATGTGTCGGCCACCGTCCAGGAACAGGTGAATGCCAACATCATCCCCCTGTTCCAATTTGCCATCTTCTACAACATGAACCTGGACATCAGCCCCGGCCAGCCGATGAACATCGGCGGCAATGTGTTTTGCAATGGGACCATCTGGATGTGGCCGTATGCCGCCATGGTCTTCAGCAACAACGTGGACGCCGCCGGGTGGGTCACCAACCAGATGGAACCCTACGACCAGCAATCCTCCAGCGGATACGTGGCGCCCACTTACCTGGAGGTTGGCCAGCCCGTCAGCAGGGTGGACACACTGACCCTGCCGATTGGAACCAACAACAATCCGGCGGCCGTGGAATCCATCATCAACCTGCCGCAGGGCACGAATGCCGCGCCCAACCCCCAAGCCTACACCACCAACGGCCAGATATATCTGTTCAACGAATCCGACCTCGTCATCTCCAACTCCATCGCCGGCACAAACGGCACCCAGGGCACCAACATCACCGTCTGGTTCCAGGACAACCTCCAGGCCAGCGCCTTCACCCCCGTCACAAACGACTATTACGCCCTCAAAACCGGCGGCAGCACCAATGTCATAGCCAACGCAAATGGAATTGACTCCCCCACAAACGTCTCATACAAGAGCTATACTTGGGTGACAAACGTGTCATTCTACGATTACCGCGAATCCGACACCGTCCAGGCCGTTCAAGTGGACGTGGGCAAATTAAACAACTGGCTCACCAACACCGCCAAGACCGGCGGCAACTCCATCAACCAGACCAGCTACACCGACAAGGGCCGCGGCATCAACTCCATTTACATCTACAACAATGTTCCATTGACCCAGTTACAACTGCCCGCCGTGCGCATGGTCAACGGAGCGCAACTGCCCTACACCACCGACCCCGGCGGCTCCGGGCGCACCACCAGCGGACTCACTGTCACCACGCCGCAGCCGCTCTACGTCAAGGGCAATTACAATGTCCAAACCGCCGCCAGCGCCGCCGGCGCATCCGCCGGCACCGCCAACACCGCCTACACCTATCCCGGCGGACTCATGGGCGACGCCATTACCGTCCTCTCCGCCAACTGGTCGGACACCTATAACTCCGGCACCAGCCTCTCCTCGCGACCGCCCACCAGCACCACCCTCAACGCCGCCTGTCTGGAAGGCATCGTGCAATCCACCAACGTGGGCAGCAGCCTCTACTACAGCGGCGGCATCGAAAACTTCCTGCGGCTGGAGGAAAACTGGAGCAGCTCCTCCACCCTCACCTACAACGGCTCCATCGTGGTGATGTTCCCCAGCATTTACGCGACCAATTTCTGGCAGGTGCCCGGCAACTATTACAACCCGCCCGCCCGCCAATGGGGATTTGACCTGAACTTCACCAGCCCCAGCAAACTGCCGCCGCTCACGCCGAAAATGTATCGGATCACCCGCACCGGCTGGACCGATTATTAACCCGGATTCCGATTTCGCCGGGCGGTTTCCCGCAAAGACGCCGGGACGCAAAGACAGGAATCATTTCCTTGCAAAGACCCTTTGTGCCCCGGCGTCTTTGCGGGAGGCGATCTTTGTTCATCCGCGCCAAGGGTGGGGCGGGCGTCACCTCGTCGCCTGCCATTTCGGACACTGCTCCGGCCTCTCCACCATGTTGCCGGATGGCACGACACCTGCTAGAACTATCCGGATGCGAGACAGATTTTATGAAATTCCGAATTCCGAATTCGATTCCGGCGCATTGTCCCGCCGTCTCCCGCCGGAGCCGGCGGCAGTGGCCGCGAAAAATTAAAAAATTGTCCAAGTTGCTGCTTGCAACAAACCATTAAAACAGTATAAGGAAAAGCACATGGAGTTGCCATTCATAGGCGGGGCGACAAAGAAGAAGCGCAACCAGATGGTGGCGGTGGATCTGGGCACCCGCACCACCAAGGCCGTTTTGTTGGAACGGCGGGGCGAGGTGCTGGCCCTGGTCCGCTATGCCATGCTGGATGCGCCGATTTATGAGAAGAAACTCTCCACCGACGCGCTCTCCGACCATCTGCGCAGCGTGGCCGGGGCGCTGGGAGGCGGGATCAAATTCACCACGCTGGCCGTCGGCCTGGATGACGCCATTGTGCGGCAGGTGGAGTTTCCGCAAATCCCGGTGGAGGAAATGCGGATGGTGCTGAAGAACAACACCAAGGGCTATCTGCAGCAGGATTTGCCGGATCACGTTTTTGACTGCCACATTTTTCCGCCCAAGACGGCGGCGCCGGGCAAACCCGCCGATGCCGCCAAGCCTTCTCCCGGCGTGCCCAAGCTCAAGGTGCTCGTGGCGGGCGCGAAACGGCAGATGGTGGATGATTTCCAAATGGCCGCCAAAAACGCCGGGCTGGTGGCGGATTGCATTGTGCCCGGAATCATCGCGCCGGTGAACGCGTTTGAGATGGCCATGCCGCAGGTGTTTGCCAACGAGTCCGTGGCGCTGGTGGACATCGGCT
>CAYYWB010000053.1:0-14455 GCA_964475285.1 uncultured Bifidobacteriaceae bacterium | reverse complement strand
CGATGTATATGCCCGCCAACGGCGGCTGGCTCGCCGCGACCGCGATGATGGCGGCGGGATGGGATGGAAACACGGAGCACGCACCGGGTTTTCCCAAGAACTGGAAAGTGCAATACGAAGGCTTGAATCCAATGCCTTGACAAGGCTTGCCCCGGCGCAGCCGCTGCGCGTCAACGCTGGGCTGGATGATTGCAATCCTTTCAGGATTTGCCTGCACAGCAAAGGCCATGTTTTGATTTTGCTTTTCCTCCGGCAATTTCCCAAATTACGGATCATGCACCTGACCGAATTTCTGTTTACGCTGGCATTGCTGGCATTGGCCGCTCCTTTTGATCCCGCGCGAGCCGCGTCGCTGACGCGGATCGAGACGCGCGATTTTGGCAAAATGCCCGACGGCACAACTGTTCAGCAATTCACCCTGCGCAATGCCGGAGGCATGGCCGTGAAAGTGATGACCTTGGGCGCGATGATCAACGAACTCCAGGCGCCCGACCGCCACGGCGTCTTCACCAACGTGGTCCTCGGCACCAATTCTCTGGACGCTTATGTCAACAACACTTTCACCGCGCAGGCGCAGATCATCGGCCGGGTCGCCAACCGGATTGCGAACGCCCGGTTCACCCTCGACGGCGTGGAATATCAGCTCACCGCCAATTCCGGGCGAAATCAAATTCACGGCGGACGCAAGGGATTTGCCCAGCACGTCTGGCAGGCTCAACCGCTTCCTCCAAGCGAACACGAAGCGTCCGTCCGGTTCACCTACTTCAGCAAGGACGGCGAGGAAGGTTATCCCGGCAACCTGACCGCCAGCATCACCTACACCTTGACCGCCAGCAACGAACTGCGGCTCGATTACCAGGCCACCACGGACAAGGCGACGCCGGTTAATATGTGCAGTCACGCCTATTTCAATCTGGCCGGTTACGGCGACGTGCAGGGACAGGAACTGTGGCTGAACGCCGACCATTACACCCCGACAGATGCCCAGTTGATTCCGACCGGTGAAATCGCGCCGGTCAAGGGCACGCCGCTGGATTTCACCACGCCAACGCTGATCGGGGCGCGGGCGGACCAGCTCACGCCGCGGGGCACCTATGACAACAATTACATCATCACCGGCGGCGGCAATTCACTGGTGCTGGCCGCTCGGGCGCGCGATCCGCAGAGCGGGCGGGTGCTGGAAGTGCGCACCACCCAGCCCGGCATCCAGCTCTACACCGGCAACCCCCATGCGTTCGCCCTGGAAACCCAGCATTATCCCGACTCGGTCAATCATCCCAACTTCCCCTCGACAATTCTCCGTCCGGGAGAAACCTTCAAGAGCACGACGGTGTTTTCATTCTCGACAGTTCCTTGACGGCCGATCTGTTGCAAACCGTTTCCGGAGGCGGATGACCTTTGTCTCCTTGATTTGTGGCAGTTCAGCTTCGGCAAAAAATCTGTGCGGAATCTCAAGAGAAGCCTCAATTTCCCCGGGAAATTGGCTGTCCGACATGGATTCGAACCATGAATAACGCCTCCAAAGGGCGCTGTGTTACCGTTACACCATCGGACAAGCCGCGTGAAAACTAAACGTTCCGCCCCGCCCACGCAAAGCGAAAATCACCATCGAATGGGAAACTGACGGGCAGGTTGTCCGCATTCTGCTTGGCAAAGGCGGACAAAATTGCGACGGTGAAGCTGAAATGAATGTTCGAGGATGAGGACGAGAACGAGGACGATTTGGAATTGAATGAGCATTGTCACCAAAACCGGGGATTTGGGAACGACGGCGCTGATGTTTGGCAGGCGCGTTCCGAAAAATCATCCGCGCGTGGAGGCGTGCGGCGCGGTGGATGAATTGAACGCCGCGCTGGGACTGGCCCGCGCCACGGCCACGGATGATTTCGTCGCCCGCAATCTGCCGGCCATCCAGAAGGATTTGGTTGCGCTGATGGGCGAACTTGGCGTGCTGCGGCGGGATTTGCCGCGCTACTTCCGGAATGGTCATTCACGCGTGGCACCGGCAATGACGGCGACACTTGACGCGCTGGTGAGGAAAATCGAATCGCAGAACATGGCTTTCAAGGGCTGGGCAATGCCGGGCGCGACGCTTCATTCCGCCGCGCTGGACGTTGCGCGGACGGTCTGCCGCCGGGCGGAACGCCGCGTGTGCGCGTTGAAGGAATCCGGCGGGCCGGTGAACGCGGAGATCATCATTTATCTGAACCGGCTGGGCGATTTGCTTTGGCTGTTCGCGCGCCGCGTGGAGACGAAGACGGATTTGGCGGGGAAATAGTGTCTGGCCGAATTTTCAGTGACGCAATTCAGCTTGCCGGCGGGATCAAATCATCCGGTCTCACCACTTGTCCGTCCGGAACGGCGCGGCGGGCAGGCCGTCGCCGTTGTAAAGATTGCAGCCTTCGGGATAATTATCCCAAGCATATCGGACTGCCGCAGGTTTGGCAACGTCCGGGCTGGAGACGAGCAAAGTGTCTTTGTCAATCCGGGCGACCGCCGGGACGAACTTGCCGTCCTTGCCGGCGATGATGAAGGTCTTGAGGTCGCCGCCCTTTGCCACCAGTCCTCCCGTGACATGGGTGAACTTGATGCGGATGGCGCTGCCCTCAATTTTCATCGAATCATAAATCGGGCCGGAATACTCCAGCTTGCGGCCGTAGGTCTTGGCCAGTGCGATGCGCGTCAGCCGGTCGGCAACGTCCTGCTTGTCCTTGGGATGAATGTTGACCGGATCGCCGATGTCAATGGTGACGGCCATGCCGGTGTTGGGAATGGACAGCACCGTGGCTTGCGCTTCGCGGACGTTGGGGTTGTTATACCAGGTATCTGGGCGATTGGGCCACGGTTTCAGCGCGGCGAGCTGGCAGATGTAGAATGGGAAATTGCCCTCGCCCCACCGCTGACGCCAATCCTTGATGAGCGTTGATTGAAGCAGCGGATAAAGTTTGTAGCCATTGGTGCCGCCGTTGATGGCTTCGCCCTGATACCAAAGGACGCCCCGGATGGCGTAAGGGATGACCGGCGCAATCATGCCGTTGAACATCACCGTCGGATTGTGCTGGTCTTGCGCCGGGTTCCGGTTGGCCGGTCTTCGGGCGGCAGTGGTCACGACTGGCGGTGGATTTGTTTTGAAAGCGGCCACGTTGGCGTCGAACGTTTCAAGCAGCGGCTTC
Source organism: uncultured Bifidobacteriaceae bacterium (assembly GCA_964475285.1). Lineage (GTDB taxonomy): Bacteria > Verrucomicrobiota > Verrucomicrobiia > Limisphaerales > UBA11358 > UBA11358. Next base: position 11,282 of record CAYYWB010000053.1, on the reverse strand, counting down.
AATTCCGGGTTCGCCGCGAGCGCCTCGCGGCTCGTCCACGACTCGGCGGTGCTGGCGCCAAAGCTCTCGGTGATGATGCCGAAGGGCACGTTCAATTCCTTCTGCATGTCGCGCGCGAAAAGATAGCCGATGGCGGAAAATTCCCGCGCGTTTTCCGGCGTGCAGACCAGCCAGGTTCCCGAAACGCTCGACTGCGGCTCGTAGCTGGTCCGCCAGCCGCCGGTGAACATGCGGATGTTGGGATAATTGGCGGCCGCAACCTCCTGGGTCTCGTTGAGCACGCCGGCAAAATAATGTCTTGTGGTTGTGGCGAGGGTGAAATCCATGTTCGATTGCCCGGAGCAAAGCCAGACTTCGCCGACGAGAACATCGTCGCATTTGATCGCGGCCTTGGTGGCGGAGCCGGTCACGGTCAACGTCCGGCTTTCATCCGAGGCGGGCAGGGAATCCAGATTGACGCGCCATTTGCCGTCGGCACCGGCTTTGACCGATTTCTTCTGGCCGGCAAATTCAACCGTCACGCTTTCGCCGGGATCCGCCGTGCCCCAGACGGGCACTTTCTTGTCGCGCTGGAAAACCATGTGGTCGGTGAACGGGCTGGCCAGCTTCACCTCGGCCAGCGCCGGGGACGCGCCCAGCAACAGAACAAACAGGGCCAAAGCCGCTGTGGCCTTGCACCCGACCATTGGGTGTTCAGAAACAGTTTTCATTTGAAACTGATTATGGGAACGCGGCGAAAAACTTCCAGCATCAAATTGGCATTTGTGCCAATTCGGTAGGGCTGACCTGCTGGTCAGCCAAATAGCGGCGCAGCAGCGTCGCCCTACCATTCCGATTTACAGCTTCGAATTTGATTCAAGAGGTTCCATTCTTGCTTGTCATTGGTGTTAGTGTTAGCAAAATGCCGTTATGTCAAACCTCAACTTCCGAAATCCATTCCAAATCACAGCCACAATCACGCTGGCGAGCCTGCTGTTCCTGGCGCTCGCCTGCGCCGCGCAGACCGGGGCCGATAAACGCACATCCTTCAAGCCCGGTGAACTCTGGCCCGACGACCACGGTGTCCACATTGACGCCCATGGCGGCGGCATCCTGATTCAGGGCGGGACTTACTATTGGTTTGGCGAGCACAGGGCCGGCGGCGGCGCGGTCAATACGGGCGCCGGAGTCCACGCTTATTCCTCCACGGATTTATATAATTGGAAGGATGAGGGCATGGTGTTCCGGTCCTCGGATGATCCAGCGAGCGAAATCACCAAGGGCTGCGTCATGGAGCGACCGAAAGTCATTTACAACGCAACAACAAAAAAATTCGTCCTGTGGTTTCATCTGGAATTGAAAGGACAGGCTTTCCTGGCCGCGCGCGTGGCGGTGGCGGTGAGCGACCGCCCGCTGGGTCCTTACGCCTATGTCGGTTCCTTCCGCCCCAACAAGGGCATCTGGCCCGTCAACATCACCGAGGAGGACAAGACGCCCAAGCCCACCAACGGGCTTAACCGGGTGCAGGCGGCCAGCGCCGGCGCATTTTTGCAACGGGATTTCGCGACCGGCCAGATGTCCCGCGACATGACCATTTTTGTGGACGACGATGGCAAGGCCTACCTCGTTACTTCGTCCGAGGAAAATGCGACCATTGCCATCATGCAATTGACCGACGACTACCTGGGCTTCAGCGGCAAATGGGCACGCGCGCTGGTCGGCGATTCCAACGAGGCGCCCGCCGTCTTCAAGCATGGCGGAAAGTATTACATGATTTCATCCGGCACGACCGGCTGGCGGGCCAACCCCGGACGGTCCGCCGTCGCCGATTCCATTTTCGGGCCGTGGACGCGGCTCGGCAATCCAAGTCGCGGCACACCGGCGCAGACCGCAATCACTTTCGAGTCGCAAGCCACCTATGTGCTGCCGGTGCCTGGCAAACCCGACGCCTTCATTTACATGGGTGACCGCTGGCGTCCGCAGGAGGCGGTTTTTGGCTACTACATCTGGCTGCCCATTGAATGGGAAGACGGCAAGCCGGTCATCAAATGGCATGACGAATGGAATCTCTCCTTCTTCGACCACCCAAACCCGCCCGCGAATGCCGGGAAGCAACCGCCCGCAAAATAAATTCCTTCTCCGCGCTGGAAGAACGTGGCCGGAGGCCGGATGAGGCGCATTCGAGCCTGAATGAGGTTTGGAAATGAAGCGGGCCGGCCTAATCCGGGACCTGGCCGCGTTGCGGGCCGAGCGGCGGACCGCTCAAGTCGTCGCGGAATTTCGTCACCCGCAGGCTGTCGCCGAGGTCTTCCATTTCGTAAATCTTTCCGTGCGCCCCGGTGAACGGCTGGTGCAGCACGAGCATCAACTGGCCGGCAAATGTGCGAAACAACATGCCGTGGCCGCTGTCGTTTCTCACCAGCGGTGGCAGTTGCTCCCAGGGTCCCTTGAGTTCGCCGGTTTTCGAGCGCGCGATGGTTTCGACGTAGCTGTCGAATCCGAGGCTGTTTTTTTCGTAGCTCGACCAGAGCATGAGCAACCCGCCGGTCTTGGTCCGGAACAGTTCCGGTCCGTCGGTGACATAGACGGTTGCCTTTGCGTTCGGCACGGCCTGCTCGTTGATCCACGGCGCGTCGGAACCCTTGAACAGATAAATCGGATCGCCCGCGGCGCGGGTGAGATCGTCGGTGAGCGGGAGTGCCTCGATGGTGCCGTCGTGTTTCTGCCGGTGCTCGTGCGCATAGACCATCCACGGTTTCCCCGCCGGGTCGAGGTAGAATGTGCCGTCGAGCGTCATGAAATCCGGCGGGGCCACCGGCGCGTCTTTTTTCAGGAGCGTGAACGGGCCTTCCGGCGAATTGCTCACGGCGATCATCGTGCTGCGCATGAAATTCGGCCGGGCTGGCACGCCCAGCGCGGGCAGCGGCTTCGTGGGATTGTGCAGCGTGGTGAAGAGATAGTATTCGCCGTGGTAAGCATGGACCTCCGGCGCCCATGCGCCTTCCTGCGGAACCGCCCAGCAATCGTCCGGACACGCGAACACGAGCAACGGCCCGTCCCAGGTGGCGAGGTCCTTGCTCTTGTAGGCAAACGTGCCGGCGCGGTTCAATCCCGTCTGCCGGGGTGGCGCGGAGGTGTAGAGATAATACGTCTGCGTGGACTTCTCGGCGAGCATCCACGGGTCGTGAACGCCAAACTCCGGCAACCGCAGTCCGGTGCGCGGTTTCAATGGTTCGGCGGGCGCATTGGTGGTGGCTGGCGGCGGTGCGGTGGCGGCAGGCGCGTTGGTTTCGGCGGCGAGCGACGACAGGCGCGGCAGACTCACAGCGGCGCCGGCGAACAGCGCGGATTTTTTGACAAACTGACGGCGGGATGACGGGGTATTCATAAAAGAACCAATTCCAATGTATCCAATTATTTTACTTTGACGGTGCAAGGTGAATTTTTGTTGTGACGCACGGCAAATCAATACGATCCGCATATTGATAGTTTGTTTCAAATTTGTAAATCACGGGAAATACAGTCAATGTATAATCCGCCTCTTTTTTAATCTTATACACATCGCTTATGTCAACCGCTTTTAACATTTCTGGAAAGTTTGGGCCGATGAAAAAATAGTCATAGTAAACACCGTGACCGCGCCCTTGGAATGACTCAACCCACATCCTAACCGTGCTTTTCCATGAGCGCAGTTGATTCTCTGATATTCTTTGTGGCAGTTCTCCATCCATCTTGTTCTTAGCACACCAACCGCCACGGCGGCGGGGCAATGACACAAGAAGATATGGATACATAAGCATCTGCATCTCATCATGTAGCGCCTATCTCCTTAGGAGTGGCCTGGATTACTACTCCATTGGTATCCCGCAGTTCCAAACTGGGAGATTTGTCGCTTGGAGGAAGGACATAGGAAAAGCCTGAATTCGTCGATGACAAAACCCATATACCAATTTCTTTGGCGGGCAAGTTTGGCCCAACATCTACGCCTACTCGGAAGCCATTTGTCTCGGCACTCCAGGTTAATGACTTATTAGTGAACCAAGAAGCAAAGGCATTCGTATTAACCGTCTGTCCAACACTGGTGAAAGTTATCAATGCGGCAACCGATGTTGTAAAAAGCATCTTTCCCAACAATCCATTCGAGTCTGAATTCATTTTGTTCGCCCGGTTCAACTTCCATTATTTTGCGCCGCCGGGATCAACCGGGATCGTCTTGAGGCCGCTGGCCGGCTGGTCCAATTCCAGGACAACGATGGTGTCGGGGGCGTTTTGACTCGCGATAGGAACCGAGACTTCCACGCGTTGTTCGCTTTGCGAGAAGGTGGCCGCTCCGCCTCCCAACAGCGAGGCGCGAAGGATTTTGGCAGGGAGCGCCGGCAGAGTTAATTTGCCGTCGCCCGCCCAGTTCAACACATGCAAATAAATCCGGTTGTCGCGATAAGTGGAGACGCCGTAAGGGCCCGGCAGGAACGGCCCGCCACGCGTGCCATAAATACTCTCACCGAATTTGCCCAGCCAATCGCCGATTTCCTTGAGCCGCCGGGCCTGGGGCGGATCAATCAGGCCATCCGGTCGCGGGCCGACATTGAGAATGAAATTGCCATCGCGACCGGCGGCCTTGACGAGAAGCAGGATGCAGTCGCGCAGGGGTTTGACGGTGCCATTCGTTTGCCATCCCCAGGCCCCGGCCAGCGTCGTGCATAATTCCCAGGGATGATCCGAGTCGAAGTTGCCCAAGGCGCCGTCGCCTTCGCGCGAATGAAAATCCTCCGGCATGTCGGCCCGGCCATTGATGACCACGCCGGGCTGAAGCTGGCGCAGCATGGCATAAACCTGGCCGGACTGCCAGTTGAAGCGTCCTTGGTAGGATTGTCCCGCGGGACGCTTCTGCCATTGGGCGCTTGGACCCCATTGTCCGCCAAAGCCCAGCCAGTTTTGCTCTCCGCCATCGAAAAACAGAATGTCTATCTTTCCGTAGTTCGAGAGAAGCTCCCGCATCTGGCGATGGTATTGGTCGCGCATTGTCTCCGCGTTTTTGAGCTGCAAATCGGGGAAGAAGAAACCGGGATAACGCCAGTCCAGCGGCGAATAATAAAGCCCCACCAGCATCCCTCCGTCGCGGGCGGCTTTCACGTAGTCGGCCACGAAATCCCGGTGCGCGGCAGCCGCCACGCTGGTGAAATCATTGCCGGGATCATCGAAGAGGGCGAAGCCATCGTGATGACGGGTCGTCAAGACCATGTATTTCATGCCCGCCGATTTGGCGACGGCCACCCACGCCTTCGCGTCAAAATTCGCCGGACGGAACTGGTCGGCGAGTTTGGCGTATTCGTCCACGGGAATCTGCTCGTTCCACTGCACCCATTCGCCGCGCCCGATGATCGAGTAAAGGCCCCAGTGTATGAACAGGCCAAACCGCGCGTCCCGCCACGCCGCCAGGCGGGCGTCTTTTTGTTGGGCGGTTTCCGCGGCGGGCTGGGGTTGTCCATTCGCGACAAGTGTGAGCAGCGCGAAGCAGGCTGCGGCTGCATTCCGGCAAAATTTGGAGAGGTGCATGGCTGGATTCATAATTGGGGTGGTGTTAATGCGACATGGTTTGCGCCGCCTGGGTCAGCCGGTGTTCCCATCAACGTCAGCGTGCCGAAGCGGCTGATGATGAGGCGAGCAGGACGGGCTGGTCGAATTTCAGCGCGGCGACCGAGGCGTCCGGGTCGGGCGCGGAGCCGGGCATCGTCACGACCAGGCCGGCTTCGGTCATCTCTGTTTTTACAGCCTTGCCGTTGGCCAGCAACTTGCCGGAGCGCGCGGATTGTTTGACGCCCGGCAAAACAATCTTCCCGTCGGCGGGCCAGTTCCAGACATGGAGGTAAAGGGTCATGCCGCCGTTGGGCTGGGCTTTTTGTGTGACTCGTCCCCACGGAAGCCCATCAACGTAGGGGCCGGCTTCGGTGGCATAGATTGCCTCGCCGTTGATTTTCAGCCATTTGCCAATCGCCTTCAGGCAGTCAACTTCCGGTTGGGGAATGATTCCTTCGGACGTTGGCCCGATGTTGAGGAGATAATTGCCGCCCTTGCTGGAAATGTCCGAAAGATTGTGGATGAGCTGCTGTGCGGATTTGAACCGGGTGTCGCCGGCATTGTAGCCCCAGGAATTGTTGATGGTCATGCAGACTTCGAATCCGCGGCCCAACGGGTCGGTGGCAATGCGCTGCTCCGGCGTCGCGGTGTCGCCAAGCACGCCGCCGCCGAGGCGGTTGTTCATGATGAGGCCGGGATAATTCGTGACCAGATCAAAAAATGGCCGGGCGCGTTCGGGCGTCATCGAATATTCGGTGTCGAAAAAGAGATACGACGGATGGTATTTTTCCAGAATTTCGTGAACCTGCGGCTGTGAGATGGTTTTGAAATACGTGTCGAAGTCGCCCTTCTTTTGCTCGTCGTCCCACGTCGGCTTGTTGCCGGTGCCGCCGCCGAGGTTGACCCAGTCCTGCGATTGCGAATAATACAGGCCGAACTTGATGCCCTTGGCGCGGACGGCATCGGCCAGCGGTTGCAGCAAATCGCGCCCGGCGGGGGTGGCCTTCACGACGTTCCAATCGGAAAACTTGGAATCATACATCGTGAAACCGTCGTGGTGCTTGGCGGTGATGACCATGTATTTTGCGCCCGCGTCGGCAAACAGTTGCGCCCATGCCTGCGGATCGTATTTGTCGGCCTTGAAGTCCTTGGCGTAAGCCTTGTAAGTCGCCACGGGAACTTTGGCGTTGTTCATATACCATTCGCCGCGCGCCGGGACCGAATAGACGCCCCAGTGGATGAAAATGCCGAAGCGCGCCTCGTGAAACCATTTCATGCGGGCCTCGCGGGCGGACGGCGATTCATTGCGGGCAACGAGCGGGTAGGGCGGCAGTTGCGCTCCGCCTTCACGCAAATAGATTCCGTTGGAATTGCGCACCACCGCCGCGTATTCGGCCCCGCCGCTGACAATCGGAGCCGACGATGGGGTTGAATTAGTTCCGGTTGCCGGACTGTCCGCCGCAAAAATTCCGGGCGAGACGGCCAGCGAGAGAGCAAGGAGGGGTAATTTGTATTTCATAATGTCCTTCTACTTTTTCAAGGTAATCAAACGGTTTTCCTTCGGGGCGACTTCGATGTAAATGTCCTTGTAACGAACATCCTGGTTGCCGGCGTGCGCCTGCAATCCGATCGGGCCTTGTTTCAGGCGGCTGGGATCGCTGTCGGTGTAATACAGCATCTCCACGCCGTTGACCGCCATGCGGATCGTGCCTTTCGCGCGGTTCACCAGAATCTCCGCCTGCGACCAGTCGGAGCGCTTGATGCCCATTTCATTGTCGAGGTCGCGGCTGATCGTCAGTTTCCCCGGCGCACCTTTGTTGATGGTATAATCCCACGTCCAGTTCATCGGCGGCATCACATCCACGCAGCCGCCATAGCCGTATTTGCCTTCGGGCATGTGTTCGCCCCAGAAGCCCACGCCCTGATGGTTGGAGGGTTCCTTGACCTGCCGGGTGGAAACGATGATCCGAAAATCGTCATAATTGCCGACGGTCATGAGATTCTGATTTCCCTTCACGCCGACGATGGCTCCGTCAATGACCTTCCAGCACTCCGGGTCGCCCACCCAGCCGTTCAGAGTTTTGCCGTCGAACAGGGGAGTCAGTCCCGCCGCCGCCGCGTCAAACGGCGGAACAAAGGTGTTCATCGCGGCGTCAGTTTTGACGGCGGGCGCAGTCGCGGCGGTGTTTGGTGCTGCGTCAGTTTTAATCGCGTATTTGGTCATCAGATATTTTTCAACCGCCTGACGGTCGGCGTCGGAAAGTTCCACATTGTAGATTAGGATTTCCGCGATGTCGCCCTGCCAACTGCGGCTGGCGAAATTGCGGTCCTGGGCCAGTTGGCCGGCCTTGACGGGACCGGTGCTGACGAGGGTGATGACGCCAAGCTGCTTGGGAAACGGCGTCTTGTTGGCCACGATGGACTGGCCGTTCAGCCACGCCCTGGCGTTGGCCAGATTTTGGGAAAGATGACCGGGGTTGACATCGCTGTTCAGAATGGTGTCGTCCGTCCAACCGGCATGGAAATCGTTGGATGTTTTGTCGCCAAGAACGAACTTCTCGTTGCGCTCGCCGAAGGAGGCCTGATCCTTGCACACGACCCAGAAAACGGTGCGGATGTCGGTGATTTGTTTGAAGGCATAGGCAACGGCTGCACCGGAGAAACGCAGCACCGGCTGGCCGCTGCCGACATATTTGACCAAAGCGGGATTGCCCGGTGGCACCGCCGCGGCCGGTTCCCGCCGCGCGTCATTTTCGTTGCCGCTCAAATCCTTGATCGCGGTGATCGTGCCATTGGTCTGCTCCACCTGTCCGGCGGAGAGCCAGAGTTCGAGGCCTGCCTTGGGGAAATCCGCCGGCGCATCAGCCGCGTGACCATTCAAGGCAAAAACCAGGCTGGTGGTGGCCAAAGCCAGTATTAGATGGCTATGTTTCATTTTCATAATTGGCAGACTTATGTTTTGCAGCATTTTATTCGCGACCTCTGACAAAACGGTATTTGTTGCAGCGGCGGTCTGTGACCGCCGCAATTTATCTGCCATTTCATCGTTGCCAGAAACTTCAGCTTACAGCCCCCACGGCGAGGCAGGGGTCCCGGCGCTGGAGGCTTTGGGCCGTTCGCTGAACGGGGCGACTTTGCCCGAATGCACGTCCAGCAGCCGCGCGTGGGTGGCCTTTGCGCCCGCGACCAGTTCCGGATAGGGACGATCCATCGCATCCACGAAGCCGATGTTGTAATTCTCGCCGTCCATGCGGCCCAGCACCGGTTCATCGCCCCAGGCGAACCAGTGCGCGCCCAGAAATCCCGGCAATGCCGCAGCTTGTTCGACGTAATAGCGGTAGCCTTTGGCGCGCTCCACTTGGTTCATAGTCTGCACCAACCCGGCACCCAGACCATCCGCCGGCACTCCAAAATGAAATTCGCCAATCAGCACGGGCCGGCCCGAAATGCGGTAGGCGTTCGCAAGCTGTTTGGTCGGCTCGTATTCATAGACGTTGATGCTGCACACGTCGAAGATGCTGGCGGCCTTAAACATGGGATCGGGAACATCACCGCCGAAGCGCGTGCCGAGGATCATGTGGTTGGGGTCCTGCCGGCGAATGGCGCCGCAGACGATTTCAAGCTGCTTCGCAAACGTGGTGAAAACGAAATTTGTGCGGCGTTCAACCGTGTCGCCCGCCTGTAGATATTCCTTGAGCTTGAGTTGCGTGGCTGTTTCGGGGCCTTTGAGAATCATGTCCACCACTTCGGTTTCGCGGCCTGCCCACGGCGGCTCGTTGCCGATGAAATAGCCGATCACCAGCGGGTCGCTCTTTTTCGGCGCGCAAATATTGACGGCGGTTTGCTCCGCCGACCTTGCGAATTCGTCGGAATAAACATCGGGCATGCCGAGGAATGTGTTTGATCCCCGTGGCATGGAAGCCATGATGATGTAAGGCCGGTTCATTCCCGCCCCGCCGGTGTTGAATCCCCAATCGTCCATGCGCCGGGACAGGAGACTTTGTTGCGCGCTCGCGCCAGCGCCGCCACCACCGCCGCGACCGCCGCGGCCGCCGATGCCATTGACGCTGGTGGACAGGAACCAGTGGCCGGCCGGGTCCACGAACCACCATTTGCCGTCAATTTGTTCAACGTGGAAAAAGCCGGTTGCCTTGGCCTGGGTGTTTTTGTAGCCGCCAAATTCGTCGTAGCCGAAATTGCCGGGCTTGAGCGCCTTGCTTTCGTCGGCCATTTCCTTGTCCAGTTGCGCCTGGCTCTTGATTTTGCGCGGCCAGTCGCCGTAAGCCCATTGCTTGAATTGATCCAGCACGTTGGTCTTGCCAATGAATACCGAGCCTTCGTCCGTCTTTGAAAGATGGACGGAACGAATTTCGACAGTCGGTTTGTTGATGGGGTAATCCATGATGAACGACACCGATTGAACCGAAGTCAGGTCGCCGAACGGTCCCCAGACGGACATCCAGAACGAATCCGTGCGGCGGTTGATGGTGGAAGCCAGGTCGAAGCCGGACTGGTCACGGCCCTGGAAATAGCGCAGCGGCACGGAGGCGCGGAGCCAGACGCCCTGCCCGAACGGCTGGAACATGATGCGCCGGTCGCCGTTGGCTGTGTTCGCCCAGATGGAAAACCGCTGTGGGGTGCTGGTGCGCATTTCAATCACCAGATAATTGTAACCCGACCAGTCGGATGGCAGGTCGGGATTCAAATCCTTCAACGCGAATTTCTTCTCCGACTTGACCCCGGTGAACACAAGCCGCTGAACCGGGCCGCCAGCGGCCTGGTTGTTGGTGACGCAGCCCGAATAAAACAGAACCCCGGCAAGCAGCCCGCCGGCGGCAAGGAAGTTTTTCAAGTTCATAAATGATTCATTTGGTTGGTTGATGGTTTGTCTAAAAAAATCATACGAGGCAGTGCGAGTCAAGATTGAAATAAACGTCAACTTGCGTTCTTCTTCCGCGCATGGGGCGGTTGCGTTTAGGCGCGGTTTACGCCATTTTAATAAGCAATTGTGATTGCGAATTGGAAGAAATTGCAGGCGATGGCGCTGGCGGAAGTCGAGGCGACGCTGGCGGCGTTGCCACAACCTTTGCGCGAGCGTGCGGAGAAGCTGCCGGTGACGTTTGAACGCCAGCTGAACGCCGGTTTGCAGGCGGACGGAATTGAACCGGACACGCTTGGTTTGTTCGTGGGACCGGAGTTTGCAGACGAAGGACAGATCCCGCTGCCGCCGCAGATTATTTTGTTTCTGGAAAATCTGTGGGGCTTTTCCGAAGGCGACGAAGAGATTTTCCGGGACGAAATTCGCACGACATTTTTGCACGAGCTGGGTCATTATTTGGGATTGGACGAGGACGAATTGACGGAGCGGGGGCTGGAATAGCCTGATTTCATTGGTGTTTTCGTTCATTTCTGCCAGTCCAAAAAAAACAAAAAAAACTCTTGCATGAAGATTAAACTTTGATATTCTCTCTTTCCCTTCGCGGCAGATGCCGCAAGGGCGGCGAAAGCCGGTTGACAGATGTTGTTCGGCATTATAAATTAAACGAACAACCAAACTCGAATCTGATTTGCCGAGTTAAGAGAGATAATTCGGCGATTGGGTGTTTTTGTCCACTTGATGGGAATGGAAGCGGGTGGGTTTGGCAAGATTTTCGGTGCCGATTGTGGTGCCGCTGCTCTTTGAAAATTGATTTGTGCGATTAGTGAGAGCCCCTTCAAGATTGGCC
>CAYYWB010000052.1:0-14515 GCA_964475285.1 uncultured Bifidobacteriaceae bacterium | reverse complement strand
AAAACGTGATTTATGGAATTCTTGTCAAAGGGGGTTTAATGGGGTATTAATCCCCCCTTAACCCCTTTTGCAGCCCAATACGCCTTTTTGCCGTGTCAAGTGGAAATTTCAAAAAAAACGCCGTCGCCAGGATCGCCGTGTGACTGCCCAGCGACCCGGGGTTCGCCGATGGGCGCTGACCCGCCCGGCCATGATAGCCTTGATGATCAGGGAAGGATGGCATCCGATCAGTCCGGCCAGTTCCGATGGGGTGAGCAGGTCACGCCCTTTGGGCCAGGTGAAATCAGCCATGACGAGCTTGCGCCAGGGCCAACTGGGGTGCTTGCGATTGTGCTCAATCCGGTCCACATAATTGCCGGGATCAAACGGCTCGGCTCGGCGAATCAATTCATAAATGAACCGCTTCAACTCCGTGCGGCTGATCTGCCGGCGCGGGCCGTCGCGTTTCAATTGACCGAGCCGGATCCAATCGCGCACCGGCTGGGTGGAAATGCCCAGCAATTTCGCCGTCCGCCGCAAACTGTAAAAACCCCGGCGGGTGTCGTTCAAGGTTTCGAGAATACCATCCGCCCGTTGCACGATTTCCCATGCGCGCGGCCCCCGTTTCCACGGCAGCCTCGGCGAGCGTTTTCGTCTTCGCGGATAACTTGTTTGTTGTATGGCCATTTGAGCCGGCCCAAGCCGGCTGCTACAAACCAACGCGGCAAAGACCTATAAAATTTCCGGTTTGATGCAATCTTCCGTCACCAGTTTTTGCGGGTCGGGATAAAATATTGGCAGACCGGGCGGGGTGATGGGTTCGCCTTTTGATTCTCTTTCCGCCAGTTCCAGATTTAGTTTCAGCAGGAAGGCGAGGATGTCCTCGTCCGGTTTCATGCCGTAGGCACGCCGGACGGCGGCATCGAGCGCGGCGTGGGCGGCGCGCAGGCGGTTTTCGCCGGGCGTTTCGAGCGATTTGTAAAGTTCGCGCAACGACCAGTTGTTGGCGTCCATGATTTCATGGCGCAAGGCGCGCAAGGCGCGGGCGGCTTCGGCCACGGCGCGGATTTTTTCAATTTCCTTTTGGGGAGCGCGGGCGTCCCGCCTGCGGTTTTCGGCGTCGCGCCGAAAACTTCGTTCGTCTGATATTTTGGCGGGGGAGATTTTAGTGGGACGAGAATCCGGCGCGACGCCGGATTCGGCAACCGGGACGGTTGCGCTCCCCATTTCAAACTGCGGCCACGCGAACGTGTCGAACACCGTGTCCGAGGTGTAGCGGAAACGCTCGGTGAGCGTGGAACATTTGGCCTTGAACCACGCCCAATGAATCCCCGATTGCAAAATGCCGAAGGAATAATCGTCGGCAAACGGAAAAACCATGCACGCCGCGTTCGGGCGAATGTCCGATGAAATGAATTCAAAAATCGGACGCTTGGTCACTTGGCCGCAGGAAACATAACGCGGCAGCTTGCTGATTTGCTGAATCAATTCGGCACGCGCCCAGCCAAGCAACCACCACTGCTTTAGAAAATTTGCGTGGTGATGATTCACCTTCGCTTCGGGATTTTCTTCTAGCACCTTTTTATTCCGCTCGGCTTCCTTCTTTGCTGCCGCCTCGCGTGCGGGCAGCACGAGCTTTTTAACGATGGCATACGGCTGCTTAAAACGTGCGGCAGCCAGAACATCACGCGGATGAAAATCTATGACGTAACGCAAGGGCGAGGACGGACAGGTCGAAAGCAAATCGTCGGCAGTGAGAAACGGAAAAACCACTTCCCGATTTTGCCCGTCCTCTTTAATGACTTTGTGCGCCTCTTCTGGCGTCAGCAAGAATCCTTCATGCCCGTGGGTCTGACCTTGGAAACAGGCTTTCGCGCTGGCGTTCGTTTCCAGCTTCCTCGCGCTGGCAACGTCAGTCACGAATGACAGTGACGAATTGATTTGCGGCACGACCACCTTTTCCCACGGGCCTTCGCGGTCTGTGCCGGTCAGCAATTGCAGCGTCTTCGTGGCTTTCGATTCGCCTTTAATCCAGTTCACAATTGAAACGTGAACCGCCGCTTCGCCCGACCACGGCTGCGACGAGACGGCTTCAAGAATTGTCCCGCCGTCGTTGACGATGTGATCCAATCCACCTTCGCGCGAATAATTTTGACGAATGGTGTTCGTGCCGACGAGTCCGGCGCGCTGGCCGGGTTTGAGATGGTCATGCGCCCGACGAAACCAATAGACGCAGAAATCCGCACGTCCGGGAATTTGCGGGTAAGCATGACGGAGTTTTTGAACGTAAGCCGGCCCGAATTCCTGCTGCATCTTGTTTTTCGACTGGAAAGGCGGATTGCCGATGATGGCGTCCACTTCCGGCCAAGGCGTGAAGAGTGCGTCGGCGCAGCGGATGTTGTCGTCCAGATTATCGAGCGGCAAATCCTTCTCAAATTGCAGCGCGTGGGTGTCGCCGCCGGGCAGCACGTCGGCGTGCGCGTCCCAAAATTCATGCGCCGAGCGCGCGGCCAGGCGGCGCGCGAGCATGAGCGTGACCTTGGCGGTTTCCACGGCGTTGTCATTCACGTCCAGCCCGAAGAATTGTTTGGGTGAAATGCCGCCGGCGGTGCCGACTTTTTCAAACTGCCGCTTGTCCTGCGCGAACAGTTTCAGCAGAAGGTTCTGCTCCAGCTCGCGCAAGGCGCGGTAGGCCACGAACAGGAAGTTGCCGCTGCCGCACGCGGGATCGAGCACGCGGAAGGCGCGCAACTGGCGGAGCAGCTCCAGCAGTTCGGCAACATTTTTGGCGGCGGCGATGCGTTCCTCCCACGGGCGGACGATGGTGGGGCGGACGATTTTCTGGATGTCGGCCTCGTAGGTGAAATGCGCGCCAAGCGCGTGGCGTTCGTCCGTGCCGAGGCTGCCTTCAAAGAGCGTGCCGAAGATGACGGGCTGGACCTTTGACCAGTTTTCCTTGGCGGCTTCAAACAGCAGGCCGATGGCGGCGGGCTGGAGTTCGAGCGGCTCGACTTTGGCGAAGAGGCCGCCGTTGAAATACTTCACGCCCGCATAACGTCCGCCGCGCGCGGGCCTGGGGTCGTTCATCTGGCGGAAAAGATTCCCGATCAAATCGTAGCTGGCGGCGGTGGGATTCTCGGCCTTGCGGCATTCATCCAGCAGGCTGGTGAACATATTTTCCGGCAGCAGGCCGATGTCCTCGGAGAACATCGCCACGACACTTTGCAGGACAAAACGCCGGGCGCTTTCGCGGGATTCGCCACGCGCGACCAATGAATTGAAAACACTGGCGACATCCCTGGCGGCTTCGCGGGTGACTTCCACCCAGTTGTTGCCGAAAATGGGCGCGAACTTTTGCGGGTAGAGAAAATTGAGCGCGGCATGGCGGGCAACGAGGTCCTTGACCGGCACGCGATCCAAAGGCTCGTGCAATTGCGTGTTGAAGTCGTAAATCCAGAACTCGTCGAAATCGCACAGCACGACGTAAGGCGGGCGATGCGGGACGAGATTGAGCCAGTAATCGAATGTCTGCTGGTAGTGCCGGGAAAGCTTCTCGCCGCGCGACTTCATTTCAATCAGAACACGGCCCGGCCAGACAAAGTCGGCGTATTTGGTTTTCTGGCCGGGAAAGCGGACGCGATATTCAAAGGTCGAGCCTTCCGGCAGCGTGTTGGCGTCATGGTTGAAGGCTTCGAGCAGATGAAACAAAAACGTCTGGGCCTCGCTTTTTTCGTCGCCCTTGAGTTTGGAGGCGAAATCGGCGAATTCCTGAAATCCCCGTTCCTGTGAGGTCATCGGTGCGCAAGTGTGCGCGGGAAACGGGGCGGAGGCAAGATCAAGAAAAGCAGTTCAAGAAAAGCTGAGATTTTGAAGGGGGAGAGCCGAACGCGCCAGAGCGGTTGATGGCGGCAACCATCCGGCGGTTTTGCGATGATGCGGTCTCGACGGCAAACGAATCCCCTCAAAGAAAAGTCCCGGCCGGGTGGGTGACCCGCCGGCCGGGACTGGAATATTGAAGCTGCGTGTGGATGCTGCAGTTTTAACCATCCCAATGGATGCTGCAATGCAAGTGCCATGCCAAACCCGTTTTCCTCGTATTCCCCTTGAATTTCAGCCGATTCGGCCACCGTGTCCGACTGGCAGTGATGTTTATTGTTCCGTGCGGGCAAAAAGGTTCACGGAGCCGCCGCATTCGCCCGTTCAGCTTTTGGCCTGTGCAGCACCATCACGTTGCCCACGCGCATGATGAGGTGGCTGGCGGTCTTTTCCGCCAGTTGGGGCGCGAGTTCCTTCTTCTGTTCCTTGAACTCCGCAAATTTTATCTTCACCAGCCCATGCTGCGACAGCGCCTCGTCCACGGAACGGACAAAACCGCCGCTCAACCCCGCCTTGCCGATTTTCAGCATCGGCTCCAGAAGCTGGGCGGCGGCCTTGAACCGGCGGATCTGCGGATTGCTTAATGGCTCAATCATCGAAGGCGCAGTCTAAACCCTTCCCGCCGGAAAGACCAAACCCAATCCGCCCGGACGGGGATTTTTCAGACGGATGGAGCAGGATTTGCCGGATTGTTTCGGGTGGTCCATTTTCCACTGCAACCTCTGATTTCCGCTTTCAGCATTTCAGATTCTTCTTCCCCTGCTCACGGAGACTGCAGCCGGAAGAACAGGTTTCCCGACGGCGAGACGATGTTCAGATAATTCGTGCCGTTGGAGGGTGTCACGCCGCCGCTGGGCGACCAGTTGGCGGGCAAAGACAGGTCGTTGTTCTGCTGCAAGCTCCAGCCGGACACGGCCTGCCAATACACCGTCACCGTGCTGCCGGACTGGCTGATGTAAAGCGCCGGCGCGCCGGCGGTCTGCACCACGGAAATGAGGCTCCAGAATCCGCCGGTGAGCGAATAACTGCCGCCGCTCATCGCCATGGAAGCATCCGGCTGGCCGATGGTGCCGGTGACTTGATAGGCCGCGCCGGTGCTGGCGCCGCCGCCGCCGGCGATTTTATACCAGTCAATCGAGTAGCTTTGCCCCAATGCCCGAAGGCAGAAGGATGAATGAAGAATGAAGAAACAAGCCAGCAGCTTTGGAAGTGCGCGGACAAGTCCGCGCTTGCCCACACGGCGATACGTCGTCGTGTTCCAAAGCGGTGACACGTCACCGCAGTCCAAGACGCTGCGCGCCAATCGTCCGCCGGATTTGGTTTTGAAGGTTTGGGTTTTCATGGCTTTCTCATTTCTTTTCCGCGAGTGATTGCACGGCTTTTTCCAGTTCCGCCAGCCGTTTTTCCAGTTCGCTAATCTTGGCGTCTTTTTCCTCCAACTTCTGGTTCAAGCCCTGGATGGCCGCCAGCGCCACGCCTTCCTCATCCACGGTGGCGATGTGTTTGTCGTCCGGGCCGTTCAAGCCGAAGGCCGCGTGGAAATCCTGCGCCATCGGGCCGAGATGTTCGGTGCCGTCCGGCTCCACCTTGTATTTCCATTCCGTGATGGGCAGCGCGGCGACCCTGGCCAGAACGTCGGCGGGTTTGATGGCGGCAAAGTTTTCCTTTGAGTTGCGGTCCGAGCCGTTCTGCCAGGTCGTGCCATCGCAATAGGCGGGACTGCCGGAACTGCCCACCACCAGCAGGTATCCGGGCGTGGTTGTGCCGATGCCCACGTTGCCACCGGTCAGTGCCAATTGCGTTCCCGTCAGGCTCAAGGCCGCTCCGGACACGATTTGCATCGGGCTTGCTGCTCCTGATTTAACCGTCATTGTGGTTCCTGACTCCAAATCCATCGTAGTGTCAGCAGTAACATTGACCTTCCCACTGGCGGTCAAATTCATATCTGCCGCAAGCGTTGCCGTCAAGTTGTGGGCCGTCAACCTCATATCTGCTCCAAGCGTTGTATTCAGATTGTTGGCGGCTGCCAAATCCATGTCTGTTCCCGCTTGCAACGTCAGCGTGCCGCTGTTGGTGATGACGCCCGCGATGTAGGTGCTGGTCTGCCCGCTGCCGATGCGAATGATGTTGTTGTCGCCGGCGATTCCCGCGTTGCCGATGTCAATGTTGCCGCTTTCATTCCCGTAGAAATTGTCACCGGCCTGATAACCCAGCGCGATGTTGCCGGAGCCGACAACAAGGTTGTCAAGCGCCTGTTCGCCGATGGCCGTGTTAGCGACGCCGCTCGTGCAGGCTTCGAGCGCAAAGGTGCCATAGGCTGTGTTGTCGAGGCCGTTCGTGTTGGCTTCGAGCGCCCAAGCACCATTGGCCGTGTTGTTGTCACCGGTCGTGTTGGAATATAGCGCGTAATAGCCAATGCCGGTATTGTAGCCGCCGCGCATTGTCGAATTGCCAGCGGGACCGGCGAAGAAGTTGAAACCAAAGATGCTGTTGCTATTGCCGATGCTGTTCAATTGCGAGGCTGAAAACACCGACTGGCCGTCAATCGTCATGCCCGCGCCGCCGGTCACGAACACCACGCCGCCATTGGCCCGCACATTGAACTGGTTGGTGGTGGTGGAGACGAACGGCGCTCCTTCCGCATCCGCCCAGACGAACGCGCCATCGTTGGTGGCCTGGGCTTCATCGCCCGCCGCGAAGGAAAAAGCGCCCGTGGCCAGGTTGGTGGCCCCGCCCGGAATCGTCGCGTAGCTGCCGGCGACGATGTTCGATTCGCCGCCCGAAATGGTGGCGAACTGCACCGACGGTCCAAGCCCAAATGGATCCACCGTGTTGAAGCCGCCACCCGAAATGGTGGCGAACTGGGTATTCGGCTCGATGAGGTTTTGCTGGCCACCGGCGATAACCGCGTAGTAGTCGCCACCGGGCGGAAGGCCTCCTTCGATAAAATTGCCACTGCCACCGCCGACGAACGAACTGTAGCCGTTGTTGGTGTTGCCCAAGCCGCCACCAATGACTGATGCATCTCCAAAAGCGCTGTTGCCAGCAAAAGCAGTTCCATCATAACCACCGCCGCCGACATACGAACCGCCGCCGGCGGCGGTGTTTAATGTCCCGCCGCCCACCGTCGCGTAGCCGCCGCTGGCGGTGTTGGCCGTGCCACCGCCCACCGTTCCAAAAATAGCAGTGACGCTATTGGAGGAGGCAGGGATGACATTGCCACCCTTCGTGCCGCCACCGCCAATCGTCGCGCCGCCAACTCCACCCGCCACAAAGTTGACGGACGAACCGCCAATCACATTGACAAAATTTTGGTAGCCGGTTACGACCGGCTCCAGGCGCAAGGCGCGAAGACCATCGGCACGCAGTTCCAGCGGCTGGCCGTCAGTCGTGCCCACAAAGTTCACTCCGGGCGTCGTGCCGCTGTTGCCCGTCGTCTGCCAGAAATTCGTCGCGCTCAACCCGTTCAACGCCGCGACGTTCAAGTTCGTAAGCCCGCCACCGTTGCCGTTGATGACGCCCGCAATGTAGGTGGTGGTCTGAAAGTTTGGATCGCCGATGCGGATGATGTTGGTGTCGGTCGAAAGGCCTTGGTTCCCGATGTCAATGTTGAAACTGCCGGTGCTGATCTGGTCGCCAGCCGCAAAACCCAGCGCGATGTTGTTGGAGCCGCTGGTGTTGTCGAGAAGCGCCACAGCGCCATCGGCCGTGTTGCCAGAGCCGCCCTGGTTGTTCGCAAGCGCATAATAGCCATTTGCCGTGTTGTCGGAACCGCTGGTGTTGCCCAGCAGCGAGTCAACACCAATGGCCGTGTTGCCGGAGCCGCTCGTGGTCAGATTGCCCGATGGACCCACAAAGAAGTTGTTATTGCCGATGCTGGTCAATTGCGCCGCATTGAGGTTGAGATTGGTCAGTCCGCCGCCGTTGCCGTTGATGACGCCTGCGATGAACGTCTGGCTCTGCCCGCTGCCGATGCGGATGATGTTGGCGTCTCCAGCGACGCCCACGTTGCCGATGTCAATGTTGGAGCTGCCGGTGGAGATGCTGAAGCCGGCCTCATACCCCAGCGCGATGTTGTTGGAGCCGCTCGAGTTCTCGTAAAGCGCCCCAAAGCCATCGGCGGTATTGTAGCTGCCGAATGTGGTGTAGTTAAGCGCTGAACCGCCATCGGCCGTGTTGAGGGAGCCGCTCGTGTTGGCTTGAAGCGCCTGATAGCCGTTGGCCGTGTTGAGGGAACCGATCGTGTTGGCTTGAAGCGCCTCCAAACCGTTGGCCGTGTTGAGGGAGCCGGTCGTGTTGGCGTGAAGCGCAAAATAACCACTGGCGGTGTCGGAGGAGCCGGTCGTGTTGGCATGAAGCGCCTGGAAGCCGCTGGCCGTGTCGTCGCCGCCGGTCGTCGTTGAATTGCCCGCCGGGCCGATAAAGACGTTATAATTTGCGCCACCGGTCAATTGCGCCGTGCTGACATTGAGATTGGCGCCGCTGCCGGAGAAGATGCCGGAGAAGGAGCCGTTGAATGTGCCGGAAAAGATGTCGCCCGCATTGTTCAACGCTACCGCATTGCCATACGTGCCGCTCAAACTTCCGCCCGGCAGGGTGCCGGTCAATTGCGTGGCTGGCACGGAGCCCAGCAGGTTGCTGGCACTCTCCGCAAAAATCGCATACGGAACTGGCGTCAATTGCTGGCGTGGCGCCAGCGTGGTGAAGGGGCTGGCGCCGTTGGTCTCCACGCCAATCTCCAGCCAGTAATTCGTGCCGGTGAACACGCCGTGGCCAAAATCAATCAACACCGTGAACAGGCCGTTGCTGACGATGACGCCATTGGTGGTCACCGGCCCGGCGGTGGACACACCGGTGGCGTTGGTGTTGAACAGCGAGAAGGCCAGGTTGTAGGTGCCGCTGGCCGGGCTGCCATTGTTCTGGAGCTGGCCCTGATACGTGAACGCCGTGCCCTGGGCGAAGCACGTTGAGAGATGAGGGTTGAGGGTTGGCAGCGCCAGCAAGGCCAGCGCGGCAAACAGATTTCGTATGCGAGTTTTCATAATCTTCTCCTGTGACTGCGGGTGTAACGGGTTAAGGCCTCCTCCAAGGCACGGCTCATTTCCGGAGAGAGCCAAAATCTTAAACTAACATTCACTAATCGTTCCGATTAGGCTCTATTGCAAGAACAAAATCGCCGGACGCGGTTCATTGCCGCGTTCCTGCATGATCGTGAGGGCTTTTGGCCGCCTGGTCCCTATGGATGCTGCAGCCGGAAGAACAGGTTTCCCGACGGCGAGACGATGTTCAGATAATTCGTGCCGTTGGAGGGTGTCACGCCGCCGCTGGGCGACCAGTTGGCGGGCAAAGACAGGTCGTTGTTCTGCTGCAAGCTCCAGCCGGACACGTCCTGCCAGAACACCGTCACCGTGTTGCCAGACTGGCTGATGTAAAGCATCGGCGCGCCGGCGGTCTGCACGGCAGAAATCAAACTCCAGAAACCGCCGGTGAGCGAATAATTGCCGCCGCTCATCGCCATGGAGGCATCCGGCTGGCCGATGGTGCCGGTGACTTGATACGTCGCGCCGGTGCTGGTGCCGCCGCCGCCGGCGATTTTATACCAGTCAACCGAGTATTGCTGGGCAAACGCCGGGAAGCAGGCGGCGGAAGCCAGAAAACAGAGCGCGGCAAATGCGCGGATGATTTTCATTTTCATGCCATTTCTTTGACGTGATCAATGTTTAATGATCAGAACGCCAAAAGCAATGTTTGCCGGCATGATGGACAAATGAATTTGATTGCGCAGCGGCGCGCATCCCGTTACTTCATTGCCGCCGTATAATTTGTTTTAACGACGTATGACGAGAAAACCACTGTCGGGCGCGGAGTTGAACGAGCTGGTCGCGGGCTTGAACAAGCTCGCGCACAATCTTTGGTGGACATGGAACCAGGAGGCGCAGGATTTGTTTCAGGAATTGTCGCCGCGCGCCTGGCAAAACCTGTTCCACAACGCCGTGGCCATCCTGCGCGAGGTGTCGGATTACGAGTTGCGCGTGCATTTGCAGGAGGCGGGCTTCCAGGCGCACGCCCGCGCGGTGCTCCGCAATTTCGAGGAGTATCTCAACGAGAAGAACACCTGGGGCCGCAAGAACGCGCCGGAGCTGCACAAAAATCCGGTCGCCTATTTCTCCGCCGAGTTCGGCTTGCATGAATCGCTGCCGATTTCGGCGGGCGGCCTGGGCATCCTGTCGGGCGACCACACAAAGTCCGCGAGCGACCTCGACCTCGGCTTCGTCGGTGTCAGCCTGTTTTACCGCGAGGGTTATTTCCAGCAGGCGATTGACACGAACAACTGGCAGACGGAGTTTTACAACCTGATTGACCCGCAAAATGTGCCGCTCGAGCCGGTGCTCAACGCCGAGGGCGAACGCCTCGTGTGCAGCGTCGAGGTCAACATGGAGAGCGTGACGTTCCAGGCATGGCGCGTCAATGTCGGGCGCGTGCCGGTCTATTTGCTCGACACGAACCTGCCGGACAACGACGAACATTTCCGCAACCTCACGTCGCGGGTCTATGGCGGCGACAGCACCACGCGCATCATGCAGGAGATTTTGCTGGGCGTCGGCGGCGTGCGGCTGCTGCGCGCGCTCGGCATCCAGCCCTCGGTGTTCCACATGAACGAGGGCCACGCGGCGTTTCTCACGCTGGAGCTGATGCGCGAGAAGATGGCGGGCGGGCAGAAATATGCCGACGCGCTGGCCGAGACGAAGGCGCATTGCATTTTCACCACGCACACGCCGGTGGAGGCCGGGCACGACCGGTTCACGCCGGCCATGATGGATTACGCGCTGCACAGTTACCGCGCGCTGCTGCCCGTGCCGTGGACGGACATCCTGGGGCTGGGCCGCGTGGATCCGAAAAACGCCGACGAACCATTTTGCATGACGGTGCTGGCGCTCAAATTGTCGCGCGCGGCCAACGCCGTGAGCGAATTGCATGGACAAGTCAGCCGCCACATGTGGCAGGCGCTGTATCCGGACAAAAAGGAAAGCGACGTTCCCATCGGCCACATCACCAACGGCATCCACCTGCTCGGCTGGATGAAAGGCTCGGTGCGGCAGTTCTGGCGGGACAAGCTGACGAGCGGCATGGCGGGCGACATGCCGGAGGGCACGGCGGATTGGAGCAAACGCGCCGGCGCCGACTGGGCCGCGACGATTCACAAACCTGAATTCTGGGAGCGCATGGTGGACCCGGAATTTCTTTCGGACGAGGAGTTGTGGGCGCTGCGCTACCGGCTGCGCCGCGAACTGATTGAATTCGCCCGGCGCCGCCTGTCGCGGCAAAGCTACCAGGTCACGGCGGGCGATTACATCCGGTTCGACCACCTGCTGAATCCCGACGCGCTGACCATCGGGTTCGCGCGCCGGTTCGCCACCTACAAACGCGCGCCGCTCATCTTCCAGCAGTTCGACAACATCGTGAAGCTCGCTCACGACAAGCATCGGCCCGTGCAATTCATCTTTGCCGGCAAGGCGCATCCGCGCGACGACGAAGGCAAGAAATTCATCCAGCAGATCATTCATTTGAGCAAGCACAGCGAACTCGCCGGCAATCTGGTGTTCCTCGAAAACTACGACATCCACGTCGCGCGGCAGATGGTTTCCGGCTGCGACATCTGGCTGAACAACCCGCGCCGCCCGCTCGAAGCCTCCGGCACCAGCGGCATGAAGGCCGGCTGCCACGGCTGCATGAACTTGAGCATCCTCGACGGCTGGTGGCGCGAAGGCTACAACGGCGCAAACGGCTTCGCCATCGGCGGCGATTCGCACCCGGCCAACGTCGCCGAGCAGGACCGCGTGGACAGCGCCAACCTTTATCAGGTGCTCACGGAACAAATCGTGCCGATGTTTTACAACCGCGACGTGCAGGGCATTCCGCGCCAGTGGCTCCAGCGCGTCCGCCACGCGATGATGACGCTCGTGCCGCACTTCACCACCGACCGCATGGTCAAGGAATACACGCGGAATTATTATCTGGTGAAGTGAGGCCGGAGATTTCCGGCATCGTCAGGCGGACGGCTTTCCGGCCGCAAGCACCTCCCGCTCGGCGGCGATGATGCAATCGCGCATCGCCGTGGCGTCCGGCGCGGCGCGAAGCTGCGAAAGCATTTCCGTCTTTTGCGCCATCAGGCAGAGGCGGGACAGCGTGTGCAGATGAATCCGGTCGTCCTGGCAGCACAGCAGAAAAATCAAATCCGTCGGCTGCCCGTCCGGCGATCCGAAATGGATTTCCTGAACAGGCCGCCCCACCACAATGAACGACGATTCAAAGAGGTAGGGCTGGTGGAAACGCGGATGCGGAATCGCAATCCCGCCGGGCAGGGCTGTCGAACAAAGCTCTTCGCGCGTCTCAAGGCTCTCCAGCAACTCCTTCGGATCGGTGAGTTGTGCGGTTTTTTCCGCCAGCGCCACCAGGTCGCGCAACACCGAGGCTTTCGTCTTCGAGGTCATCGCCGAATTGACCGCGCCCCGGTCGAGCATCTCCGGCAGGATGGTTTCCTGCGGCAGAAATTCCCGCGTCCCGTGCGTGGTTTTCCGGTGATAGTCCTCCAAAGGTTGCTCCTTCAGGCCAAGAATGCGCTGGGAAGCCCATGCATCCATGTCGCGTTTGCGGAAGACGATCCGTCCGCCCCGTTTTTCAAAGGGAATCTCCCGGTCCTTGACCCGCCGCTCGACATCGGCGCTGGTCAGATGCAAATATCTGGCGGCTTCTTCAAGATTGAGCAATTGATAAGGCATGAGTCACCCGCGTCAATCGGACTGCGTTTTCACCGGCCTGCAAATTCATAATACCCTATTTGCCGCGCCAATGGCCATCTCAACTTGACCGGGACGATGCGTTGAAAAAACTCTTGCCACGGGTGGACACAGATGGACACGGATTAGACACCGATTTATATCCGCGAATTGCGCTAATTCTCGTGAATGACAACCAACTGGCGGAAATTCGCGGATTCATTTCCCATCCGTGTCCATCCGTGTCCACCCGTGGTTGAACTGGCAAGCCATTCCGTTCTTGAATTTCAGCCCGTTGCGCGTAGATTCTTTGCCGCCAAGATATGAATTACAAAATTTCTCAACGCGCCGCATCATTGTCGCCGTCGCTCACGCTGGCCATTGACGCCAAGGCCAAGGCCATGAAGGCCGCGGGCGAGGATGTCGTCGGCTTCGGCGCGGGCGAACCGGACTTTGACACGCCGCAACACATCAAGGACGCCGCCACCAAGGCCATCGCCGCCGGGTTCACCAAATACACGCCCAGCAGCGGCATACCCGAATTGCGCCAGGCCATCGCCGACAAGTTCAAGCGCGAGAACGGGCTGACTTACAAGCCGTCGCAAATCATCGTCTCGTGCGGCGGCAAACATTCCTGCTGCAACGTCATTCTCGCCACCTGCGAGCCGGGCGATGAAGTCATCATTCCCGCGCCGTATTGGTTGAGCTATCCGGAAATGGTCAAGCTCGCCGGCGCCAAACCGGTGATTTTGCAGACCACGGACAGGACGGAATTCAAGGTGACGCCCGCGCAACTGCGCGCCGCCGTCACGCCGAACACCCGGCTGTTCGTCCTTAATTCGCCGAGCAACCCGACCGGCAGCGTTTATACACCGGAAGAAGTGAAGGCGCTCGGCGACATTTGCATTGAGAAAAACGTCCTCATCATGAGCGACGAAATTTACGAGCACCTGCTTTACGACGGCGCGAAACACAGGAGCGTCGCCAGTTTTTCACCGGCGCACCAGGAGCACACCATCATCGTCCACGGCTTGGCGAAGGCGTATTCGATGACCGGCTGGCGTCTCGGTTTTCTCGCCGCGCCGGAGCCGATTGCGAAGGCCATTGACGCCGTGCAAAGCCACAGCACGAGCAACCCGACTTCATTCGCGCAAAAGGGCGGCGTCGCCGCGCTCACCGGCCCGCAGGATCATCTGCCCGTCTGGCTCGCGGAATACGACAAGCGCCGCCGCTACGCGCACACGAAATTGAATTCCATTCCGGGCATTTCCTGCGTGAATGCGAAGGGCGCATTCTATTTGTTCCCGAACATTTCCAAGACCGGCCTCAAGTCCGCCGACTTTTGCGCGAAGCTGCTGGAAGCGGAAAAAGTCGCCGCCGTTCCGGGCATCGCGTTCGGCGCGGACGACTACATCCGCTTGAGCTACGCCACCAGCATGGCCAACATCGAAAAGGGTCTGGCCCGGCTGGACAAATTCTGCCGGACGCTGGTGAAGTGATTCTCCCGTGGCAGCGAACGTCAGTCCGCTCTGATTCGGTAGGGCTGACCTGCCGGTCAGCCGGACGCGCGGCAGCGCGTCCCTGCCACCTCAATACACAAGCACCTGCACCGCCGCCGATATTTGGTTTAACAACAAAGGAACAAAGCAACCAAGCCGGCAAAACTTTGTTCCTTCGTTCCTTTGTTGTTCAATAAACGAGAACGAGGACAGCAGCGTCTTGGGCGGACTTGACGACATCCTCAAACTTCTCATCCTTCGTGTTTGGCGTTTTGAGCTTGGCCGAAACCGTCGGCACCGATTCGAGGAAGCTCAACAGCAGACTGCTTTTGACCGCGTAATTCACATTCTCCGGCAACGCCCCGCTCGCCGCCAGCGCCGCCC
>CAYYWB010000051.1:0-14692 GCA_964475285.1 uncultured Bifidobacteriaceae bacterium | reverse complement strand
CAAAGTGGAGTAGGGGAGCATCGAGTATTCGGCGGTGAGCCAGCCGCCGGCGACCTTCTGCTCCTTCATCCAGCGCGGCACGGTTTCCTCGACCGTCACGCCGCAGATCACGCGCGTGTTGCCCCATTCGATGAGCGTGGAGCCGGTGGCGTTCGGCGCAATGTTGTTTTGAAAGCGCAGCGGACGCAATTGACTTGCGGCTCGACCGTCGGCGCGGATAAGTGAATCTGGCATAAAGCGGATGCGATGTTAAACGCCTTTTGTGCGTCGGCAAGGCGGAAAACCAGCGCGCGCCCTTCGGCGGGTAAATCGGCTTGTTTTCCGGCTGGAAAATGTTACTCTGTCAGCAGCGTAACTACTCCAAATGAAATTTGTGAAGGCCAAATTAATTTCCACATCGTGCGGTTTGGTTTTATTCACGGTGGCCGCCATGTTGTCGCGGACAATTCAGGCGCAAACCAATTATTACTGGAGCACACCTGTCGGCGCGCTGCTTGACGGCGGTTCGCCGCAAGGTGTGGCCGTGGATGGCGCCGGCAACCTCTTTATTGCGGACGCCAACAACCATGTCATCTTGGAAGTCGCGCTTTCGGGCACGAACTGGATTGTCACCACCATCGCTGGTGTGGCGGGCAACAGCGGCGCCAGCGACGGAACAAACAGCGACGCCCGTTTCGACAACCCGGGCGGCCTTGCCGTGGACGGCGCGGGCAACCTTTTCATAGCCGACAGCGGCAACAACGTCATCCGCGAGGCGATTCCCTCCGGCACGAATTGGGTTGTCACGACCATCGCCGGTGCGGTGAGTTCGCTTGGCGGCAGCAATGATGGCACCAACGACTCGGCACAGTTCGCCTTTCCGGTGGGCATTGCCGCGGATTCCGCCGGAAATCTGTTTGTTGGCGACAATGGCAATGTGACCATTCGCAAAATCACTCATTCCGGCACCAACTGGATCACCACCACCATTGCCGGGACTGCTGGAGTCGCCGGTTATTTTGATGGCACGAACGGCGACGCGCAATTCAACTATCCCCTTGGCGTGGCGGTGGACGCCGCCGACAATGTCTATGTGGCCGATGCCGGCAACAACGACATCCGCAAAGTTTCGCCCTCCGGCATCAATTGGATTACCACCACCATTGGCGGTCAGCCGCTGGACCCCGCCGGCAGCAACGGCAGCAGCGACGGCCTTGCAGATGCTTCCCAGTTCTGGCTCCCCGTCGGCGTGGCGGTGGATGCCGGAGGCAACATCTATGTGGCCGACCAAAGAAACTCCACCATCCGGAAAATCACGCCCACAGGCTCCGATTGGAATACCGTCACCATCGGCGGACTGGCGGGAGACTATGGCTATGCCGATGGCGCTGATGCGGATGCCGCATTTGGTTCCCCGTCTGGCGTGGCGGTGGACGCCGGAGGCATCGTCTATGCAACGGACAGCGGCAATGACGATCTACGACTGGGATTCGTCTTCCCGTTGCTGCAATTCAACCTGACTGGCGACCAGCTCAACTTTTCCTACGCGATTCCCTCCGGCGTCAGCGTTGATTTAACCCTCCAAAGCACAACCGATTTGTCTGACAACGACTGGCCCGACTTCACGGACCAATGGCAAACTGACAGCAACGGAGTGTTCCACACCAGCCTCGCTCTCCCAAACGACGTTCCCAACGCATTTTTCCGTTTGGCGCCGCCGTCGCCGTAGTAATTGCTATTTTCCTCCGGCTTCAATCGCTGCGAACAAATTTTCCAGGCTGTTCAGCCGCGTATTTGCCTTCGGTTGCAAAATCAGCCGCAGGTAATCCACGGCGTCGGGGATGTTGCGGACGGATTTTGGCAGAATCGCCCCGGCGGCATTGGGATGGCCGCCGCCCTGGAATTTCTCCGCCACCTTGAGCGCCTCGCCGTTGCGGCTGCGGAAGCTGGCAAACACGGCGTTGCCCCGCCGGAACAATGTCACCAGCGCCGGATATTTCACCGCCTGCTCCTCCAGCAATTGGTGAACGACCAGATTGTTGTTGCCGACCACGGTGTCCACGTAGCCGACGGTCGGGCTGATTTCACTGACGTTGTTTTTGCTCCACTCGAAGCCGAGCGGATTTTCGATCCGGCGTTTCACGGCCATGACTTCCAGCAGCGGATGATCCAGCAGCTTTTCAATCTCGCCGCCGATCAGCGTGTGCAGATTCCAGAACTGGTAAATCTTCACCAGGTTCGCGTAATCCGTGGCGACGACAAAATCCGGGTCGTCCTCCAGAAACAAATCGGCGACGTTGTTCAGGTGGACGAGCCGGTCCAGCGCGGGCGATTGGATTCCGTTTTCCTTGCAAATCCCGTAGCAGAGCAATCCGGCGGACTTGTTCACGTCGTGGACGAGCGAGGCGTATTTCGGCGCGGCGTCGGTAACGTGATGGTCAATGACGACCCATTCCGCCCTGTCGAGGCGCGGCTCAAAGGTGAAGTCCGCCACCCAGCCGGCCCGTTCGCGCACGTCGCGCTGTCTCCACTGGTTGTAATGGTAGGCCTCCAGCGGGACGGTCGCGCCGTAGAGTTTTTTCGCGAGCCGTTGCAACAGGACGCCGGAGAGCAGTCCGTCGAGGTCGCTTTCGTGCGTGATGATTACATCGGGTTTGGACAGGTCGGTCATGGCAGCGAAGGCTAGTTGAAAAACCACGCCAACGCGAGCGGGGAATTCGCTGTCAATCCGTCAATATCTCAACAAATTGCTTCAAGGCAACACATGGCCGAGGTTGGCTAGGCTGCAAGTCGGCTTTTCACCAACTGCGCCAATGACGTAGGTTCCTCCAGCCGGGCAAACCGGCCAACTGCGGAGATAGGGCAGCAGATCCGCCTTGGTCGGCACGTCGGTGGCCTTCTTGTTGTTTTCCAAAGCCCATTCATTTTTGGCTCCGTCAATCTGCCGGAGATTGTTGATGCAGGCGTTTTCCTGCGACGTTGCGCGGGCTTTCACGAAGTTGGGAATGGCAATTGCAGACAGCATGCCGACCATGGCCACGGGTGCCAGCAGTGCCGTGCTGGCGTAGCTCTGGCTGCCGTTGCCGACGGTGAGGCAGCCTTCCGGCGTGTTGATGCCGACGGAGTAGGCAAAGGCGGGCTTGCTGCTGTAAATGGACTGCATCCATTTGGTCATTTGCGGCTGGGCGCCCGCGCTGCTGGTGATTGCCTGTTGCTGCACTTTCATCAAGGTCTCGGCGAACCGCGGGCTGACATAGCAGAACTGGTTGCCTTGATCCGGCAGACCCTGCGACAGGTGCTTGAATTCGTCGGTGGCTTTGAGGCCGGATTTCTGCCCGCTTTTCACGGCGAGCGCGTCGTCAATCAATTCATCGCTGCTGGCGATGAACAAATAGCCGCCGCTGCTGGCGGCGCTGGGCCGGAGCTGGCCGATGAACGGAAGCGGCACGGGCATCGTCCGCATTTTGAGGCCGGGCTTGTCGGCGCTGATGACTTGCGGCATGGCTTTCAATTGCGTGTCAATGCGGTTGAAAATGGTGTCGTCGTTGACCTTCACGGCGAACAGCAGGCCGGGCGTGGGCACGGTCAGCGAGCCGCTCGGCAGCGGCACGGGAAGGTTGCTGGACGGGTCAAGCGTGATGACCAGGCCGAATTCGCCGCCGAGGGAATTGAGAACGGCGTCCCATTTGACCTGGGTTTGCTGCTCAAATTGTGCGGGAAATTTTTGCAGCCATTGCTGCGCCTGGGGAAAGCCGGATTGGCCGACTTCCTTTTTCATGGCATTCCAGAGCGCCGGCAAATCCGCGTCCGTGAAAACGGCCAGCGCGGTGTCGGCAGGCAGGAGATCGAGGCCGGTGAGTGGGTGCGGCTCCTTGCTGGCGAGCTGCCAGAGGAAGCCGTCGCCTTTGCCTGGATAATGATGCAACAGCGCCTTGTTGCGGAACATGCCCTTCTCGATTTCCACCGAACTCATGCCCACGCCGCTGACATCCTCGATGCCGCTGTCCTTGATGAGGCGGGTGGCGATGTCGAACGCCTTGTTGATGTTGACAAGATTTTCCGGGGTGACGCCGGGCATGGCGGTGAACGCCTGCCGCCAGGCACCAACTTTCGTGTCGAGGCCGTCGAGCCACTGCGCGGTGCCGAGATAAATGTAGAAATTGCCGCCCGGATCAAGTTGCGACGTGATCTCGGTGAAGCTGGTCTTCGTCGCCGAGACGACGGCGGAAGCCTGGGTTCCGACAGCCGGACTTACGCCGGAGGACGGTGCGGGTTTTTTGCCGCAACCATAATTGAGGGTGGCGAGGACGCCGGCCAGGACGAGCGCTGGCAGACAAAGAAACAGGTCATTTTTTTTCATAATGAAATGGTGGTTTCAATTGGGTTGGCCAAATTCAGGGACAGCCAAGCAGTTTCACGAAAAAGGTAAAGGAAAAAATCAACATTGCTGAATCCGTCCGCCGGTTCGATTCGGGCGAAGAATGACTTGAAGGCGGCGGCGGTCGGTTTATAGTGCCGGCATGAACTTCAATTCCGGTCGTCGCTCAAAATCAGGATTCACATTCGTCATGCTGCTCGTCGTCATCGGCGTCATCGCCATTCTCGCGGCGATGCTGCTGCCCGCGCTGGCTTCAGCCAAGAAAAAGGCGCAGCGCATCAATTGCGTCAACAATCTCAAGCAATGCGGCCTCGCCTTCAAAATCTGGGAAGGTGACAACGACGACAAATACCCGATGGATGTGCCGACGGCCAAGGGCGGCACGATGGGATTCGACACCGGCGCGGACACGTTCCGCCATTTTCAAGTCATGTCGAATGAGTTGAGCACGCCGAAAATTCTGTTCTGCCCTGCGGACACCCGCACCGCCGCCAACAATTTCGTCCGGCTGAACAATCAAAACGTCAGTTACTTCGTCGGGCTTGATGCAAAAGATTCGAATCCGGAAATGTTGCTCGATGGCGATCGGAACATCACTGCCGACAGCGAGCCGGTCAATGGAATCCTGAAACTCGTCTCCGGCCAGCGCGTCAGTTGGACGGAGGACATCCACATGAACCAGGGTAACGTCGGCCTGTCCGACGGCAGCGTCCAGCAATGCTCCGATTCCATATTGCAAAACGTTCTGCAAAATTCCGGCGCGCCGACCAACACCTGGCGCATCTCGCTGCCGGAATGAATTCAGCTTCAAAGTTCGTCCTGATTTGGTTGCCGGGCACGACGTAAGGATTCCCGGTCAAAACCACTCGTTACCCCGTCGCCTGCAAATTCAGGCACTGCCAAAGAATGGTTTGATTTTCGGGTTTTAACGCAAAGACGCAAAGACGCAAAGTTTGACACAAATTACACGACTTGAGGGATGATTTTATTTTGCGCACCCTGTGCTTTTTCGCGGCCCAATTGAATTCGGGTCCATCCTGTCCATCCGTGGTTACAATTCTGTGCGTCTTTGCGTTAAAGCGGTTGAATAATTCCTTTGAAATTCGGCGATTTCTCCGCCACAATCCGCGCTCGCTTTGGATTCTGAATTCCACAATCCCGCGGCGCGGCGTAGCGCAGCGAAGACGGCTGAATTCCGCAATCCGCATTTGAAATGAAACGCACGCATCATTGCAACGAACTGCGCCCGGCTCACATCGGGCAGATTGTCACGCTGTCCGGCTGGGTCCACTCTCGCCGCGACCTCGGCGGCCTCATCTTCATTGATGTCCGCGACCGCGAGGGCCGCACGCAAACGGTTTTCGATCCGTCGGATTTGCCCAAGGAACTTTTTGAGCGCGCCGCAGCGCTGCGCAGCGAATGCGTCGTCAGCGTCACCGGCAAAATCCGCCAGCGCCCGGTAGGCACGAACAATCCGAAAATTCCCACCGGCGAAGTCGAGGTGATGGTGAAGGAACTCGAAGTGCTCAACGTGGCCGATGTGCTGCCGTTTCCGGTGGACGATCCGGAGGCCGCGAGCAAGGTGAACGAGGAGTTGCGCCTGAAATACCGGTATCTCGATTTGCGCCGGCCAGAAATGGCGCGGAACCTGAAGCTTCGCAGCAAGGTCGCCATCGCCACGCGGCAATTCATGGATGAGCAAGGCTTTCTGGAAATCGAGACGCCGACGCTTTTCAAATCCACGCCGGAGGGTGCGCGGGAATTTCTGGTGCCGAGCCGCGTCAATCCCGGCCAGTTTTACGCCCTGCCGCAATCGCCGCAGCAGTTCAAGCAAATCCTCATGGTCGGGGGCGTCGAAAAATATTTCCAGCTTGCGCGCTGCTACCGCGACGAGGATTTGCGCGCCGACCGCCAGCCGGAGTTCACGCAGATTGACATCGAGATGAGCTTCATCGAGCGCGAGGACATTTACGCGCTCATCGAGGGTTTGCTCAAGCGAGTCTGGAAAACCGCGCTGAATCTTGAAGTGCCGGCGCCATTCAAACGCATCAGCTTCGAGGAAGCGCTGAATCGCTGGGGCATTGACAAGCCGGACACGCGGTTTGGGATGGAGCTGGTGGATTTCACGGAGGAATTCCGCGCCAGCAAATTCAAGGTCTTCAGCGGATGCGTCGCAGCCGGCGGCGTGGTGAAGGCGATGAATGTGAAAGGCATGGCCTGCGCGACGCAGGGCCAGATCGAGACAATGACCGAATACGCCAAGAGTTTTGGCGCGAAAGGCCTGGCTTACATCAAGGTGGAAGGCGGCGAATGGAAATCGCCCATCGTGAAATTTTTCAACGAGGTGGAAAAGGCCGCGCTGGTGTCTAAATTAAAAATCGAGGAGGGCGATTTGATTTTGTTCGCCGCCGACCAATGGCTGAACGCGTGCGAAATCCTCGGCAAAATCCGGTTGTATTGCGCCGATGTTTTGAAAGGGCAGGGGAAGCTGACGATTCCAGCCGACCGGTTTGATTTTCTCTGGGTTGTGGATTTTCCGCTGCTCTCGTTCGACAAGGAGCAGAACCGCTGGTATTCGAGCCATCATCCGTTCACCGCGCCGGTGGCGGAGGACATTCCGTTCCTCAAGACCGACCCGAAGAAAGTGCGCGGCCAGCATTACGACGTGGTGGTGAACGGCGTGGAACTCGGCGGCGGCTCCATCCGCATCCACCAGCCCGACGTGCAGAAAACCGTATTCGAGGACGTGCTGCAAATTCCGCCGGAAGAAACGAAACTGCGCTTCGGTTACATGCTCGAGGCGTTTCGCTTTGGCGCGCCGCCGCACGGCGGCATCGCGCTCGGTTTTGACCGGCTTTGCGCGATTCTCTGCGGCACACCGAGCATCCGCGACGTGATTGCGTTTCCGAAGACGGCGAAAGGCACGGATTTGATGACCGATTCGCCCGCCGCCGTTTCGCCGCGCCAGTTGCGCGATTTGCACATCGAGGTGAAGGCGGCGAAGAAGGAATAAAACATTCGCCGGCTTTTCCCGAATGCGGATTTGCTCCAGGCGATAACGCTTGCCAATCGCGCGGGTTATTCCAGAATTGGCCAGCCTTTCTTAACAATTATGTTTTACCCCAGTTTATACACCGGCGGCGGTTTGTCGAATTTGAGCAACGCATTGGAGGCCGGGCCAGGCGCGGGCCGAAGCCCGGGAGGCGCGGACGGGCGTGGAGTTGATGCAGCATGACATTGACCGGCTGCTGATGATCACGGAGGCGCTGTGGCTGTTCGTCAAGACGCAGCACAATTACACGGACGAGGATCTGGTGAAGGTCATCATGGAGATTGAGATGCGCGACAGCCAGTCGCCCAAACATCAGCCGGTCATCTGCCCTGCCTGCGGCCGGGCCAATTCCGGCAAGCGGGACCTCTGCATTTATTGCGGCAAACCGATTCCGATGGATCCGTTTGCGAGGTAAGGCTGGAGTCCGGTGGGGCGAGGCTGCCGACGAGCCGCCGTTTCGTTGTGCCGCCGGCTCCACATCGGCCCGCGGGGACGCCCGCCCCAACAGCACCAATTCCAAAAATAAAAACGGCGCGAACTTTTGTCCGCACCGTTTCCTTAGTTCCTCCGCGGGCGTATCGAGAATTACTTCTTGGCCGGTTTCTTGGTCGGAACAGTCGCGATAGTCTGCAAAATGCGGCTGCAGATTTTGTAGGGATCGGCCTGCGAATTCGGACGGCGGTCTTCCAGATATCCGCGATAGCCGTTGTCAATGAACTTCTGCGAGACGCGGAGGGACGCGCCGCGATTGGCAATGCCCCAGTTGAATTTGTCAATGGACTGCGTTTCGTGCAGCCCGGTCAGGCGCAGATGATTGTCCGGGCCATAGACGGCGATGTGCTCGTTCTTGTATTTGTCGAACGCGGCCATGAGTTTCTCGAAGTATTCCTTGCCGCCGGTTTCACGGAGGTATTCCGTGGAGAAGTTCGTGTGCATGCCGGAACCGTTCCAGTCAACGTCCTTGCCGAGCGGCTTGCAATGCCAGTTCACATCCACCTGATATTTTTCGCAGAGGCGCATCATGATGTAGCGCGCGACCCACATCTGGTCGGCGGCGTTGCAGGAGCCTTTGCCAAAAATTTGGAATTCCCATTGGCCCTTGGCCACTTCGGCATTGATGCCTTCGTGGTTGATGCCGGCTTCGAGGCAGAGGTCGAGGTGAGTGTCCACAATTTCGCGGGCGAGGTCGCCGACGTTCTTGTAGCCGACGCCGGTGTAGTATTCACCCTGCGGCGGGGGAAAACCGCCGCCGCATGGAAAGCCGAGCGGCGCGCCATCCTTGTAAAGAAAATATTCCTGCTCGAAGCCGAACCAGGCGCCGGGGTCGTCCAGAATGCCCGCGCGCGTGTTGCTCGGATGCGGCTTGTAGCTGCCGGGCAGCAACACTTCGCACATCACGAGCGCGCCATTTTTCTTGGTGGCGTCGGGATAAACGGCGACGGGTTTGAGGATGCAGTCCGAGCTTTTGCCTTCGGCCTGGCGGGTGGAGCTGCCGTCAAAGGCCCACAGCGGGACTTCTTCGAGTTTTGGGAATTTTGCGAATTCCTTGATTTGAGTTTTGCCGCGGATGTTGGCGACGGGTTCGTAGCCATCCAGCCAGAGGTATTCTAATTTATATTTTGCCATGGATGTGAATGTTGTTGTTGTTTATGTCAACACAGGTCGTCCGACACAAGCGCATCACCGCGCTGGATCAAACCTGCGGTTGAATTCTTTTAGCAGGCCGGATGCCAGACCACAAGAACTTTGTGGCGCGCCGCGGGAAAAACGTGTCTTCGCCGCGCCGGACAAGGGTTTTCTGATCACAACCATTTGTTCATGCGCGGAACCTGGCGGCGGACGCCTGTTGATATTTTGCCGCCGTGCGCAAATTGAGGCGGCGGAGGCGCGTTGCGAAGAGGCTTTCCAAGACGGCAAACTTGGAGGATATTTGAACCCGGAAAGCAATTGTCGGGACCGGGATTTGTTCCATGCAAAAAGTCAAAGACACGCTGCGCTCGACCGTGCATCTCACCTACGACGGGAGGGTGATCAAGGTTTATCACGGGACGAACGCGCACGAGCGGTTCAACAACGAGGTGCGCGTGCTGCGCCATCTCGAGGCGCGCGGCTGCGGGTTTGTGCCCCGCCTGCTCGAAGCGGACGAACAAAATCTGCGCATCATCACCACCAATTGTGGCAGCCGCGTCGAACATTTGGACGCGGAACGCACGAAGGAGCTGTTTGCGGAGCTGGAGAAATTCGGCGTCCGCCATGACGATCCCGACATTCGCAACGTGACCTACCGGCAGTCCGACGGGCATTTCGATGGACGCTTTTGTTTGATTGATTTCGAGTTCGCCACCATTCTGCCGGAAAACAAATCGTCCCCGTCGTCGTGCTCATGATCGAGGATGAGGATGAGAACGAGAATGAATCCACAGCGAAAAAAGAAATCGCCTTTGTTGAAATGGTCCGGCTGCTCGGACACCGGCAGGGTGCGCAAGAACAACGAGGATTCCTTTCTCGGCCTCCAGTTTGACGCGCGGGAAATTTTCCGGCTGGGGAAATTCGGCGAGGCCTCGCTGGAGAAAAGTGATTTCACATTTGCCGTGTGCGACGGCATGGGTGGCGCCAGGGCGGGCGAATATGCCAGCCAGATCGCCACCGAAAAAATCACGACGCTGCTGCCGCGCGCGTTCCAGCAGTCAGCCACCGGATTGAACGCCGGCTTTGCCGACGTGCTGACGGAGTTGTTCGCGCAGACTCACCGCGCGCTGGTTTATCTCGGCGATTCGTATGAGGAATGTCGCGGGATGGAAACCACGATGAGCCTGTGCTGGTTCACGCCGGGCTGGATGTATTTCGGCCACATCGGCGACAGCCGGATTTATCACCTGCCGGCGCGCGCGACCGGCATCAAGCAATTGAGCGAGGATCACACGCACGTCGGCTGGCTTTTTCGCAACGGGCAAATCAACGAGCGCGAGGCGCGCGCGCACCCGCGCCGCCACGTCCTGCAACACGCGCTCGGCGGCGTAAATCAGTTTGTGGATCCGCAGACCGGTGCAGTCGCTTGCGAACGCGGCGACATTTTTTTGCTCTGCACGGATGGTTTGATTGACGGGCTTTACGACGGGCAACTGGTTGAAATTTTGCGCGCCAGCCGCAATCCCGCGCAAAAGCTGGTTGAGGCTTCAATACAAAATTCAGGCCGCGACAACACAACGGCGCTGGTAGTTCAAACCGGCTAAACAAGCAAAATCAGCCGGAACATTCGCGGGCGGTCTCTCGCAAGGCCCGAAGCGAAATTTAGAGCCATTGGATTCAACAAAAGCAAAATCAGATCCTAAATTCTGGCTTCCAACTCATAAACCCTGTATTTTCGGCGCAACAAGAAAACAACACGCAACCTGTTAAATTCGCCCCTCAAAATTTATGGGCTTCATTTTCAAAGACCCGGACAATAAACCCGTTGACCCGAAGGCGGCGCGCACGCGGGCCATCCTTTTATCGCTGCCGTTCGCGCTCATGGGCATTTTCGCGCTCGTGCTCTTGCTGCATGACGGCTTGCACGGCGGCCTGGACCGGCAACACGCCATGGGACTTTTCAGCGCGGTGATTGTCTGCGGCGGCCTTATCGCGCTCATTTTTGGAATCAACGCAAAAAAACAGGCACTGAATCGCAGCGTCGCGCAGGTTGACGATGACAAGCCCTGGCTCAAACGAAAGGATTGGGCCGATGGCCGGATCATCTCGTCTTCGCGCAAGGCCGTTTTGCTGCTCTGGATTATTGTCACTTTTTGGTGTGCCGCTTCCGCGGTGATTTCCCTTGCCGTCGTGCCGCAACAATTACATCAAGGCAACCGCGCGGCGCTCATCGTGCTGATTTTTCCGGTCATCGGCCTCGCCATTATTTTCTTCGCGCTGAACACGACGCGCGCGTGGCGCAAATTCGGCGGAGCCATTTTTGAAATGGCCGCCGTTCCCGCCGAGTCCGGCGGCGCGCTGGCGGGTCGGATTCAAATAAAAACCAAGTTGCAGCCGCGGCACGGCTGGTATTTGCGCTTGATCTGCGTCCGCCGCGCGACGACCGGCGCGGCAAACAATCGGCGCACGAGTGAAAAAATCCTCTGGCAGGACGAAAAATGGCTGCGCGCTAATTTGCCGCAAACCGCTTTGAATGCGACCGGCATCCCCGTTTTTTTTAGATTGCCCGACAATCTGCCGGAATCAGCGGTTTCGCCCGGCGATGGCATTCACTGGAAACTTGAAGCGTCCGCGGAATTGCGCGGGCCGAATTTCCTCGCCACGTTCGACGTGCCTGTTTTCAAATTACCCGAAATGCCCGTTCCGTCCGACGACCTGACGGCGCAATACCAGATGTCGCTCGACGAAATCCGGCAACAAATCCGCTCCCCGATTCAAGTCAACGATTTGCCGGGCGGCGGCAAGGAGTTTGTTTTTCCCGCCGCGCGCAATCCAGGCTTCGCGTCCGGCGCGACGATTGTTTGCCTGATTTGGACGGGCATCATCGGGCTGCTGATTTGGAAGCACGCGCCATTTCCATTTCTGTTTGTGTTCAGTGCGATTGATTTGCTGATGGCCGCGTTCGTATTTGATCTCTGGTTCCGGCGCAGCCATGTGTTGGCGAATTCCAAGGGCGTGATTGTTCACAGAGCGTGGTTTGCCTTCAAAAAGGAGCATCGCCTTCCAACCGGCGAAATCAGCAGCATCACCTCCGATGTCGGCGCGACCGCCGGCCATGCCGTTTATCATGATTTGAAGATTCGCGGGCGCGACGGAAAGGAAATCGTGCTCGCCAAAAACTTGAGCAGCAAGCCAGAGGCCGACTGGCTGGTCCGGCAGATCATCGCGGCGCTGAAGTCCGCTTCTTGACGCAACGAACCGGTTTGTGTCATTTGCATCTTCTTCGGATTGCAAAATTCAAGAGCGGGATCGTTTGGTTTTCACTGCGAAAAATAAAACGGCGGGCAACTTGCGTCGCCCGCCGCGCGAATTTTCAGGCTGATTTAATTTCAGCTGTGGTAGCCCTCTTCGCCGTGTTCGGTGAGATCCAGACCGGCAACTTCGACTTCTTCAGTCGGGCGCAGGCCGACGAGCGCCTTGGTGATGTAGGCGCATACAATTGTGCCCACGAATACCAGCACGAGTGTCACCCCGACGGTTTTCAACTGTTCAATCACCTGCGGTTGGAACAACGAGTCCGTCACATATTGTTTAGGCAACTTGGCGTTGCTAAGAAAAGTGGCGAGGTTCGGGTTCGCGGCATTGCGAGCGAACATGCCGGTCATGATCGCGCCGCACATTCCACCGATGCCGTGAACGCCCCAGGTGTCCAGCGCGTCGTCATAGCCGAGCCAGCCTTTGACCTTGTTGCAGAAGAACCACGGAATGGTGCCGGCGGCAATGCCAATCCAGATTGCGCCCGCTGGCAGCACATAGCCGCAAGCCGGGGTGATGAGCACCAGGCCTGCCACCGCGCCGGAGCAGAAGCCCAGCACCGTGGGTTTGCCTTTGACGATCCAATCCCACATCGGCCAGACAAAGGAGCCGACCGCCGTGGCAATCGTCGTGGTGGTGAAGGCGTTGGCCGCAATCACGTCAGCCGCGACGGCGCTGCCCGAGTTGAATCCATACCAGCCGACCCAAAGCATGCCGGTGCCGATGTAGGTCAGCACGATGCTGTGTGGCGGCATGGGTTCCTTCGGGAAACCAAGACGTTTTCCGATGATGAGGCACAGGATCAAGCCCGTCCAACCGGACGTCATATGCACGACCGTGCCGCCGGCGAAGTCGAGGCCGTGAATCTTCGCATCGCCATTCCAGCAGCCGTTCATCAGGCCGTTGACGCCCCAGACCATGTGGCCTTGCGTGAAATACACCACGAACATCCACAGGGTGATGAATACAAAGATGGCCTTGAATTTCATGCGTTCAGCGATTGAACCAACGATGAGCGCGGGAGTGATGATGGCGAACATCATTTGGAACATGGCGTAGACGTTTTCCGACACCCAATAGGAGTAGCCCGGATTGGGCGCGGAAGTGACGTTGTGAAACATCCAGCAAACCATTGGATTGCCGACAATGCCGTAAATCCAGTCCAATTTCATTCCGGCAGCGCTGCCAGCGCCGCCGAAGATCATGCCGTAACCGCAGATGACATAGAGAATCGTCACCAAACCCGTAATGAGGAAACATTGCGCGAGCACGGACAGCACGTTCTTTCTGCGGACGAGACCGCCGTAGAACAGCGCCAGGCCTGGCAGCGTCATGAACAGGACGAGCGCCGTGCTGGTGAGCAGCCAGGCATTGTGGCCGGCACCCGGATAACCGGCGACCGAACCGATGCTGTTCGTCAGGCTGGTGTTGATGATCGGCGGCCATTGCACGTTCTGGTTGCCGTTGGTATCCTTGAATCCAGCGGTCGGATCCCCGTTTTGGAAGTAAGCCTCAATCGCGGCGACGCGCTGATCGAGCGTCGCGGCGGGCATGTTGGTGGATGCGGCTGGCGCGTTGGTGGCGGTCGCCATCGCATTGGTTGCCGTCGTGCTTGCATCTTGCGCGCGCAGCGATGAAACACTGAACGCGGCGGTTGCGATTAATGCGAATGTTAACAGAATTCGTTTCATATTTTTGATTTGTATAATGTTCAAGTTGTTTGGCTGCTCAAACGGCGGAATCACCTTTCTCTTCGGTGCGGATTCGCACGGCTTGTTCCACGTTGGAGAGGAAGACTTTGCCGTCGCCGATTTTGCCGGTCTTGGCGGATTTGACGATGGCTCCCACCGCCGCATCGGCCTGACCATCCTTCACGACAAGTTCAACTTTGATCTTCGGCAGGAAATCCACGGTATATTCGCTGCCGCGATAGATTTCGGTGTGGCCCTTCTGGCGGCCAAACCCCTTGACCTCGCTCACGGTCATGCCTTCGATGCCGATTTCGCTGAGGGCGTCCTTCACTTCCTCGAGTTTGAACGGTTTGATGATCGCTTCAATTTTCTTCATAGGTTTTTTTTGATTGCTCCGCGCACCGGCTCATGCCAATCCGCAGTCGCGTTGCGATGGCTATAGCAATGCCGATGCCAAGTGTTGGCGGATCTGGAAAATGGCCGGTTTTGCTGGGAATAATGGCAAAATGTGTTTCTTGTAAAATTGAAGAAACGACAGGCGTGTTGCAATTTGCGCAGCGGAGGAAAATTTCGCCAAGTCGGCAGGGAAAATAAACTGGTCGGAGCGACAGGATTTGAACCTGCGACGTCTTGCTCCCAAAGCAAGTG
>CAYYWB010000050.1:0-14836 GCA_964475285.1 uncultured Bifidobacteriaceae bacterium | reverse complement strand
TTCCCTGCCTCGACGTCCACGACGGCCAGGTCACGCGCGGCGTCCAGTTCGGCGTCGCCGAGAAGGGCGGCCTGCGCAACGTCGGCGACCCGGTGGAACTCGCGCTCCGCTACAACGAGCAGGGCGCGGACGAAATGGTCTTCTTCGACATCACCGCCACCGCGCACGGGCGCGGCACGATGGTCGAAGTGATCGAGCGCGCCGCCGACCAATGCTTTATGCCGCTCACCGTCGGCGGCGGCATCAAATCCGTGGACGATATGTTCACCATGCTGCGCGCCGGGGCGGACAAGATTTCCATCAACTCCAGCGCGCTCGCCCGGCCCGAGCTCATCCGCGAAGGCGCGGAAAAATTCGGCAGCCAGTGCATCGTCGTCTCGATTGATGCCAAGAAGATTGCTCCGGACAAATGGGGCGTGTTCTCGCACGGCGGCCGCAAGGACACCGGCCTGGACGCGCTCGAATGGGCGAAGAAAGCCGTGGCGCTCGGCGCGGGCGAGATTGTGTTGAACTCGATTGACGCCGACGGCACGAAGGCCGGGTTCGACCTCGTCATCACGCGGCGCGTGAGCGAATCCGTGGGCGTGCCCGTGGTGGCCAGCGGTGGCGCGGGCACTCTGGAGCACATGGCCGACGTGCTGCTGGCCGGCAAGGCCGACGCCGTCCTCGCCGCGAGCATTTTTCATTTCGGCACCTACACCGTCGGCGATGTGAAACGGTTTTTGAAGGAGAAGAATATTCCGGTGCGGTTATGAACCGCAATCCAATGAAACCAAATCAATCAAATGGCAAATGGTGGCTGGCAGCAATTCTGTTTCCAGTCGTGGGTTTCGGTTTTGGTTATTTTTTTGCAATTACCGCGCCACACAATACCAGTGATTGGTTTGGCCTGGCTGTTCTTGCACGGCTATTCCTTGGTTTGCTTATTGGTTGTGTGCTTTCCAGCATTGCCACTTTAATTTCTTTAATTAAAAGGGAGAAGTTTTTCGGCATCGCTTTATTGGCGGGAATTCCTTCCCTGATTTTCGTGGTTAATGTCTGCAGCCAAATTCCCAAAGCAGCGAAAAATGCAAAACTGGCCAACGAACATTTTCTCGCTTACCAAAAGCAAGTGGCAGAACAGGAAAAGCAAGTAGCAGAACAGGAGCCACGAGTAATATATTATCGCGAACAATTTCGAACTAACTCTTCACTGATAACGAGCGATGACTTTTGGAATTCCCAGACAAATAAAGACAAGGTTGCAATTGAAGGTTTATGCCGACTGCTCGACGACAAATCATTTAAGGTAACGCCTGAAATGAAGGATTATCTCATCAGGAACGGATACGACTACCAGTATTTGATCAGAGAGTGTCTGAACAATGATGAAAGAATCCAAATCGTTACGAATACGGACGCGCTCAAGCCCGGAAGGGAATTTGCGATGACTTGCCTGCTCTGCGACAAGTCATTTGAAATAACCGACCAATGGAAACACTACGTTTTGGATAATTTCCCCCAATTAAAACATTACTTGATTATGAGCGGTTGCTTTTCAAAAAGTGAATTGGAAGCATTGGCTGTTGACCCCAATGTTCCTGCCTTGGACAGAATCGACGCTGGAAATGCGTTAAAGATGAAATATTACCGATGAGACGACGGATGGTAAAATCAGCCAACCCCAGCGCCTGAGGCGCGGCTGACAATAGCCCGCAGTTGAAACTGCGGGCTATTTCCGGTCGTCGCTCCACGACTATAAATCCGCTGGCTCCCATCGTGCGGCTGCCCGGCGCGAACCTTTTCCGGTGCGATTATAATTTTCCGGTGCGATTGTATTTGCCTTGATTCGCCGGCAGCGGTTACTTGTCTGCATGAAGAAATGGTTTAATCGCATCGCGCTGGGCATTTTTATCGCGTTCGTGCTGCTCTACGGATTTCTGATGGTGCGGTCGCTTGTC
Source organism: uncultured Bifidobacteriaceae bacterium (assembly GCA_964475285.1). GTDB lineage: Bacteria > Verrucomicrobiota > Verrucomicrobiia > Limisphaerales > UBA11358 > UBA11358. The sequence goes on along the minus strand of CAYYWB010000050.1, from coordinate 12,896 downwards.
CCGGCGACGGTGAACGACGGGAACCTGCGGCTGGCGCGCGCCAGCATTCCCGAAGGCTCAAACGCCTTTGACATTCTTCAGACGGCGAGCAGCCATCTCTGGTGGCCGGATGACCAGAGCCGCCAGTTTTACGATCTCGCCAGCGACACCAATTGGAACGCCAGCCTGGCCGACAAGGTTCTTGCCAACAACCGCGAGGCACTGGCCGGTTGGGACGCCGCCGCCAAGCTGACGGACTTGCAGGTGCCGGAAGTTTCCAGCGCGGATGATCTGTTGCCTTACCTGTCGGACTGGAAAAAATTGTCAGAACTGGCCGCGGTGCGGGAAAATGCTCTCCTTCACAAGGGGCAGGACAAGGAGGCGTTTGACCAGATCATAAGCCATGTCCAACTCGGGCAGCAGATGCAAAATTCCCATGGCCCGTTGATTGACTATCTGGTCGGCACGGCAGTCCGCAACATGGGGTTGAGTCAAATACAGCACTGGGCGGGCAAGACGCATTTGAATCCGGACCAACTGAAAGATTACATCCGCCAGCTTGGGATCAACCATGATGAGGAAAGCGTCGCATTCGCAAACGCCATCAAAGCCGAGTATCAATTCCAAATTGGAATGCTGGATGCCTTCCGTCAGGGAACAATTACCAATTCGGGTTCGGGAGATTATCACCCTGGTGCAATGCGGTTCCTGCCGCTGTTTAATGTCAGCCAGACGAAGGCGTTGTTTGCCGAAGAAGACAACAGGCTGGTGCAGGCGGCACCGCATCATTTCAACGAATCGAAATTGTCCAACCTGGACTTGCGCCGGCCAAGCATTGTTTCAATGTTTTCAAGTGGCAACTGGACCGGGCAAATCTTGTTTTACATGACGATGCCCGCCATCATCCCATCGCTGGCAAAGAAGTCGCAAAGCGACGCGCAGTTGCAGGCCACCCGCGTCATTCTCGCCCTGCGCGCGTATCAACTGACTCACGGAAATCTGCCATCGGATTTGAACGCGCTCGTGCCGGAGTTTCTGGATGCGGTTCCGGCGGACGATTTCGACGGCCAGCCGCTGCGCTACGCGCCGGACCGGAAAATCGTCTATTCGGTCGGCCAGAATCTCAAGGACGACGGCGGCGATGACAGCCGATCCGGCCCGTCCAACAGCCGGCCGCTCGATTTCGTCTATAAATTCGATTTTTGAAGGCTCAATTCACGCGGGCAAAACGCCCTTGATTTTCAGCGTGACCGCGCTCGCGCTCGGCGGCGCGGCGGGCAGCTTGACGTTGAGGCCCTGCTCGTCCTGCGTCCATTCGATTTTGCCGCCGTAACCGAGCAGCGAAACGTCGGCGACTTTGCGCCCGTCAATCTGCGGCGAATTGGTCGCGAGACTTTTGATGACCGCGCTGCGCGATTCCGGCCAGGCCATGATGAAGGCGTAAAGCGTGTCGCCCTTCATCGTGAACCGCACATCGCCGGAAGTGTAAGCCCGGAAATCCGCCGCGCCGCCAAACCGGCTGCGCGCGCCCGGCGTGGAAACGGACGATCCTTCGCCATAAACTTTCCACGGGCGCGTGGAATAAATCCCCTCGCTGTTGACATCCATCCACGCGGTCAGTTCGGCGAGGAACTTGAGTTCGTCCGCGTCGGGCATGCCGCTGCCGGGCAGCGGAATGCTCAACTGGAGATTTCCGTTCTTGCTGACGATGTCCACGAGCATTTGGGTGACTTGCAGGGACGTCTTGTATTTGTGCTGCTCGAAAAGGCTTAGTTCGTAATGCCAGTTCCCGATGCAGGTGTCCGTTTGCCACGGCTGGTCCTCAATGTTTTCCTGAACGCCGCGCTCGCGATCCAGCACCATCGCGCGGCGCTGGTCGGCGGTCAGGTTCTTGGTGGTGATCACCGCCTCCAGTTTGCCGTTGCGCTTGAGATTGGTGTTGTAGAGATAGGCGGCGATGCGCAGGCCGACGTCGGTGGAAGGATAAATGGGCAGAATCATGTCGTCAAAATACAGGACGTCGGGATTGTATTTGTCAATGAGGTCAATCACCCGGTTGAAATATTTTTCGACAAACGGCTTGGCCAGTGGCGGATTCTCGCTCTGGGCCCAACTGTAATTGCCAATCTCGTGATACTGCGCGTAGAGGTCCTGCGGATCGAGGCCTTCCCACCACTGCCCCTTGCCGTCGGCCTTGGTCAACAAGCCGTCATAAGGCACGCCGGCCAGCGGGCCGCTCGGATCGGAACCTTGCGCGGCCTGATACCAGCTCCAGGCGCGGTCGCCGTGGCTCGTCAGCGCCAGCCGCAAACCGGCGGCGCGAACGGCCTTGGCCCAGCCGCCCACCATGTCCTTTTTCGGCCCGATGGCGACGCTGTTCCACGGCTGATACGTCGAGTCAAAATTGTCGAAGTTGTCGTGATGGTGGGCCAGGGCTGCGAAATATTTTGCGCCCGCGCGTTTGTAGAGGCCGATCAGATGTTCGGGATCCCAGGCCTCGGCCTTCCATTCGTGGATCACATCCTTGAAACCCATTTTGGAAGGATGCCCGTAGTGCGCGCATTGATATTTATAGTCGGCGTCACCAAAGTGATACATTTTTTGCGCATACCAGTCGCCCATTCCCGGCTGGCATTGCGGCCCCCAGTGCGCCCAGATGCCGAACTTCGCGTCGCGGAACCAATCCGGCACTTGATATCCGCCCGCAAGTGATTCCCACGTCGGCTGAAACGGCCCGGCGGCGACGCCAAATCCGGGCGGCGGAACAATCGGCGTCGGCGCGGGCGGCAAAACTCGCGCCGGCGCGGCGGGCGCGCCGGCATCCGCGGCGGCAAAGGACGGCAACGCCGGCAGGGTCGCGGCGGCGCCGGTGAACAACGCGGTTTGTTTGATGAAGTGACGGCGAGAGAGGTGGTTTTGCCCGGTTCTTTTCATAATTCAGGTCTGGTTGTTTGTCTTGGTTTTAACACATGCTGATGCGTGGTGTAAATCATCCATGGGTCGTCTGCAATTAGTTTCGTGAGCAAGGATTCCATTTCAGATCGGCGGCAATGGTGCGGTGGGCAGGGATTAAACCTGCGACCTCCACAGTGTCAATGTGGCGTTCTATCACTGAACTACCACCGCAACCAAGCCGCGCCGGCGAGCCATACAGCGTCAATGCAGCGCTTTGCCACCGAACCAACCGCGCAACGGGCTGACAGCTTAAATTAGAATTTGCCCGCGTGGCAAGGTTTTTTGGCACCGCGTTGAATCGCTCCAGTTCAATGAATCAGAGTGGCCGCGTCGCGGTCGGGATGGGCGGCGTTGCCTTTGAAGCCGGTCAAATGCAGGCCGGTCACGTTTTCGGTTTCGAGCGCGCCGGAAAAATAATCCGGCAAATTCCGGCCCCAAGCGATGGAGCAGTTTTTCAAGGTGACATCATCGGCGCAGCGGATGCTGATGCCAGGAGTGGCGTGCGTTTCAACCGGATCAAGCACCCTGGTCGGGCGGTTGTCAAAAACGCCGCCTTTGTATTTCGTCCAGCGATCCAGTTTCACGGACACGCTTTCCAAGCTCACATTTTGAATGCGGCTGTTCGTCGTCCCGTTGATGCGCACGCTGTTTTCGGCCTGGCCGGTGACGTTTTGGATTTGAATGTCGCGCAGCGTTCCCAGCTTGGTCGTCGGCAATCGCGGAATGGCCGTGAGTGAAATCGCCTCGCCGCGCCCCCACCACGGATCGCTGTAATAGCGCGAGGTGAATTGGATGTCGCGGAAAATGACATTTGACACATTGCCTTCGTCCCGCAATTGAATGCAAAGGCCGCGGCTGCCGGAAATAATTTTGCACCGCTCGAACACGATGTCGTGGATGTCGCCGGTGGTTTCCGTGCCGATTTTCAGGCCGGCGTCCTGCGTGCGGATCACGCAGTCGTGGACGTGAATGTTCGCGCACGGGCCGAAGTCGCTCGTCTGCCGCGTGGATTTGATGACGATGGCGTCATCGCCGCAGGTCAGATGGCAATTGCGGATTTCCACGTCACGGCAATGGTCGGGGTCAATGCCGTCGCAATTCGGCACGTCGAGCCGGTTGTTCACTGTCACGTTGTCCACCAGAACGTGAACGCAGCCGAGCATGTGCAATCCCCAGAGCGGCGCGTCGCCAAACGTGATGTCGCGCACGATGAGGTTGGTGCAGCCGGTGAGTACGAACATTTTGGGCCGCCATTCCTTGAACAGCCACCATTCGTTGGTGGCGTCGTAGCCGGTCATGAACGACAACGAGCGGCCGGAAATTTTTCCGCTGCCGGTGATTTTCAAATCCGGCGCGTTCGAGGCCGTGATGACGCCGTCGCCGGCGTAATCCGATTGGTTGGTGCTGATGACCAACTCGCCTTCGAGATGGAAATCAATTCCGCCTTTCAAATCCAAAGTGGCGACCAGAAATTTATGGCCGCGCGGAATCAAAACCTGTCCGCCGGTGCCGGCGGCCGCGTCAATCGCGCGTTGAATCGCCGTCGTGTCGAGCGTCACTCCGTTGCCCGCCGCGCCGAAATTGAGGACATTGAAAACCTTGCCGGCAGCCGGGGCATTGCGCGCCGCCAGTGCGAGCAAAAGCGCCAGAACGGGCGCGAGTTTGCGAAAGCGTAACAGCTTGTTGACGGAATGAACGCGCGAAAAAATCATCGTCACTTCAGGGTCACGTCCCAAACTCTGGAGAAGCGGGACGTGGCGCCATCCGCTCCCGTGACAGTGAGAATGACGGTAAAGGCTCCCGCTTTCGTGTAGGTGTGAATGGGATTTTGCTCGGTGGAAGTTTCGCCGTCGCCGAATTCCCATTTCCAGGAGGCGATTTTGCCGACGGATTGGTCTTTGAAAACCACCAGCCGCCGGTCCATGTCCGCGATGGTGAACGTCCATTTGGCGTCGAGCGATTTGACGAATTGCGGTTCCAGCGGCATCAGCTTGAACTGGCACAACTGATCGGCGTTGCCAAAAAACGTGTGATGGCGCGAGAGGTTCCAGAAGCCGTTGTTGCTGCCGCCTGAATTCGGGTCAATGTAATCAATCACCGCCCAGGAAAGACCGATGATTTTGTTTTCCGTCAGTTGGGATTCGACGGCGCGTTTGGGGTCCATGCCGGCGTAATCGAAGGGCGTGATCCAGAATTCCAAGACCAGATGCCCCGACTGGCCGGGCCGGAAGTTGTAGTTGTAGGCGTGGTTGGCGTAGGGCAGGTCTTTGACCCATTGTTGCGGCCCCCAGAACATGCACCAATCCTTGCCCTCCGCCGGGGTGAAGATGTGGTAGTTCTGCGCATGGACGTTTTGCAACGCCATGTAGGTTTCCCATCGGCCGCCGATGATGTCGCGGTTGGTCAGGAATTCCTGCTCGAACGGGCCGCCGGAAAGGTCGCCATCCACGACGATTTCGAAAATGTCGTTGTGCAAATCGGGCCGCGAAAAATCCCAGATGTCCTTGTCCGCCTCGTAAAGAAAATAAAGGCGGTTGAGTCCCTTGACCCAGCCGACTCTGACCCGCACGTTGAGGTGCTTGGGATTGTTGGTCTGGTGGTGCATGTCGTCAATCAGTTGATCCGAGCCGATGACGTAAGATTCGGGCACGATGTCCCAATCGTTCGTCTGGCCGTCAATCGTCGGAATCTTGTCCGGCGGAAACTGGAAAATTTTGAAGACCTCGTTGGTGCGGTCCAGAGCGGCGGCGGGCAGCGCCATCAGGATCAGACCGGCGCAAATCAAAAGCTGCCGGCGAAATGAAAGGAATGTTTTCATGCGAAAATAACCGCACGATTGCGCGGGCGTGTCAACATTTTTCGACCGGACATTTCCATCCGACGCGGGTGGGTCAATTTCAACTTTGAATCCGCCGCGCGGTTCCGCTAACTTGCCGCCATGTCACGGAAGGCGTCATCGGCTTCGCATCACGGTTTGAACGACGTCATCGGCTTCGCGCTGCTGGCGGTGGCGGTGTTGCTGCTGGTTTCGCAATGGTCGTTTGACCGTTATGATCTGTCGTTCGTCAGCACCAGCAATGCGCCCCACCATCAGACGCACAACTGGATCGGGCCGGTTGGCGCGGACATGGCCTACGCCTTTTTTTTCATTTTTGGCCTCGCCGCCTACTTGATCCCATTTTTGCTGGCCGCATTCGGCGTCGGTTGCCTCACCCATTTTCTTTCCCACCTGCGCGAACGGTGGCTCTGGTTCACCCTGTGGTCGGTTGTTTTGATGTTCTCGCTGGCCGGGTTGCTGGACATGATGAACGGCCCGCTCAAGTCGTTGCGCGAAAATGTTTGCGCGCCGGGCGCGGGCGGATTGTTCGGCCAAACCTTGTTTGACTTCAAATTGTTCGGCTATGACTGGGGGTTTTGGGTGCTTAACTCGATTGGCGCGACGATTGTTTATCTGGCGCTGTGTTTCATCAGCCTGCTCTTCCTGACCAATTTCCGGCTCGGCGATTGGATTCGCCGCCTTGTTGCCGGGGGAAAATCCGCCGGCATCGGACCGGAGGCTATCGAGGAGGCGGCGCTGGACCGCCGCGCCCGCGAACTCGAAAGACAGGCCAGGCAATTGCAGGAGCAGGTTGCGCGCTCCGGCCTCGGCGCGGATATGCAGCCGGTGCCCGAACCGACCGTGCGCGATTTGTCCGTGCCGCAATCCAAAGGGCCGCGCTTCCGCAAAACCACTTTGCCCGAACCGCCCAAGGAAGCCGAACCCGCCGCCGCCGAGGAAACCAAGCCCGCCGCTCCGCGCGAAGTTCCCGCCGCCAGCACCGAAGAAGTTCTCGGCAAAAAAACGGAGCCGGAAAAGCCGGTTGAGGCCAAAGCCGAAACGCCCGTTGCCGAACCGGAAAAAGCCGGGCCTGAAAAAGTTCCTGACAAACCTGACGAGCCGAAGGCCGAACCGGTCGTTCACATCGCCGACGGTTCCGTGCGCAAACCCCGGACGCCGAAAAAACCGAAGCCGCTCACTGTGGCCCAAACGCCCATCATCGGCAATTACCAGTTGCCGCCGATGGATTTTCTCCAGCACGCGGACATGACCGTCAAGCCGACCGAGTCCAAGGAGGAACTCATGGCCAACGCGCGGCTCATGCAGCAGACGCTCGCGCAATTCGACATCGAGGTTTCGCTCGGCGACATCACCAAGGGCCCGACCATCACACGCTACGAATTGCATCCCGCGCCCGGCGTGAAGCTGGAAAAAATCACCGCGCTGTCCAACAACATCGCCGCCGCGCTCAAGGCCGAGCGCATCCACATCCTCGCGCCCGTGCCCGGCAAAAGCTCCGTCGGCGTCGAGGTGCCGAACCCGGTCAAGACCAAGGTCATCGTCCGTGATTTGTTTGAGTCCGACGAGTGGCGCAATTCCAAGGCGAAAATTCCCATCGCGCTCGGCAAGGACGTTTATGGCCATCCGATCATCGCCGACCTCGTTGAAATGCCGCACGTGCTCATCGCCGGCAGCACCGGCTCCGGCAAATCCGTTTGCATCAACTGCATCATCACGTCGCTGCTCTACAAATTTTCGCCCGACCAGCTCCGGTTCGTGATGATTGACCCGAAGGTCGTCGAGTTGCAGCAATACAACGCCCTGCCGCACCTTGTCGTGCCCGTCGTGACCGATCCGAAAAAAGTCATCCTCGCGCTCCGTTGGGTTGTCAACGAAATGGAAAAGCGCTACCAGATTTTCGCGCGCGTCGGCGTGCGCAACATCGCCTCGTTCAATTCACGGCCGAATAAAAAATTGGTCCCGCAGGAACCCGAATTGCCCCTCACGCAGAAAAAGGAAAAGGTCGAGCCGGGCGCGGAAGGTTTTGCCGTCGAGGTGGACGAGGAAATTGTCGTGCCGCGCGAGGAAGACATCATCATCCCCGAAAAATTGTCCTACATCGTCGTCATCATTGACGAGCTGGCCGACCTGATGCTCGTCGCGCCCGCCGACGTGGAAATGGCCATCGCGCGCATCACGCAAATGGCGCGCGCGGCGGGCATCCATTGCATCGTCGCCACGCAGCGGCCGAGCGTGGACGTCATCACCGGCGTCATCAAGGCGAACATCACCGCGCGCATCGCGTTCCAGTGCGCCTCGCGCGTGGACTCGCGGACGATTCTCGACGCGATGGGCGCGGACAAATTGCTCGGCAAAGGCGATATGCTTTATCTCCCGCCCGGTTCGGCGAAATTGATCCGGGCGCAGGGCGCGCTCATCACCGACCATGAAATCAATTGCATCGTCGAGTTCATCGCCAAGCAGGGCAAGCCGAACTACGACCTGGAAATCCACCGGCAGCTTTCCCAGCCCGCCGCCAGTTTTGAAAACGAGACCGGCATTGACGAGGACGAGGACCTCATCCAGCAATGCATTGAGGTCATCCGCAGCGAACAGAAGGCCAGTGTCTCGCTGCTCCAGCGCCGGCTGCGCCTCGGCTACACCCGCGCCGCGCGCATCATGGACGAACTGGAAAGCCGCGGCATCGTCGGCCCCGGCAAGGGCGCCGAGCCGCGCGACATTTTGATTGATCTGGACGGCGGTGGCGCGGATGGCGGCGGCCAACAGGCAGTTTAGACAGAATTAACAGAATTTTTCAGAATCAAAAATATCAGATCGGAATTCTGTTCCATTCTGTGAATTCTGTCTGAAAAAACCGCGTTTTATTTCGGTGGATATTGCCAGACCCAATCGCCTTTTTCCCGGTCAACCGAGCCGCCTTTTGTTAAAACAACTTGCCCGCCGTCATCCTTCTCATCCCAGCCGACGGAATAAAGAATGAATTGTCCATCATCCGTGCGGCGGTAATGTAATGGCTGGCCGTTGATGATGTCGCGCGGCAAATTCCCGATGAATTGCGGCGCGAGCGCGTCAAGCGTTTCGGGATATTGGCCGTGTGCGAGCCGGTAGCGTTCCAGCGCGCAGGCAACTCTAGCTAAATCAATGCTCGCTTGAATGGATGCGAATTTCTTCACAGCGTTGCCAATGGCCGGAAACAGCATCTGCGCTTGAACTTTGTAAGGCGAATAGTGTTTCAGTCCGGCCTGAACAGAATTTTCCGCGCGTTGCAAAGTCGCGGGTGAGACAGTGCGCGAATTCGTATCCACGAGCGGCAAAATCCATTGTTGGTGCATCCGGGCAAAGGCGAGTTCGTTTTGGTAAAAATACGCGCTGGGCATCAACGTGAGTTTATTGGTGACCAACTCGCTATTTCCTTGAACTGTAACGGAACCTGAAATTATTTCCCGTGTGCGCCGCATATTTTCATATGAAGCGATGGCAAACGCCCGTTCGCCGCGCATGGCGGATTCGTAATCCGCCAGATAGTCGAGTTTCCCCAATTCCGTTTCGAGTGCGACGAGCTGTTCGTCCGACCATTTATTTTCCGCCAAACCTTCCCAAATCGGTTGCATGCCAATGGCCACGATTGCAATTCGCACGAGATGGGAAATCAAAAACGGCGAATTACGAAGGGAATTGTTCAAATATAGCAACAACTTTACATCATCCAGCGCTTTTGCATTTTGGCCGTCAGCCAATTCAGCGACGGCGCGCAATTGCAGCACCCGACTGCATCGTTTCAATTCCGCCAAACTCGGCAACAACGTTGAGACGGAATCAAATCCATCCGCGTAATTCAATGGAACGCTGGCGTATGGTCGCTGACTGGCCTCGCGCAATTCTTCAACCGCTGAATCTAATTTACTCAAGGCAAACAAGACATCGGCGGCGGGCGTTTGCATTTGAGGTCGGGTGGGAAACTGTTTCAGCATATCTGCGTTGGTTTGATAGCGATAATAATTTTGCCATGCTAGTAAATCAGTCATCTGCATCCGATAAATGGCATAACCGCTCCGGCTTGCGTTCGTGCGCAAATCAGGTCCGCCGTCGTCGCCAGCTTCCAACATCCTAATTTTGCCATTTCGTGCATTTGTGAAAACCGGCGCGGTGAAGAAATTCTGGTCGTCCGGCACGGTTGGCGGAACAAATGCCTGCCAGTCAAATTTCTCGCCCTTGGCTTCCCACTCGCGCTTGTAATTTTCCCAAGCGCGTTTGCCGCGCCAGTCCTCCTCGGCGTAAAGAAGCGCAATCAGCGTGGCGAGCATGGCCAGCGCAATCAAAATCCGGCGCAGAATCCGCCAGCCCCGTTTGCTTTTTGGTGTTTCGTTCATAATTTTCATTTTGGTAGGGTCGGCGCGCTGCGCCGACCGGACGCCGCAGCGCGGCGTTCCTGCCATTTCATGTCATCAGCGTTTCAAAGCGTCCTTCGCTTCGTGGCTGCGGCAAAAATGGTTTCGGCGGTTCGGCGGCCTGGTTTTCGTTCGGCCCAATCAGCTCGGCCAGCAATCTCTCCTGCTGCCGGAACGTCAGAATCATTTCCGGCGACGGCGGCGGGGATTTTCGCGCCATGAGTTCGGCCGGATCGCGCTGCGAGAAATTGAAAACGAAAATCAAAACCCACACCGCCGCCAGCCCCGCCCAAATCCGGCGGCTCGGCCAGATAAGTTCCAGCCAGACGTTATTCGAACAACAAAGCAACGAAGGAACGAAGCTGGAAACCGAACTTTGTGTCTTTGTTGCTTTGTTGTTCAATTCCTCCGAGACGACCGATTGACGAATCGCGTCGAGCTTTGGCGCGGCGGCTTGATGGTGTTCCAACAGAATTTCACGCGGCGTTTTCATAAAAAGTTCTCACGCAAAGACGCCAAGGCGCAAAGCGGTTTTTTGCCCGCCTGGCGTCTTTGCGCCTTTGCGTTGAATTTTCATCTTTCATTTTGTTCCAGCAGTTTGCGCAGGGCGCGTTTGGCGTAGTGCAGCCGTGATTTTACCGTGCCAAGCTGCGTCTCCGTAATGCGCGCGATTTCTTCCAACGAATAATCCTCGACGAAGTGCAGCAGCAGCACAGAGCGTTGCGGCAGCGGTAATTGATTCAGCAGATTCATAAACTCGGCTTCCTGTTCGCGGCGGATGAGCAAATCATCCGGGCCGGTTTCAAATTCTCCGGGCGCTTCCGGGATTTCATCAAACAGAATCTCCCCACGATTTTGTTTCCGCCAGTGTTGAATGACCTTTTGGTGCGCGATGCCAAAGAGCCAGCTTCCAAATTTGTCGTCGTCGCGCAGGCCGCCGATGTGCCGCGCGGCGGCGATGAAAGTCTCCTGCACGATGTCGAGGCTCGTCTGCTCGTCATGGACCAGTTCAAAAACATAAACGTAAAGCGGCAGTTGGTAGCGGCGAAACAGCGTGTCCCAAGCCTCCGGTTTTCCCTCGCGGGCCTGTTGCACGGGCAATTGTTCGCTTTCAGCCACTGCCGGCATTTTCATCCAGTGGAATGCGCGAGGCGAGAAAAGGTTCAACGGAAGGAGCCAATTGTTGATTTGGGACGGCGACACGCCATCCCTCCCAATTCAATTCTTCCAGACCCAATCGCCTTTGGTGAAATCAACCGCGCCGTTCGTTGTCTTCGGCGTTTCCTGCTGTCCGCCGTCGTCCTTTTCATTCCAGCCGATGGAATAGAGCAGGAATTTTCCATCCGCAATGGGACGATAAATGAGCGGTTTGCCGCCGATGATGTCGTGCGGAATTTTTCCGATGAATTGCGGCGAAAGCGCGTCGAGTGTTTCGGGATATTCGCCGTGCGCGAGGCGGTAACGCTCAAGCGCGCAGACGATTTGCGCCTCGTTCACCATCGTTTGATTGTGAGCGGTGGTTTGTTCCGCCTTGGTAGAATTGGGAATAGCGATTGCCGCCAGAAGTTTATATGGCGACTTGTGACGGAGAAATTTGTCAACTTCGCGGGATGCTTCTTCAAATTTGCGCGGCGCAACGGTGTCGTGCGCGAGGTCAAAGCCTTCCAGCGGCTTCTGCCCAAGCATGGCGACATTGACCATGTTTTGGTAAGTCCAGCCGCGCGGCCAGAGCCACCAGCGCCATAAACGGAATCTTTCAGTCCATTTCGTGGGGCTTGTCAAATCGAATATTTTTGGGATCCAGGCGGTTTGAGCGGTGCGGCATAAGCTCGCCGGTTCTTCTTGGAGCGCGCCGAACACAAACGGAGTCAAATTGATTTCCTTGAGTTGTTCCTGAAGCGCAGCAAGCTGCGGCTCCTGCCAGGCGTGCGATTGCAAACCGGTGGCGAGGGTGTCCACATAAAGTCCGATGACAGCGACGTTGATCATCGCCGCGACCAAAGTCATCGGCTTGCCGGTTGGCGCGGCTTCCAGCAGGCGGCACATGTCGTGCAGCAGCGTCAATTCCTGCAAAGCCTTGTCCGGCTGGCCGAGCAACAAATCGCATTTCGCGCGTTGCGCGAGAACCTGTGCGACATTGCGCACGTTGACAAAATTCGGAATCGGCATCTGGTATGGAATCGAATAGTCGCCGTCCATCCGCGCGTAAGGACGTTTCAATGCCTCGCGCATCAAATCGAAATCCGGCTGGAACTGGTCGCTCCATGCCAGATAATCGCGCGCCGCCGGTTCGGTTGTGATCGTAGCGGTTGTATTTGTGTTGGAGTAAAAACGCTTGGAAAATGCTTCTGATTCGTTGAAATCATTCGTGGACAGCCACCGATTTGGCATCGCAGGCAATTTCACAAACCATGCCGCCATTTTTGGCGCCTTGAAAAAATTCTGGTCGTCCGGCACGGACGGCGGTATGTAGGCGTTCCAATCCAGCACTTCGCCTTTGGCCTCCAACTCGCGTTTGCATCTTTCCCAGGCGCGTTTGCCGCGCCAGTCCTCCTCGGCGTAAAAAATCGCCACCAGCACTGCCAGGCCAAGAAAGATAAAAATCAGCCGCCGAAGGAGGATTTTCATGCAGGCGTTTTACAAGATTGCCAAGTCCGCGTCAATTGCGCTAAATAAGACAAATGCCAACGGTCGCCGAACAACTCCGCGCGGCGCGCGAGGCCAAAAACCTCACG